>DYKX01000228.1 GCA_020722375.1 Anaerolinea thermophila
ACATCCTCGACTACTTCCGCGAGAAGAAGGAAGTCATCGAAAGCGGCGACTGGGATAACCTGCGCATCAACTTCCTCAACAAGGTCGCGGCCGCCAATCACACCGCCTGGGACCTGACCAAGGCGGGGCTGAGTTTCGTCGCGGCGAGAAATTTGCACAAGTAAGATGAATAGGGAGTAGAGAGCAGTAAAAAAACCTCCGAGATTTCTAAACATCTCGGAGGTTTTGATTATCTCTCTTCATCAACCTCAGGCGGCGGGATTTCTTGTTCCTTTTTGCCGAGGTAGATAAGCGATTCAAGGTCTTCGACATCTTCGGGGGAGTATTTTTTTACTGCGGCTCGCACCTCATCTAAATCTTCGTCAGACGCCCATCCTAACATGCGCGAAACATCCGCCCAATCCTGCGGACGTTGGGCCGCCAATTTCAAAATGATAAGATACGGCATGGCAACGACAGGATATCCCGCGGGGTCTTCTTTGGGGTGGGCCAGGGCATCTTTCAACCAGCGATACTTGCCAAAAAGCACATCCAATTCTGTTCCATCCGGGGCAAGCATTAAATAGCCCGGCACTGTCAACTGGGAAACGATGTGATACCCCGCCTGTTGAAGTTTTTTGACAGTAACCTCTCCATCCCGCTCATGGACTATGATATCCATATCCTTCGTCAGGCGTTCAGCCATGTACGCGCGCGTTGCGACACCACCAATCAGCGCCCATTGAATCCCTTTCAAGATGGGACGTAAATCAGGCCATGGATTCATAGCCGTTCTCCTCCGCAAAAAGTCGTGGCCGCTGCCTGTGCCGGGTTTGATTCGGCGTTTAACCATCTCAATCATAAACCTCCGCAGTTGACGCGGGGTCAGGTTGCCGTCGGGCGCGATTTTTGCAATGGCAGGCGGGACAGGTAAAGCGCTCATACCGCTATCTTACTATAACTTTTGCCCTCATGCAAAAGCCGTAGATGATACAATCAAATCATGACGGACTTCCACTTCCTCACCACCCACGTCGGCTCTGTGCCGCATAAAGACCCGGTTGACCTCACCCACCGCCTCGCCTCCCTGCTGGATATTCCCTGCTGGCTGCAACTGCCGCGCCGTAACTACCTTGAAAACATCTACACTCAATACGCCGCCACCCTCCCAGGCGCGTTCGTGGATGCAGAAAAAGAGAAGGCCATCATGCACACCGACGCGGCAGACTTCGACGCGCAACTCGAAGCCTTCTACCAATCCGTAATCGACGATGACCTCGATCACTTCGCCCTGACTCCCAATTGTGCGCTCGGCTTTTTCGCGTTATTGGACGAACACAGACCAAACCCCGTCTCAGCCATCAAAGGACAGGTGATGGGGCCAATCAGTTTCGGACTCACGGTCACCGACCAGGATCTGCGGGCGAGTCTTTATAATGAAACGCTGGCCGACGCGCTGGTGAAGAATATGTCCATGAACGCGCGCTGGCAGATTCGCCAATTGAAAACGGTCAGCGAAAATGTCATCCTGTTCGTGGACGAGCCGTATATGGCTTCGTTCGGTTCGGCCTTCATCAGCCTCAGCCGCGAGCAGGCGTTGGGATACCTGAACGAGGTCTACGACGCGGTTCATGGCGAGGGCGCGCTGGTGGGAGTCCACTGTTGCGGCAACACGGACTGGAGCATCCTGCTCGAATCGCGCGCCGACATCCTGAACCTGGACGCATATGAATTTCTCGGAAACCTGGCGCTTTACCCCGCCGAACTCCGCCTCTTCCTGGACCGAGGCGGCGCGGTCTGCTGGGGAATCGTCCCGAACGATGGACGGATTCGGAGCGAGAGTCCCGCGTCCCTTGCGAAGCGGATGCGAGACGGAATCCAACTCATCGCCGAAAAAGCATCCACGCGCGGCATCCGCATCACCGCAGACGAACTCTCTGCCCACAGTCTCATCACCCCCGCCTGCGGACTGGGTTCCACCACTATCGAGATCGCGGAACAGGTCTTCGCTGTGATGGCAGAGACCGCCGCGATCCTGAAAAGAGGGTGACTTATTTACCAACCTCATGCAGTACTACCTCGTCAAACTTGATTTTTGTGCCATGTAGTGACGACTTCAGTCGTTCCCAGCGGCTGAAGCCGCTACTACATGGAAAAGATTCACCTTTGACAAACCAGTACCGCAAGATTTATCTTGCCCATCAAGGCAACATGAATGTTGCGGTACGCGGTACTGCAAGATTTATCTCGCCCATCAAGGCAACATGAATGTTGCGGTACGCGGTACTGCGAGATTTATCTCGCCCATCAAGGCAACATGAATGTTGCGGTACGCGGTACTGCAAGATTTATCTCGCCCATCAAGGCAACATGAATGTTGCGGTACGCGGTACTG
>DYKX01000229.1 GCA_020722375.1 Anaerolinea thermophila
TGAACAAAGCGAGTAGAAAAATCCTGGTCATTGACGACGAGCCGGACGTGGCGCGTGCTGTGCAGCTGACGATTCAACTCCAGGAGCCGAACTGGCAGGTTATCACGGCAGGCGGCGGGGAACGCGGTTTGCTCCTCATAGATTTGGAAAAGCCTGACCTGGTGCTGCTCGACCTGGCAATGCCCGATATGTCCGGCTTTCAAGCGCTCGAACAAATTCGCCGCTTCAGTGATGTGCCGGTCATCATCCTGACCGTGCAGAACGATGAACTGGATAAAGTGCGCGGTCTGGAACTCGGCGCGGATGATTACATCGTCAAGCCGTTCGGACGATTGGAATTGATGGCGCGTATCCGCTCGACACTGCGCCGCGCCGAAGGGTTCATGGGACAACCGGAAAAGCCTTACATCAGCGGCGATCTGAGAGTTGACTTCGAGCGCCGTCAAGTCTACGTGAGCGACAAGCCGGTGACGCTGACCAGCACCGAGTTCCACCTGCTTGAGATTCTGGCGCGCAACGCCGGGCGTCTCGTTCCGAACGAGACACTGTTGGGGCGCGTGTGGGGACAGTACGCGCTGGATAACCCCGATTACCTCAAGGTGTACATCCATCGCCTGCGGCTCAAACTGGAAGAAGACCCTGCGCATCCGCGCTACCTGCATACCGAGCGCGGAGAAGGATACTGGCTGGAGGCCATCGAATGATGTCTCGAAATCAGCGCGAAAAAAACTCCCCAGCCAGAAACCTGGACTGGGGAGCCACACCGATGGGCAGGTCAACTTGCGGCTATGCGGTTTTTGTGTTCGCCGCCCACACTGACAGCACCGCTACGACGATACCGACGATGATGTCATTCCAGAGCGCGCCGGCGAGTTTGGTGTATCCAAGGATGAAGGGCGCGAGGACCAGCCACACGCCCAGGATAGTGTTGACCCAGCTCAGCGACTTGATGGTAGCAGCCTGGTTCGAGAGCGCGGCCCAGCCTGCCAGGATGACCAGGGCGATTCCGAGGATGATTGCATCCCACAGGGCGCCGGCCTTAGCCGAGTACCCTAAAATGAAGGCTGCAATAAACTCCCATACGCCCAACAAGACGACCAGCCAACTCAAAGTCTTTACGGTTTTCATTTTACATCTCCTTTTGATGTTGAGAATTTTTTGGCACTCTTTGAGCGCCTTTACAATCATCTTTATATCAGGGTCAAGTGAACAGACTGGTTACGGAAGGTAAACATCAGGTGAAAAAATGACGGCAAGGAAGCGAACTTTGGCGTTTGCACTCGGCGGCGGCGGCGCGCGCGGCGCGTTGCAGGTTGGGGCTTTGCGCGCCTTGCTCGAAGCCGGTATTCACCCTGATTTGCTGGTTGGCACATCCATTGGCGCGGTCAATGCCGTTTTCCTGGCGATGCATGGCTTTACTCCGCAGGCGCTGAACGACTTGCGGACTGCCTGGTTTGCCGCCGCCAAAGCCGACTTGTTCCCCGCCAGCACCGCCTGGCTGACCATGCGCGTCTTTTTCAACCGCCTGCACGCCCGACCTTATCAACGCTTGAGAGATTTTTTCATCTCGCAAGGAATTGCCCCCGATTTGCGTTTTGCGGATTTACCCCATTTCCCTGTGATCGTAGTCAGCACCGACCTCAACCATCACCAGCCCGTTTACTATGGAAGCGACCCACAGCAATTTGTATTGGATGGACTGCTCGCTTCGACTGCCCTTCCGCCCTGGATCCATCCCATCGAAGCGGATGGTCGTTTCCTGATGGACGGCGGCGCGGTCAGCAATCTGCCGATTGAACCCGCCATCGCTCACGGCGCGACCGAAGTCATCGCCCTGGGACTCTCGAATCCAGACGAAATTGACCCCAACGCGTATGGCTTCGGCCCCTTCTGGACAAAATACCTCTACGCCGTCGAGGCGCGTCAAATTTCGCTGGAACTGCAATTGACGCAGACGAAAGGCGTCCCTGTCCATATCGTCAATTTGAAGACAGAGTCGTCCCTGCCGCCCTGGGATTTCAGTAAAACACAATTCCTGCTGGATGACGGCTACCGCCAAATGAAACGCGCCCTTGAATCGGACAAAATGACCGCAGCCTCACGGAAAAAGGGATGGCTTACCTCCCTGAAAAGACTCATCCCATTTTGGGCAAAATGAGTTAGGAGATCAAATGTTTACCGCTACTTTATTCGGTACGCCCTCTTGCCGCCGCTACCAGAAAATGCGCAAACTCGTTGTAGAGGAAGCCGCGCGTCTCGACCTATCCATCCAAATAGAGGAAATCAGCGAGACGGCGCAACTGACACAGTTTAACCCACTTAGTACAGGATTTCATAAAACCGTTCCGAGCTTGGTTTCCAATTTCTGAGCGG
>DYKX01000062.1:0-6113 GCA_020722375.1 Anaerolinea thermophila
CTACGTTCTGTTGGATAAGGAGCGCACCATGACAAAATCAACTGGAAACTTTTTCGCTTCTCTCCTGGACTTCATTCTGTCTCTGTTCAAAAAGAAGGAATCCACCCCCGCGACGGCCCCGACTCCACCCACCGGCCTGCCCGATAGCACAGACGAGCCCGCCATCGTCACTACCAGCAAGGTGATGGTCATCGTCTACGACCCGACCATGGACGACGGCCAGAAACTCTCGCAGAAGATGAGTTGGTATCGTCCCGATGACCTGGTCACTGCCTACGCGGCGGACATCCTTCAATTCAGCCACGGCATGGCGCGTTGCCAGATCGTTCAGCGTCACACGCTGGATGAGTTCCCCGTCAAAGCGGACGGCTATCGCTACACCCCACAGGCCTACCTGGACGTGTTGCGCGGCGTCTCCCAGCCGCACGTCCCGCAGGACGCGGATTACGCGGCTGTCCTGTCTCGCTTCGACATTTTGAACAAGGTTTCCCGCGGCGAAATTGACGAGGTGTGGGTCTTTGCCTTCCCCTACGCGGGATTTTACGAATCTGCCATGGGCGGCGCGGGCGCGTTCTGGTGCAACGCGCCTCCGTTGAAGAACACCGCCCAATGTCCGCGCCGATTCGTGGTGATGGGATTCAACTACGAGCGTTACGTGGGCGAGATGCTCGAATCGTTCGGTCACCGCGCCGAGTCCATTCTCGCGAAAACCTTCGAGAAACTGTCGGGCGACGCGAACTTGTGGACGCGTTTCATCCGCTACGATAAATCCGCGCCGGGCAGGGCCGCCTGCGGCAACATCCACTATGCGCCCAACAGCGAGAGGGACTACGATTGGAATAATCCTGTTCCCGTCTCCAGCGAATGTTACGACTGGCTGCTCAACTTTCCGAATTTCAAGGGGGATGTGCGGACCGTCACCGCGGCGGAGTGGGGCAGTGGCGATATCCGCCTGCACCACCAGTGGTGGCTGAAGCATATTCCACACGTGGCGGGCCGCAAGAATGGGATTCATCACAACTGGTGGCAATATATTGTTGATCCCAACAAGGTAAAGAACTGATGCAACTCCAACGCGCCGCGGAAAGTCTGCGGCTTGTTCTTTATACTTAGAGCCTATCCGAATCGGATTGCAGACTTCCAGTCTGCTTGGCCGGGCGGACTCAAGTCCGCGCTCCGAGGTTTTTTCGGATGGTTTCTTAGTCGTCGGTCGAATGTTTTTAGAAAACTTTTCCCGTCATTGCGAGGAGGATGTTCTTTCCGACGAAGCAATCTACCCGTAAAGTCAGAGATTGCTTCGCCGCAACAAACGCGGCTCGCAATGACGAATTTCTAATTATTTACGACTGACTACTTTGCAAACCTGATAGCCTTGACTGATTATTGCAATGATTGTTTTGGTTGGAACGCGTAGAATTTAGCAAAGGTTGACGCTATGCTTCCATCGTTTGGCATTCCCCCTGCAATACTTGTGTCAGGCATGCTCATTTTGATTGCCGGTATCTACGGTCTGTTGGGATTGCATGGCTGGCGGCGCCGTGAGGCTTTACTGGCGCGGGTATTTACCTGGTTGATGCTATCCCTGGGGGTTTGGTCGTTGGGATACGGATTGGAGATCCATGCACAAACACTGCCCATGAAAATATTTTGGGTCAGGGTGGAATACCCGGGCATTGTCTCTGGCCCTCTATTGTGGCTGTTATTTGCGCTGGCCTATACCGGCCAATGGCAATGGCTCACGTGGAAAAGATGGGCGCTTCTTTGTTTGATCCCGATCTCGAGCCTCTTGTTGTATTGGACAAACGAATCGCATCACCTGATCTGGGAATCGGTGAGGCTGACGAAGAGCGGCGGACTGACCCTGCTCGATCCTGCCTGCGGATGGATGTTCTGGGTACACGTGGCTTTTTCCTACGCCTGCCTGCTGACGGGAAGCGGGATTGTCACGCTGGTCGCGTTGCACGCCCCTCCGCTGTTTCGCGCGCAGGCGTTGACCACCGTTGCCGCGGTCATCTTTCCGCTGGTGGGGAATGTAATTTACATTGGGTTGGGGGGAGACCTGGACCCGACGCCGTTCCTGTTCCTGCCCTCGAGCATTGCCCTGGCATGGGCGATCAGGCGTTATCGCCTGCTGGATGTCGTCCCGCCGGCGCAAAATGTCATCCTGCAAAACCTGCATGACGGCATCCTCCTGCTGGACCGCGGCCTCCGTGTCCTTTATATGAACAATGCGGCGGAATCCATCTTTTCTGCGAAGTCGAGCGAGAGTTTGGGGCTGTCCTTTGACCTTGTTTGCGCAAAGTGCGGTGCGAGATTGGCCCCATTGCTTGGCCTGGGCGAGCAAAGCCTGGAGGAGACGCTCCTGGTTGGCGGGGCGCCGCGTCAGTTCGAGATTCGCGTCCTGCCGCTGGAGACCGGCCGGAGGTCCGCGCGGGAGGCGGCCTCGTACCTCATCATCTTCCACGATGTGACGGAAAATCGTCAATCGGTCGCGGCATTGAAGCGTCGGGATACGATCCTGCGCGTGGTAAACCTGGTGGCGGAACAGTTCCTCACCTCCTCGGAATGGGAGCAGAACGTCCCGCAGGTGTTGGAGCAATTGGGGATCGCCGCGCAGGCCAGCCGCGTTTACATCTTCGAGCGTTTTGTTGCCGAGACGGGGGTGTCGTTCGTCAGCCAGCGGTATGAGTGGGTGGCGGAGGATATCGAGCCGCAGATTGATAATCCCGACCTGCAAAACCTACCCTGGCGGGAGGCGGGTTTTGCACGCTGGGAGGCTGCCTTTGAAAAAGGGCAGATCGTTTCAGGGCGGGTGAGGGAGTTCCCCGCGTCGGAGCAGGAACTGCTGGCCGCGCAGGGCATTCTGACGATTGCGGTGGTGCCCATTTCTCTGGACGATAAAATGTGGGGATTTATCGGCTTCGATGACTGCCTGCACGAAAGAGAGTGGAGCGATTCTGAACTGGGCGCTTTGCGCGCCGCCTCCGATATTTTGAGTGCGGCGCTGGCGCGTCGCAACATCGAACTGCGCCTGATGCAACGCCAGCATTCGCAGGAATTGTTGCAGGAGATCATCCGCGCCGCGCTGGGAAAAAGCACACTGGATGAGATGGCCCAGTTTCTGGTGGACCATTTGGGGAGTTTGATCGGCGCCGACCAGTGTTTCCTCTCGCGTTGGGATGAAGATCGTGAAATGGTCGTGAATGTGGCGGCCTATGGGGTGCCTTTGGTTGAATACCTAAGGATGAAAATCCTGCCTGGCGAGAAGTGCCTGACCGCCTCGGCGCTCGATGCGGGGCACATGCTCGTCGTGGACGACGTGCAGGATTCTCCTTATGCCAGTTGCAGGTTGGCCGAGATGTTCCATACTCACTCGATTCTGGCCTTTCCGATGATCTCGAATGAAAAGAAACTGGGTGCAGTGTTGCTTGGCTTTTCCACCCTCCACCGCTTCACGCCGGAGGAAGTCATTCTCGGAGAGCAGGCGGCGGAATTGATCACTCTGGCATTTGCAAAAAACATGGCGGTGGAAGAGGCGCATCGCCGCTACGAAGAGTCAGAAACGCTTCGCCGCGCAGGGTCCGCCGTTGCCGAAACGTTGAATTTGCAGGAGGCCACCACCCGCCTGCTCGAGCAACTCGCCTTCGTTGTCCCGCATGACAGCGCTTCGGTGCAACTTCTGCGCGATGGCGAACTGGAAATCATCGGCGGCGAGGGATGGAGCGATCTCTCTTCGATCATCGGTGTGCGTTTTCCCATTCCTGGAGATAACCCCAACACGAGGGTGATCGAGACGCGTCAACCCCTCCTGCTCGATGATACCTATGAAGCCTACCCTGTCTTTCGCACAATCAAACACGCCGCACACATCCGTTCATGGCTGGGCGTGCCGCTTATTGTCCACAATCAGATCATCGGTCTGCTTGCCATCGACAGCCGCGAAGTCAATCATTTTTCACAGGATGATATTCAACTGGTGTCTGCGTTTGCCAGCCAGGTGGCGGTGGCCATCGAGAATGCCCGCCTGTTCGATGAAGTCGAGCAACTCGCCATCACCGATGGACTGACCGGCCTCTATAACCGCCGCCATTTCATGGAACTGGCGCAGAACGAATTCGAGCGCGCCCGCCGCTACAAACGCCGCCTCTCGGCCATGATGTTCGATATTGACCATTTCAAAAGAGTAAACGATACCTATGGCCATCCCTTCGGCGACATTATTTTGCAAAACATCGCCAGGCTCTGCAAGGAAAAACTGCGTGAAGCCGATCCCGTCGCGCGTTATGGCGGCGAGGAATTTGTGGGGTTGATCGTGGAGGCCAATTTGACACACGCCAAAATGGTGGCCGAACGCCTGAGGACGGAAACTGAGAAAATGGCGGTTCATCACGAAAAAGGCGATGTGCATATTACGGTCAGCGTGGGGGTCGCCGAGCAGACCGAAGACACCCCCACCATCGAATCATTGATTGCCCGCGCCGACCAGGCTCTTTACGTTGCCAAGCGCAAGGGACGCAACCGCGTCATTGGGAGGCACTGAAGACCAGACTGCCACACGTCACTTCCCCTCGGCCTTCGCCCATTTGATTTTCCATATCTGGTACAGTCCCAACCGTCCCCCCTCTCCATCGGAATAAAATGTTTCCACAATTTTAAATCCGCTTTCGCGCGCCAATCCTGCCAACTCCTCCTCGCTGAATTGATGCGCGTATCGCAATCCCTCGCCGCCGCGCCGCCAGTCGAGCAGATAATCGCCTTCGTCAACGTCATGCTCGGAGAGACCGATCCGCTCCCAGGGTTGGATGCGGGCGCGCAGTCTGGCGCTGTTCAGGAATTGCCAGTTGGAGAGGAGGAACCGTCCATCAGGAGCGAGGAGGGTGGCAACAGCTTTTATCAAGTTCAAGCGTAATTCAGTGGAAGGGATGTGATGCAAGGTCGCAAAGGCAGTAATCAGCGTCCAGTGTTCAGTGTTCAGTGCCTGATGGCTGATAACTGATAACTGTTCACTGATCACTGATAACTTCGTCAGGTCAACCTCCACAAATTTCGCGTCGAATCCCTCGGGCAGGGCGGACGCGTCCGAAAGCAGGGGCACGCTGAAGTCCAGGCCGAGATACGGGCCGCGGTGGCCGCGTCGGGCAAGGGCGCGGGCGAGTTCGCCGTTGCCGCAGCCGAGGTCCAGGATGGACGCGTCCCGCGCAAAAGTCGGGAGCAGACGCGCCACGCCGGGTTGGAGTCGCTGGCGCGTGGCCGAAAAGTCCGCGCCGAAGCGGTCGTAAAAGTCACGATTGAGTTGGATGAGTCGCGCGGCGATGGCGGAATCCATGCCGCGATTATAACGGTTATAATGCCTGCCTATGTCTTTTGCAGACGAGATTCGGCAAAAAGCCGAGGAGTTTGAAACCAAAACACCGCAGGAAATTCTGGAATGGGCCATCCGCGAATACGGCGACGACATCGCCATGAGTTCCTCGTTCCAGACGCAGTCCATGCCGCTCTTGCACATGGCGGCGCGCATCAAGCCCGACATCCGTATTTTCTTTCTCGATACGGGCTACCACTTTTGGGAGACGCTCATCTTTTGCGTGCGCGTCGCTTCGGACTGGAATCTGAACGTGATTGACCTGCACCGCGATTCGCGCTGGGACGTGTTCATGCGCCAGAACCTGCGCAACCTGCCCCAGGACGATCCGAACCTGTGTTGTTACATCAACAAGGTGCAGCCCATGCAGAAGGCCGTCGGCAGTGTGTGGGCGTGGATCTCGGGCATCCGCCGCGACCAGACCGAGACGCGTGCGCATGCGAAGATCATCGAGTTGCAGGACGACGGGCTGATCAAAATCAATCCGATGCTGAACTGGACGAAGGCCGACGTGAACCGTTATATCGCCGAACACAACCTGCCGCAACATCCGCTGACCGAGAAGGGCTATCGCTCGATTGGATGCGCGCCCTGCACTGTGGCCGTCGGCGCGGACGAATCGGATCGCGCGGGACGTTGGGCGGGCCGCGGCAAAACCGAATGCGGTCTCCACACGGACATGTTCAAGCAGAAGGAATACGTAGACACGTACACAGGTACACACGTAGACAGGTAAACACGTATACAAGTA
>DYKX01000062.1:6213-10775 GCA_020722375.1 Anaerolinea thermophila
ACACGTAGACAGGTAAACATGTACACAGGTAAACACGTAGACAGGTAAACACGCACACAAGTACACACGTAGACAGGTAAACAGGTACACAAGTACACACGGCGTACACCCCTGTGTACTTGTGTACATGTATCCTTGTGTACATTCCCCCATGACCAAAGAATCCTGGCTGGCCGCCAACACCCTCACCCCTGAAAAGATCGCCATCGCCCGCCGCGTGGTGGATGAAGTCCGCCGCGGACGCGACCTCGGCGACAGTCTGCGCGCGCACGCGTTGAAATCGGGCGTGTTGGGCAAGTCGTTCCTCGTGGCGGCGTATCACGAAATGGTGGCAGATGGGACGCTCGAAGCGGACACGTCCCTGCTCGACAAACTCCGCATGAAACCCGTGCGGACTCTCTCCGGCGTGACGACGGTGACGGTTCTCACCAAGCCCTATCCCTGCCCGGGGAAGTGCATCTTCTGTCCTACCGATGTGCGGATGCCGAAGAGTTATCTGCCCGATGAGCCTGGCGCGATGCGCGGCGTGGAACACAACTTCGACCCGTACGCGCAAGTCCGCTCGCGGCTGACTCAACTGGAGGCGCTTGGGCATCCCACCGACAAAATTGAATTGTTGATTCTCGGCGGGACGTGGAGTTCGTATCGGCGCGATTATCAGGAATGGTTCGTGGCGCGATGCTTCGAAGCCATGAACGAAACCAAAAATTTATCCGCAGATTTGACAGATTACGCAGAAAACAAAAAAGAAAATCAGCGCAATCAGCGTAATCTGCGGATGATCCACTCAGAAAACGAATCCGCCCCGCACCGCAACGTGGGACTTGTCATCGAGACGCGTCCCGACGAGATCACGCCCGACGAGTTGCGCTGGCTCCGTCACCTCGGCGTGACGAAGGTCCAACTCGGCGCGCAGAGTTTGGACGATCACATCCTGAAGATCAACAAGCGCGGGCATGACGTCGCGGCCACACATCGCGCCGTCTCGCTGTTGCGCGCGGCGGGATTCAAAATTGTGCTTCACTGGATGCCCAACCTGCTCGGCGCGACTCCCGAAAGCGACCGCGCCGACTTCGCCAAACTGTGGACGGGTCTCTGCCCCGATGAATTAAAAATTTACCCCAATCAACTGCTCGCCAATGCCGAACTCTACGAATACTGGCAGCGCGGCGAATTTCATCCCTACACCACCCAGCAACTCATTGACCTGATCGTGGACGTCAAACCGACCATCCCGCGCTACTGCCGCGTCAACCGCGTCATCCGCGACATCCCGTCCACGCATGTGGTGGAGGGGAATCGGCGCACGTCCCTGCGGCAGGACATCCACATCGAGATGAAGAAGCGCGGCGTCCATTGCGAGTGCGTCCGTTGCCGCGAAGTGCGCGCGAAAAACATCAACCCCGAATCCCTGCGGCTGGACGATCTCGTCTACCAGACCGATTCCGCCGAGGAGCATTTCATTTCGTTCGTCACGCCCGATGACAAAATCGCGGGCTTCATCCGTCTCTCTCTGCCGAACGAAACCTCCCCCGCGACGGGACTCTCCGATTTGGATGGCGCGGCGCTGATCCGCGAAGTCCACGTCTATGGGCAGTCGCTTCCCGTCGGAGCGGACCGTGCGGGGGCCGCGCAGCACGTCGGGCTGGGATCCCGCCTGCTCGTCGAGGCGGACGCGTTGGCGCGGGCGCGCGGATTCCGCCGCGTGGCGGTCATCTCTGCGGTGGGGACGCGCGGGTACTATCTCGAGCGCGGCTTCACGCGCGGCGAGTATTACCTCGTCAAACAATTATGATCCTTGAGGTATAGAAAAAAATATGGAAATCATTCTTCCAATCGGGGCGGGGCTGTGCGTTGGCTTTTTAATTGGACTGACGGGCATGGGAGGGGGCGCTCTGATGACTCCTTTTCTGTTGATTTTTATGAATGTAAATCCTGTTTTGGCCGTAGGCACCGACCTGACGTTTGCGGCCATCACGAAAATTGTCAGCGGCATTCAGCATCGCCGCGAGAAAAATGTTTCTCTGCGCGCCGTTTTTTGGATGGCGGCTGGCAGTCTTCCGTCGTCTTTTTTAGGGGCGCAATTCATCTTGAAACATTCTGAAAATGTTTTTTTGGTCGAAGAATTCCTTCCCAGGTTTCTCGGCGGAGTATTGATCGTGGTCAGCCTGATCCTTTTTGCGCGCGTGTTCCGCTGGCTGGGGCCAAAGGAAATGGTGGATGTCAAGTGGCCGAAGCCCTGGGCGCTGATCGTCATCGGTGCGATCGGCGGCGCGTTGGTGGGCATGACTTCCATCGGCGGCGGTACGGTTATCATGGCCTTGCTGTTGATTTTCTTCTCGATCCCGCTTAACGTCATGGTCGGCATGGACGTGGTCCATGGCGCGTTATTGGCATCTCTATCTGCCAGCAATTACATTCTCGCGGGAAAAATCGACATCCGGTTGGTGATTCTGTTGCTGGTTGGGTCTCTTCCAGGCGCCTGGTTGGGAACCATTCTCGTCAAGCGTATTGCCATGCGTGTCGTCCGCGGATTGCTGGCATTATTGATTCTTGGCGCAGGCGTCAACCTGATGTTTTATTAGCGGATGAACCATGGATCTCCTGTGGCAACTCTTCTGGACCTTTATCAAGGTCAACCTGCTTAGCACCTCCGGTCCCGCCTCGGTGGGGTTGTTGTACAACGAGGCCGTGGGCAAATTCGTCACCGAAGGCGAGTTTGTGCAGGCCGTCGGGTTTTCGTCTGTGCTGCCTGGCTCGGATGCGCTGCAACTGGCGATGTATGTTGGCTACGCCGCGGGCGGAATCCCCGGCGGCCTGGTGGCGTTGCTGGGTTCCATTCTTCCGCCCACAGCGCTCATCCTTGGCGTGGTGATGATTCTGCATCGCATCCGCCGTGAGGCGTGGGTGGCCAGTTTTGTGGAGGGATTGACTCCTGCCATTTCGGTGGTCATCCTGTTCGCGGCGTGGAAGATTTTCCAAAACGGCGGCGAGACGGGCTGGCAGGGTTGGTTGCTTGGAGCGGCCAGCCTTTTGGCATTGCTGTTGAACGCGCCGGCGCGCATCGTTGTTTTGGCCGCGGCATTGTTGGGAGTGTTCTGGTTTTCATGAAGCGCACTTCCAAACTGTCCGTCTGGTGGAAATTGCTGTGGATGTTTCTGAAGGTGAATTTGATTTCGCCTTCGGGACCAGCCTCCATTGGCCTGCTATATAAAGAGGCTGTCGGAACGATCATGACCGAGGAACGTTTCGTGGAGGCGGTGGGATTTTCGAACGTCCTGCCGGGAAGCGAGGCGCTCAAACTTGCCATGTTCGTGGGTTACGCGGCGGGCGGAATCCCAGGCGTGCTCACGGCATTGCTCGGCGCGGTATTGCCTCCTACTGTGATGATGCTGGTGGTGGCTTTTGTGCTTCAGCAGTTCCAGCATGAGGATTGGTTGGATGGATTTGTCGCGGGGATGAGCCCCGCGGTGGCCGCGTTGATGGTGACCGTGGCCTGGGAACTCTCGCGCGCCACCAAAGCCAAACGGATCACGCGCCGCTTTTTGTTGATCGCCGCGTTGAGCGCCATTGCCCTTGCTTTTAATGTCCCCTCGCCCATTGTCCTGCTTGGTGCAGGCATGTTGGGCGTCATTCTCTATCGGTAGGTGGATATGACAACGGAAATTTTCATCTTTACCAACGGACGGCCGACGACCCTTCCTGCCATCGAATATGGGACGTGGCTCGGCGCCTCCTTGCGGACCCCCGTGCGGCTTATCGGTCTCGACGAGGATCCATCCCCCTCGCAGATCGACGAGGAGACACATCCGCTGGAGGGAATCTTTGCCGAGGCGGTGGAGGGATTCCGCCAGGCTGGCGTCGCGTACACGCTCGAAGTCCAGCAGGGACACGCCGAGGATGCGATTCCCGCGCGGCTCAAAGGGCAGGAATTGCTCGTGGTGTTGGGCCCGCTGGGGCGTCCGCCTTTGAAGCGTCTGTTCTCAGGACGGTCTTTCCGCCACATCATGGAGAGTGTCAGTGCGCCGATTCTATACGTCCCGCACGTGCGTCTGCCTTTGAAGCGGATACTGGTCTGCCTGGGTGGATTGGGCTACGAGGTGACCGCTGAAACACTGGCGATGAGGATCGTCGCGGTGGCGCGTCCAGAGGTGACTCTGCTGACGGTCGTCCCGCCCATTGACCTGGACTATCCCGAAGCGCGCCACGTGCGCGAGAATTGGCAGCATCTCGCGGACACGGATACCTTGACAGGAAGGAACCTGCGCCGCGGGTTGGAATTCGCACACCAGGCGGGGCTGAAAGCCCTGGTGAAAGTGCGTAATGGAAATGTGGTGGAGGAAATTCTGGAAGAGGCGAAAGAGGGGAATTATGACCTGCTGGTCATGGGGTCGGCGTTTAGCGCGCATGCCTTGCGCCAGTTGTACACCCCCAATGTGACAGCCGAGGTCGCAGAGACCGATCTGATTCCAGTGCTTACCGCGCGGTATGCGGGGGGTGTGTAAACACGTAAACAGGTAAATAAGCACACACGTTACAAGTCTACTTGTGTACATGTGTAC
>DYKX01000062.1:10875-16062 GCA_020722375.1 Anaerolinea thermophila
TGTGTACGTGTATACGTGTCTACTTGTGTACATGTGTACGTGTGTACGTGTATACGTGTCTACTTGTGTACGTGTCTACTTGTGTACGTGTGTACGTGTCATCTGTGTCCCCCCATCCTATCCCGGCGTGTACTTCTTCTCCCATTCTGCTATGGCGGCGCGGATGATGGCCTGCACTTCGGGGTCGGTCACTTCCCCCACACCCGCAAATTTTTGCAGTCCCACCCAGACGATCACAGCGCCTTCGGGCGATTCGGTTAATCGAATGCCTTTGCTGACAAGCGGGGTGTTGACCAGCCGCGCCTGCAAAATTTCATCAATCTGACCGACGATGCCAAGCGGCGCGGCGGGTTTCTCCTCCTTCGCTGCGGGGAGCACAGGTTTGGCAACTGGAGCGGGGGCGGCGACAGGCGCGGACGCGGTCGTCGGGAGCGGTGTTGCAGGCGCGGACGGAGACGAAGGCGGGGCGGGGGATGGCGCGGCAGATTTGCCTTCGATCCACGGACGCATGACCGTGATCAGCGTCAGCAATCGTTTGCGATTCGGCTCGGAGATCGGGTTGGTGTCCACGCGTTGCCCGTCGAGGTCCAGCGCGGGACGCTCGGAAGAATCCAGCCACAGGCGCAGGAGGGTGGTCCCCGTCAGGGTGGGTTTGGACTCTGCCGCGGCGCGCGCCGCCTGTGCGGCCAACGTGGCGCGTTCGGCCTCGCCTTTGGCTTGTTGGATGGCGAGTTCCGACCGTTCCTCGGCCTGTCGGATTTTTTTATCGGCGCGCATCTTGGAATCGAAAAATCCAATGGCCCAGCCAACGATGAGGGCAACCAGTCCAACAATGATATTGATTACGCGCGACCAGTCAAAACCTTCCATGGCTCCTTACCTCTTCTTCTGGCATTTCGGACAGATATGCGTGCCGCGTTGTCCGACTACCAATCTCTGTATCTTCGTTCCGCACACGGGGCAAGGCTTGCCCTCGCGGTCGTACACCCGAAAGTAATTCTGGAACTCGCCGCCGCGATAGACCCAGTCTATGGATGCGCCGTTGCGGCGGATTCCCTCTGTCAGCGTGGCGCGGATCGCTTCGTGCAGACGTTCGGCCTGTTCGCGCTTGACTGAATCGGACGCGGCCAGTGGGTGCAGCCGCGCCCGGTGCAGGGACTCGTCTGTGTAGATGTTGCCCAGCCCGGCGAGAAATGCCTGGTCGAGAAGCAGGGGCTTCAACTGGCGGTGACGACGGCGCAAATTATCGTACAACCATTGTGACGTAAATTCATCGGAAAGCGGTTCGGGGCCAAGATGACCGATGACTGAATCGGGATTATCCGTCAGCCAGACGCGGCCAAACTTGCGGGTGTCGTTGAAGACGAGGATTGTTCCGTTGGAAAGGGAGAAACGGACGCGGTCATGCTTTTCGGGCGGATCATTTTCCCCTTTTATAAACAAATCTCCGCTCATGCGCAAGTGGACAAAAAGGCTGCCTGCCGAAAGCGTAAGGTGAAGGAATTTTGCGCGCCGCCCCACGGCCAGAATCTTCTGCCCGCGGATCTGCTCGCGGAACTTCCGCGCCGAGGAAGTCGCCACTGTCCGCGCCCAGCGAACGTCCGCGTCGCGAATCTCCGCGTCTACCAGCGCGGGCCGCAGGGTTCGGGCAATCGTCTCGACTTCGGGGAGTTCGGGCATGGTAATCCGTGATCAGTGATCAGTTTTCAGCGTTCAGTGACTGATCACTGATGACTGAACACTGAAAACTGGCATTACTCGTTGAACATCTCTCCCACGCTTCGTCCCTCGTGCGCGCGGCGGATGACCTCTCCCAGCATTTCTGCCACAGAGAGAATGGTGATCCTGTCTTTGAGATACTTCATCTTCTTGTCGGGGATCGGGACGGTATCGGTGGTGATGATGTGTTCGATGGGCAGGGATGCCAGCCGTTCTGGCCCCTCGTTGGAGAGGATGGGATGGATGAACGACAGGTACACATCCCGCGCACCGTTGTGTTTGACGAGATTCACCGCCTGCGCGATGGAGCCGCCCGTGTCCACCTCGTCGTCCACGATGATCACATCACGGTCTTTCACGTCGCCGATGAGGGTCAGGGCTTCGGCGTTGGCGTCGTTTCCCGTGCGCCGCTTTTCGATGAAGGCGATGGGCGTGTTCAGGTCGGCGGCGTAGTTGCGTCCCTTTTTGGCAAAGCCCAGGTCCACCGCGACCACTACGGGGTCCTTGAGATGCGGGCGGATGGTCTTGTTGATGTGCTCGGTCAACAGCGAGGAGGCCGTCAGCACGTCGCCGGGGATCGAGAAGAATCCCTGCACCTGTCCCGCGTGCGGGTCGAGAGTCATGTAGCGGTCTGCGCCCGCCACTTCGAGCATGTCTGCCACCAGGCGCGCGGTGATGGGTACACGCGGCTGGTCTTTTTTGTCGGAGCGGCCATAGCACAGATAAGGGACGACCGCCGTGATGCGCGCCGCTGAATCCAACCGCAGGGTCTGGATCATGATGAGCAGTTCCATCAGGTTGCGATGCACGGGCGAAGCCGTGGATTGGATGACGTACACATCCTGGCCGCGTACACTGCTGTTCAGTTTGATGAACAGGTTCTCGTTGGGGAATTCGATGACTTCGCGCTCGCGAAGCGGGCTATCCAGATATTTTGAGATCTTGCCTGCCAGTTCAGGGGCGCCCGTCCCAGCGTAGAGTTTGATGTCCCCGTAGACTTTCATGGTATGCGTGTGGTGCATTATGCCTTCTCCTTTTTACGCGCTTCCCATTCTCTGCGCAGAATACTCATCATATGAACATTGCCGAATTTGCCGCGCTTGAAAACGGCCTCGCGCATCGTTCCCTCGTGGACGAAGCCCACTTTTTCGTACGTGCGAATGGCGCGCGGATTGTCCGCGTAGACTCTCAGTGCAATGCGATTCAAATTCAGCGTCTCGAACCCGTGGCGCGCCAAAAGCGACATCGTCTCCGTTCCCAGCCCCTGATTCCAAATTGACTTGTCTCCGATCATGATCCCGATCTCGGCGGAATGTGCCACCGTATCGAGGTCGAAGAACGCGCAGTTGCCGATCAACCGCCAACCATCGCCCGCGCGCACATCAACGGCAAAGGGCTTTTCGTTTGGCTCACGCGCCGACGCGCGCTCGAACCATTTCTCCTCGTCGGTCATGGACATCGGCAGGTACAACGAAAGCCCAAACGTCACTTCGGGATCGTTGACCCACTCGAAAAATTTCTTCACGTCCTCGCGTTCCACCGCCCGCAGGCGGACGCGCTCGCCGTAAATGATGCTCACACCTGCCTCCCGTTCACCAAACGCTGCACGGCCTCCCACGGCGAGAGAGTCCGCTCGTGGACTTTCTGCACCGCCGACTCGAACTTCCCGTTCGGGACCTCCGCGCGGAAACGCGTCATCAACGCTTCGACCAGCAACGCCTCCATCTCAGACTCGAGGCGGGCGCGTTCCCGAGCGGCCCAGTCCCCGCTGACGCGTAAATGCGCCGCGTGCGCGGCGATGTGCGCGGCCAGTTCCGCGATGCCCGTCCCCTCCGTCGCCACTGTCCGCTGAATGGGCGGAATCCACATGTTCGTTTCGGTCTGGGCGGGCGCGTCCGCGGTCATTTCGCGTCCGTGATGCAGAAACACGCGCCGCGTCGGATGCGCCAATTCCAGCATGGACCTGAGCGCCTTCTCGGTATTTTCCACGCCGGGGCGGTCTGCCTTGTTGACCACCAGCACGTCCGCGATTTCGAGGATGCCCGCCTTGATGGCCTGAATGTCATCGCCGAGGCCGGGCGCTTCGACGACGATCGTTGTGTGCGCGAGGCGGGCGATGTCCACCTCGCTTTGCCCCGCGCCGACGGTTTCGATCATCACGACATCGAAGCCAGCCGCATCGAAGACCTGCGACATGGCCGCAGTCATCTGCGCCAACCCGCCCAGCGACCCGCGCGAGGCCATCGAGCGGATGAAGACGCCCGCGTCCCCCGAAAGGTCGCGCATGCGGACGCGGTCTCCGAGCACCGCGCCCCCCGTGAACGGGCTGGACGGGTCCACCGCGAGGATCGCCACGCGTTTCCCCTCCCGTCGAAAATGAAGCGCCAGTTGATTCACCAGCGAGGATTTCCCCGTGCCAGGCGCGCCCGTCACGCCGATGAGATGCGCGCTGCCCGTCCGCGGGAACAATTCCGCCAGCGCGGCGCGTCCTTCTGTGGTGTCGTTCTCCACCTGCGTTAACAAACGCGCCAGGGCGAGGCGGTCACCATTTAATACTGAGTGAGAGAGAGTCATGGGATGGAATGAAAATTCGTAGACACGTACACATGTAAACAGGTACACAGGTATATCACGTGCCTACGTGTGTACGTGTGTACTTGTTTACCTATATACATCTTCACCGAACCGCCTCGCGTACATCTCGGATGATATCTTCTGTGGACGCCCCGGGGCCATAGATGCCGCTCACGCCCATCTTTTTCAGGGCTGGCACATCCTCATCGGGGACGATGCCGCCGAGAAAGACCTTCACGCGTTCCTGTCCATTGGCCTTGAGCAGTTCCAGCACGCGCGGCGCCAGCGCCATGTGCGCGCCCGATAGGATCGAGAGTCCCACCACATCCACATCCTCCTGCAACGCGGCCTCCGCAATCATTTCGGGAGTCTGGCGCAGGCCGGTGTAAATGACTTCCATGCCTGCATCGCGCAGGGCGCGCGCCACCACTTTGGCGCCGCGGTCATGCCCGTCCAAACCGGGCTTGGCAACCAGTACGCGAATCCTTCGACCTTGCTCAGGACCTGTTTTTTTCTCTGTCATTCGTCCTCCGAAAGTAATTTCGACCTCATTATACTATGGGTGATTTTTGACTCCACTGCAAAAAGGCGGATTCACCACAGAGCGCACAGAGAGCACTGAGCTTTTTTGTGGATTCGGCATGGCGCGAACTAAATCCGTGCGGATTTTGTATTTTTTCCGCTCTGTGCGCTCCGTGTTCTCAGTGGTAAATGGTTTTTGCAGTAGACTCATTTTTGGGATTTTTCCTCCTCGCAACGGTTTTGTAATTTTTCACCCCTTTCCGTCCATCTTCCCTTAAAGAATTGTGCTATACTTTTAACATGCAAACGCCGAGACCGCATTGGTCAACCTGGGCGAATCAACTCCATCGCCTCAAACTCGATGCCATCGCC
>DYKX01000230.1 GCA_020722375.1 Anaerolinea thermophila
GCCTGCCCCGCTCCCCATGTTTCAATCCCTCAAACGGGATAGGGGTGGTTCATGCCGGGGAGCGCGCACTTTCCCATCGCCATGAGCCAAGTTTCAATCCCTCAAACGGGATAGGGGTGGTTCATGCTTGGCGGTCTGCGCGCTGTTGTCTGGAGGACAATTGAGGTTTCAATCCCTCAAACGGGATAGGGGTGGTTCATGCAACTGGCGCAGGAAAGTATCCCAGACAAACTTCGAGTTTCAATCCCTCAAACGGGATAGGGGTGGTTCATGCCTGCCTGTATCGCTGCTCGTGACGAGAAGTTCAAGAGTTTCAATCCCTCAAACGGGATAGGGGTGGTTCATGCAAAGTTGACAATCCACTTTGGCGGTACGTCATCAATGTTTCAATCCCTCAAACGGGATAGGGGTGGTTCATGCTCAAATTCGAGTTTTGGATTAAGTTCACTGATCATGTTTCAATCCCTCAAACGGGATAGGGGTGGTTCATGCGGCTCTCGCATCTGGCTTTCTTTCTCCCACTTTACCATAGATTCCAAGCAAAAAGCGGGAGGGTTTGGAAGGGAAAAGCCAGTTTCTAACGCAAAATCTCATCATTTTCAATACTCTTCTCCCACTACGCCAGCCCCTGCGAGAGGGGACCGTCGCCGGGGGGAGATAACTTCACTCGATAACGGGGACCCGCCTAAAAGTCCAGAAAAGGGCGGGTTTTTCACGGGATTTTGCCGCTTTTCCCTGCGAGAGGCGCAGGCTGCGTCCACTGCCACTCCGCCTCTCGCAACGGGTTCCCATCTCAAAAATCAGGCGATGAAGACCTTCGGCTCCCTGGGCGGTTCTGATCCGACCGTCTCGACTTGTTTCAAGCAGGCCGCGCACAGCGGGTAAAAACGCACGCTGTCTTTTTCGGTGTTGAGGATCTTCTCCAGCTTGTTCTGCAACAGGATGTATTCCTTGTCGGTCAGAAAAAGCTCGAACAGGCTGAATTGTGTCCACTGCCCAAAGCCGCTCAAGATCTTATGCACCTTGTTGCGGCGTTTGTTGGATGAAATGTCGTAGGCGACAACGAAAAAGCGCGTCTCGCTCATTCTACTCCATGCGCAGGCATCCTACCAGACCTACCGAACCTTGAAGGGGATGTAACGCTCGATCTCGCCATTCAGGGTCTTGGCGACCAGGCGCGCCTGCAGCTCGATACAGCGGCGATAGGCGGCTTGGTATTTGAAAACGGGATGAACGATTTGCGTGTTCATCCGCTCTTCGTATTTCTCCAGGAACGTGCGCCGCGCGCCGTCCTTCAAGCGGTACGCGCCCATCTCCTCGATGAAATCGCCGGCTTGCAGGATGCGGTTGTTGATGAGCGTGAGGACGACCGAATCGACGATCGGCGAGCGGAACTCCTCCATCAGGTCCAGCGCGAGGGCGGGCTTGCTGTATTGCGACGAATGTAGGAAGCCGATATATGGATCCAATCCGCAGGTTTGCAGGGCTGAACTGCACTGGTGATGCAGGAGGCTGTACCCGTAGGATAACAGCGCGTTGACGGGATCGCGCGGCGGGCGGCGGTTGCGCGTCTCGAACGAAAGCCCCGCATCTCCCTTGACGAGGAGGCTGAATCCGTCAAAATAAGCCGCACTGCCCGCCCCTTCGTATCCCTGCAGCGAGCCCCACGAGGTACCTTTCTGCGGCTTGCCCGGGTCGGCGGGCGGCGTGGGATCGCACTCGAGTTTCTCGACCAGTTCCTGGATGCCACGCAGACTCTCCGCCGCATCGCCCAGGCGGGTATCGCCCAGCCTGCGGTTGGAGCGCAGCAGGAGCGTCTTCATGTTGTGCAACTTGCCAACGACAAACTGGCGCGCAAACTCGAAACTACGGGAGGCGTCTTCGTGCGCGCGGAATTGCGCCAGGCGCACCAGGCTGTTTTTTGAATCGCCTGGCACCATCCGCCCGCGAAAGTTGCCGAACATGTTCAGGAAGGTGATCTCCACCTTCTGGTCGAGCAGCGCGGCCAGCGCCTGCGGGGTGAAGGTGCTATCGCCCAACATCACCACCTCGCTGATCTTGATGGTAGGCACCTCCACCTTGCGCGCGGCCTTGCCCGCCTTGTCATCGCCCGGGATGTTGATGGTCAGCGTCTCGCCGTTCTTCTTGATGACGGAATAAGGTTCGGTAATGTATAACGTAGTCATGTAGTCTCCTGGGCGGGTAGTCGGGTAGTCGGGTGGTCGGGTAGTCGGGTAGTCGGATGGTCGGGTGGTCGGATGGTCGGGTGGCCGGGTGGTCGGGTGGTCGGGTAGTCGGGTGGTCGGATGGTCGGGTAGTCGGATGGTCAGATGGTCGGGTGGTC
>DYKX01000063.1 GCA_020722375.1 Anaerolinea thermophila
CCTCGCGGTTCATCTCCTTGAAGCGGCGGAACCAGTCCTCGCGGAACGACGTGTAGAGCGCGTTCAACGTGGTCGGCGTAGTCTCCTTCAGATTCAATTCGCGCGTCAACATCTCGATGTCGCTCGACGAAATATCCGACATGGCGATCTCCAAATTGAAATCGGGGACTTGACCTCGGATGGTCGCGCCCGCCCCCAACCCCACCACGTTCACGCGTGACTTGAACCTGGTCTTCAATCCCGTCACGGCGTTTTTCGTGTCTGACGCGATATCGTCAAAGCCATACTCGTTGTGCATGTCCAGCACCAGCACCGAAGCCTGTCCACGGTGCATCAAACCCGCCAGAACAAGCCGCGTCAAAAACGACTTGCCCGTCCCCGTCGCGCCGAACACCCCCGACGACCTCTGCACGAACTTGTCCAGGTTGACGCACACGGGATGTCCCTGCTCGCGCGTATACCCGATAACGAAGTTCCCGTCCGCATCGGGATCGCCAAAAATCTCCGCGATGTCGCCCTCGCCCGCCAGATAGACCGCGGCATGGTGCGGCGGCACATTCTTGACCGGCAGGATGCGCGGCGCTTCGGACAGTCCCGCGTCGATTTTGCCTTTCCACTGCTTGTACTCAGGTGAGTCGAGTTCGGGACCAATCTCCAGCATCAGGTTGGGCAGCACTTCGAGATTGGCAAAAAGTGTCTGTCCGTGCAGCGCCTTCGCGATCTGCGGCGGGAAGCGGACTTCGGTCTGCTCGTCCGCAAAACGCGGGTCGGTCGCGCCGAGTTGGATGTCGGTCACGATGCCGTAGTAGTTCCAGTCCCCGCTCTGGATGACCACAAACGCCCCCTCCTGAATCTCCTGCGGAGAGACCGTCAGCCGCACGCGGAAATTCTCTTTCAGCCCGCCGCCGACAAGATAACCAATTTGAGTTTTGTTGTCAGTCATAATAATCTCCTACCGGCCCCCGAAGGGGCGCCATTTTTATATACCGATGAATTTACATTCCCACCCCCGAAGGAATGTCAGAGCTTCATACCATTTCTTTGAGCTTGTCCCGGCGTATCGTTCCTACGGTTGATGCACTGAAAAAGACTTTTTTACCGCGAAGGCCGCAAAGAACACAAAGAAATTCATGAAGATTTTAAAGGATTGAGCGAAAAATCCTGAAGGTTTCCTTCGCGCACTTCGCCTCTTCGCGGTGAGATTAACCTTTTTCAGTAGACTCACGGTTGTAACTCAGGCTGTACGCCAAAGACCGGAATGTCATAGTACAACCGATAGCAGGCATTCACCCAATATTTTTGGTTTTGAGTTGGCACTTCCACTTGCGCCCAATTGCTGGCGGAGACCTGGATGGTTACATCCGCGTCGCCTCGATCAATTGCCCGCAAAATCTGGGCATTGGCAATATCCCAATCCCTGGCGAAATTGAAGTAAACGTCCCGGTTCGCATACAGCGACCTTGCATTTAACCCGGCAGAAATGAGAAGACAAACCACAAGCATGGGTTGAATCAATGCCAGAATTGACTGGGTATTTTTCGACCACCACTTGCCCGCCTGGAGTCCCGCATAGGCAAGGCCGATGACAAGGATGAATGTGGGCACAATAAAAGTACGCGGCGCAGGCATTTCAGATGTCACCTGCGCAGATGGGACCAGGGATGCCATGGAAAGCAGGAAACCGTTTGCAACCGGTAACAGGATCGACCACCCTGAAGGACGCTTCTCGTCCCGCGCAGTCCTGCCGATCCAAACAGATGCCAGAATTACCAGAAGGAGTGTGGACACAGATTCAACAGATGAGAAGAGCCTGCCCAGTTCCAGCCAATAACCTTCGATGGATATTTTCAGGGTTGTCACAAGGTTTGGAGATGCAGTGAAATAAGACTGCCGGATCGAAAGTCCAGGCGACATCACCATGATCAACAGCGAGAAGGTGGTTGCCAATAAAGCGGCAAGCAAAAGATAAAAGAGTGTGTCGGAAAACCGCAATTTTCGCGTGAGAATTCCAAGCCCCAGCAGTTCCGCAAAAAGAAGGAATTGAATGGGAGTAAATGTTTCGTTGAACCCACCGCTGAAAAATGCAAATGCGAAACTCACCAGGCTGCCAAGTACTAGTTTTCGCCGGGTATCCAGTCTCCCGGAAGCCCAATACAGGAAACCCGCGTGAAATGAAATTACGATCAACGCCGGGACATAGGTCCGCATCCCGTTCCACCAATACAACACCTGCTGAACTTTCGGGCTGACAACTAGAACCGCGAAAACAAGCGTCATCGCTGCCGCCGTGCAAAGCAGGGTACCTGGGACTTTTCCGAGTTCCTTCTTCAGGATGGCTGCCAGGGCGACAGCAGTCACCGTCACCCAGATCGCCAATACAAAGACTGGGACAAAACGTACTCCAGCGCTCCCCAGATAACGAATCACCGAATCAACTGCGATGGCGGAATATCTTCCTCCCCAATTCAGATACCAATACCAGATGTATCGCAACATACCCAGTCGTCTGGCAAAATAGATCGAGCAGAAATCATCGGCAAGCAGGCGGGAAAAACTTCCCAAATAGGCTTGCAGGGCCAACCCCGCTCCAGATGCAAGGATCAGCAAAACAGACATGAGTCTTTGATTACGATTTTCAGTGTTGCGACTGTCAGTCACCATTTCTAAATTTCTCCCAACGCGCCCAACACCGCCATCAACGTCGGGTAATCATCCCGCAACAGCGTAATCACTTCCTGCGTGGCTTTCTCTTTCCACGATTTATCCTTATGCGCGGCCTGCGCCTGCTGGATGTGCGCGGCAAGAACCTCGCCAATCGGAATATCCTTCCCATTCAGAATATGCCTGAAATATCCAAATCGCTCCGTGAAGTGCGCCACATCCTTGTCATCGCACAGATAGATAACATCCAAACTCAGCGGCGGACGGGGCGGGAGCAGGTGATAAATCTTCCCATCCTGCTCATATCCCACCGCCAGCACAGACATCTCCACGGGCACGATCCTTCTCTCGCGGTTATCGCGCATCACCTCTTCGCTGACATTATCCGCCGTCACGAGTTGGCGCACCAGCCCGTCATCGTCAATGTGGATGTCGTGGATCAGCCCGTAGACCTGGCAGCCCTCGCCCAGCGGCGCGCGCACCAGCGCCCCGAAGGAGGGGACGTTCAATTGCGAGACGGAACATCCCACCGTGAATTGCGACGTCCCCGCGCTCAATAAATGTCCGATGATTTCTGTTGCCATAGTGTCTCCATTTTTATCGTCATTGCAAGGAGGGTTGGTGGTCGAGTAGCGGTAGCGTACCGAGACCCAAACCCGACGAAGCAATCTCCTCGTCCCACGCGTGGATTGCTCCGCTCGGTCTCGATACGGTCTCGGAATACCTCGGCCTACTCGACCATCGCTCGCAATGATGGTTCAACCACGCATCCTTCCAGCCAGGTTCTTGGCGGATTGCTTCGATGAAATTTCATCCAATACTTCCTGATTGTTCAACTGCATCTGTTGAATCATCTGCTCGATCTGTTTTTTCTCTTCAAACGAGACAACCGCAATCTCATGCGCCCGATGCAGAATGTACGGATACGGCCTCGCGCCCATGATTCTGCATTGCTGAATCAAAGCCGAGTGCAATAAATCTAATTTAGGCTCATCCTTTGCCACCCAGTCGGGAATTTCCACGCGCACGATGGATGGATGCTTCTCATCACCAACATTGAGATAGAAGAAGTGCAGGCTCAAACTCCCCGTATAGCGGATGCACGAACTGGATTGAAGCGCAAACACCGCCGAGCGTTCGCGGCTTTTCAAGATTCCGCTGAACAACCAGCGATCCGTCACGCCGCGCAGGGGATGCTGCTGGCGGACTTCTTTCATCTGCTCCACATCGAGCAGGGTGAGTTCGAGCAGGCGGACGACCAAATCCGCGCCGGGCTTGTCCACATAGCCAGCCACAGTCACGTCGCGGCTTTGTAGTTGCGACAAAATGGACTTGTGCTGTTCGAGCGTCTTTTGATAATCGCCCTCGTTGGCGCTCTTGGCGCCCCAAATTTCAACGGGGCCGTCGGTGAGCGCGATCAGCGTCCCTGTTTGTTCCTTCGCCAGTTCGAGCAGTTTTTTCCGCTCGGCGATGTCGCGGCTGAATTCGATATCGTCCTGCGTGACGGAACCCGTTTCGGTATAAAGTTCATGGTCGAACAGCAACTGGCTGTCGGTGAAAATTTGCGGGGCCGCGCCAGAGTTTGATTTCAGGAGGATCGCGCCGACGTTGATTAACCCAAACTGAACCGCGGCGTGCCTGTCAGGGAGGATCTGCGAACCGTCCGCGGCGATGAGCGTCACGTCGGAGGCCGGACCCCGCGCGGGGTGGGAGGATGCGAGCGGCTCCTCGAGCGGGACAGCGCATCGGATGTTCGCGTCCGCCGCTTTGGCCGCGTCCACCTTCGAGCGCAGGAAGTCCAGTTCGGACGCGTAGGCCGCGAGCAGTTCACGCACTTTGGCGCGGCGTTCTTCCAGCGTCTTCTTGCGTTCGCGGGCGCCTTTGCCGATGTCTTGAATGCGGGTGTAGATTTCCTGAAAGTTGATGGGCATGGTGTTGGGGATAGAACAAATGTATCAGGATTGTACAGGCAAAACAGATAAAATTCAAGCCCGCCGGGAACTTTCTGATGGCATTGGCGTCATTGGTTCTGTAATCAAATCAAAGGAGTAACAATGCGTAAACGTACACTTATCTTTTCCATCGTCCTGCTGGCCGCGCTGGTGCTGAGCGCCTGCGGACCGGCCGCGGTCGCTTCTGGCGGCGAACGCACGCTGAACGTGACCGGCGTGGGACAGGTGTTCATCACCCCCGATATTGCCTACCTTTACATCGGTGTCCACACAGAACAACCGACTGCCGCCGAGGCGGTTTCCGCAAACAACGCACAGACCCAGCAGGTGATCGACGCGCTGAAGGAATTTGGTGTAGACGAGAAGGACATCCACACCAGCAGTTTCAGCATCTGGCCGATTGACCGCTATGACCCCGCGACGGGAACAAACACGGGCGAGAAGTATTATGCGGTGGATAACCAGATCTACGTCACGGCTCGCGACCTGACCAAACTGGGCGCGTTGCTCGACACCGTGATCAAGGCTGGCGCAAACAGCATCAACAGCATCCAGTTCGATCTCGCGGACAAGACCGAGGTCATGAAACAGGCCCGCGCCGAGGCCGTAAAGAACGCGCAAGCCCAGGCTGAAGAACTGGCTGGACTGGCGAGCGTCTCATTGGTGGAGATCACCAATATCTCCTACGCCGACTCGACGCCGTACGCCTATGCCGAGTACGGACGCGGCGGCGGTGGCGGCGGCATCCAGGCCAACGTCCCCATCGAGCCCGGTCAGATGACCATCACCGCCAACGTCAGCGTCACTTACAAGATCAAGTAAGGCCCTCCCCCCTCTCTCAAATACGGGAGAGGGGGGTTGTTTAACCACAGAGCGCACGAAGTT
Source organism: Anaerolinea thermophila (assembly GCA_020722375.1). GTDB lineage: Bacteria > Chloroflexota > Anaerolineae > Anaerolineales > Villigracilaceae > Denitrolinea. The sequence goes on from DYKX01000063.1 coordinate 5,499, forward strand.
CACAGAGACTTTTTAATTCTTTGTGAGCCCTGTGCTGATATAAAAATAAACTCCAGGTGCAAACCACTGAGACACGGAGAAAAAACTCCGTGACTCCGTGCCTTCGTGGTTCGATTTTCATGCTTCGGGGGAACCTCGTTCACGGATACTCTGTGGTAAATGATTTGGCTCATCTGTAAAGAGTGTGCAACGTGACAGTCACTTCCGAAGTGACTGTCACGTTGTCGCACAGATTCTACACATGAGCCAATGATTTTAGACGCAGAGGGCAGTTATAATTCCCGCCATGAAAACCCTCAAACCATTCTGGAATCAAACCCGCGACTTTGCGCTCATTATTGTTGGCTCGCTGGCGCAGGCGGTGGGATTGCGCCTCTTCCTCGTCCCCGCGCATCTGGCCTCGGGCGGCGTGAGCGGCATCTCGCAATTGATCAATCATTTCACCGGCTGGCCCATCGGCGTGATGGTGCTGATCGGTAACATCCCCCTCTTCCTGCTCGGCTGGCGTTTCCTCGGCGGACATCGCTTTGCGGCGCGCACAGCGACGGCGATCCTCTCGTACTCGCTGGCGGTTGACCTGCTCCTGCTTCTCCCCTTCTTCCCCAAAAATGGACTCACCGACGACATCTTCCTGAACTCGCTGTACGGCGCGGTCGTGAGCGGATTCGGCTACGGACTCGTCTATCGCGCCCGCGGGACCTCGGGCGGGTCCGACGTTCTCGCGCGGATTCTCAACCACTGGCGCGGCGTCTCGATGACGCAGTCCTACCTGATGGTGGACTCGCTCGTCATCCTCGCGGCGGGATTCGTCTTCGGCTGGAAGGAGGCGCTCTATGCCATCGTCACCCTCTACGTGAGCGGGCTGGTGGCCGAGACCACGCTCGAAGGCGGAGGCACCGTCCGCACGGCAATGATCGTCACCGCAAAGCCGAAGGAGATCGCCGACGAAATCCTGGTCGAGTTGGAGCGCGGCGTTACCTTCCTTTCGGGCACAGGTGCGTACACCGGCGAGGAACGTCCCGTGCTGTATGTGGTCGTCAGCCACGCCGAGATCGCGCAGGTGAAGGCCATCGTCCATGAAATTGATTCGAAGGCCTTCATGGTCGTCGGCGTGGCACACGAGGCGCTGGGAGAGGGATTCAAGGAATTGAAGAAGGCGTAGGGGCAGTCCTGCGTGACTGCCCCAACGAGCAGAAATAAAACCCCTCCACAGAGGGGCTTTGCCTCTAAAAATCTCAGGATATACTCAGGATAACTTCTGCGTTACAGGAGACCTCATGACCAATTTGATATTGCCATCCGCCATGAACAGCCTGCGCGGCTCTCTGGCGGAAATCATTTCTCAGGGACAGAAACGCACTCCCTATTTTTCTGTCCTGCTCTCCGACCGTCATAGTCTGGAGATCGTCGTCAACAACCGCGAAGAACGCGTCACCGAGCGGCCGCCTCATGCAGGGACAGTGCTTTCCGCGTTCGACGGCGAGACCATGCGCGAGCGCGCCATCGCGGGCTTCGACCGCGACAAGGTGAACGCGGCCATGCAGGAACTCGTCAGCGGCGTTTCGTTCGCGAAGTACGCGCCGCCCGCCTCCCCGTCCCGACGCGGCGACTTCGTGACGCCGATGCAGGCCGACCCGTCCACATTGAGCGTGCAGGAGAAACTGGACCGGGTGCGCGAGATGCAGCGCTTCGCCAAAGGCCTCGACCCGCGCATCGTCAACTGCCAGATGATGTATCGAGAATCGAACGAATATTCCGTCTTCGCGAATCAAAACACCGACGTGGCGCAACGCGTCCTGCGCGTGGTGCTTTACATGTTCGTGTTCGTCGCCGGCGAGGACGGTCAGGTGCGCCACAACTGGCAAAGCAAGGGCGCTACCGGCGGATGGGAGCAGGCCCAATTCAGCGAAGAGGAGATGCGCAAGGTGATTGACGGCGCGGTCGCTTTGCTGGGTGCAGAACGGATCGAGCCGGGCGAGTATCAGATCATTACGGCGCCGGGCGTCAGCGGCGTGATCGCGCACGAATCGTTCGGTCATGGTGTGGAGACGGACATGTTCCTGAAAGAACGCGCCAGGGCCGCGCATTTCATAGACAAGGTGGTAGGCTCCCCGCTCGTCAACATTTACGACGACCCCAGCCTGCCCGGCGCCTACGGCTCGTTCTTCTTCGATGACGAAGGCATGGAGTCCAGTTCCACGCAGATCGTGGAGAACGGTCTCTTCCGCCGCGGCATCACGGACTTTTATTCGGCCTCCGCACTCGGCATTCCCCGCTCCGCCAACGGCCGCCGGCAGGATTACAGCCGCAAGGCCTATGCGCGCATGAGCAACACCTTCTTCGGCAAGGGCGACTCCTCGCTGGAAGACATGCTGGCGCAGGTGGACCACGGCATCTATCTCGACAAGTGGTCCTCGGGCATGGAAGACCCGAAGGGCTGGGGCATCCAGGTCACGTGTCACTACGGGCATGAGATCAAAGGCGGAAGGATCACGGACCGCGTCTTCGCCCCCATCGGCATTTCGGGCTACGTCCCCGATGTGCTGGGAAGCGTCTCCGCCGTGAGCAATCAATTCAAACTCGACCCGGGCGGCTGCGGCAAAGGCCACAAGGAAATGGTCACGGTCTCCTCCGGCGGGCCGCATTTGCTGATGAAAGCGAGGCTGGGATGATATTGCAAAAAATCATCGAGGCGCTCAAAGCGCGGAACGAACTCTCGGGCTGGTCGGTGCGGCATAACGTCACGCGCGAGGCGCAGGTCTATTTGATCGGTCAGAAAATGGAAGCCCAGCGCCTGACCGGCGAGGAAAATTTCCGCATCGAGGTCTTTCGTCAGAAAACCGATTCCGATGGAAAGGTCGGCATGGGCGCGGGCGAGGTCACCCTGCTCCCCGATGGGAATGTGGCAGAGGCGATTGACACCGCCTCGCTCGTGGCCGGGCTGGTATCGAATCCCGTTTACACGCTTCCCGCGCCGGCCGCGATCCCCGATGTACCCCTGCTGGATGAGACGATGGCCCACGACCCGCTCGGTGCATTGGACCGCGTCACGCGGGACATGCTGGCGGCCGCCTCCAAACTGGACGACGCGCGGCTGACCTCTGCCGAGGCCTTCGCGGAGATCCAGACCGTACATCACGTCAACAGCCGCGGCATAGACGCGGAACAGACCTCCTCGAGCGTCAGCATGGAATTTGTCCTGCAAGCCAAAAAAGGCGATCAGGAAGTGGAAAGTTTCCGCGAATTGACGAGGCGCCGCGTCTCAGACCTGAACATCGAATCCGAGATCACCCGCAACGCCCGCTTCACGCGTGACCTGCTGGAGGCTGGTGCGCCCCCCGCGTGGCAGGGGCCGGTGGTGATGCACAACAACCTGCTGGCGACGTTCGTGGCCGGCGATCATCTTTCAGCGGGCGTGCTGCAAACGCTGGGCTCTGCCGCCATGAAGTACGCCAAGGCCTCCACATGGGAAGTCGGCCAGTCGGTGTTTCGCGGCGAAGTGACCGGCGACCCGTTCACCGTCTGGGCGAACCGTGCCATTTCCTACGGGATCGCATCCAACCGCTTCGACCTCGAAGGCCTGCCCGCGCAGCGCGTGGAAATTGTCCGCGACAACAAATTGACGACCTTCGCGGCCAGTCAGCGTTACGCCGATTACCTCAGCCTGCCCCCCACCGGCGCGTTCGGCGGCGTGGAACTGCCCGCAGGCAAGTGGGAGACCGCCTCGTTATTGGAAGAACCGTACGTGGAAATCGCGTTATTCTCGTGGTTCAACCCCGATAACGTCACGGGCGATTTCTCCAGCGAGATCCGACTCGGCTACCTCGTGGAGAACGGAGTCCGCAAACCCTTCCGCGGCGGACAACTGGTGGGCAACTTCCTCGACGCTCTCGCCAATGTGCGTTGGAGCAGGGAGACGAGTTTCCTCGGTCATTACCTGGGACCGACAACCGCCCGCTTCGGTAATTTGAAAGTGGCAGGATAACCAAAATAGGGCGGACACGTAGGTCCGCCCTCACAGAATCATGTGGGGCAGTCCTGTATGGCTGCCCCTACGGTTTTAATTGCATCACCACCCCCGCGGCGATGCAGATCTGTCCAAGATGGTATAACCCGATATTGATGACGCGTCCATTCTGGATGGGGGTGACGAATTTCAGCCAGGCCAGCACGATATCCGACAAATAGAAGAGGAACGCGCCCAACGCCGCCAGCAGGGACGCGCCCGCGCCCCAGAGGGGATCGGTCAGTTTGAGCATGGCCGAGAGGAGCATGAGCGTGATTGCCAACCCGTAAACCACGATGGGGATTCGCATGCGCGTGTTCCCCTTTTCGGCCAGCGCGGACAGAATCCGCCGCAGGACGCGTGCGCTCCCCAACGCGAGGATGACCGCCAGCAGGGTTCCCCACATCGTAACAGGCGAAGGCGGCGAATTGAATCCGACCAGGTATGCAATTTGAGCCATCAGGAATGAGATCAAGCCAAAGAGGAACATGCGGTCGAGCCAGAGCAACAGCACGTCGCCGATGAGCGAGAAGAACATTCCCAGTGCGAACCAAAGCAAGGCGCCATTCAGCCCGGCCGATGTCCACAGATAGAGGAGCAACAGCGCCATCACAGCCGGCTTGGCAATGAATTCCAACCCCCGATTCTTTTTCCACGTGGCCAGTGCGGTGAGCGCGGCAAAGATCAACGCGGCGATCAGATAAATCATATGCCCTCCGAAGGATGTGAATTCTTTCCTTCATTGTATCCCCGATTTTAAGAGAACGTCACCTTTTCAGGCGACGTTCTCTTCTGTTTGTTTGCATGTCTAAGAGCCTATCCAAAAAACCCTCGGAGCGCGGACTTGAGTCCGCCCAGCAAGGCAAACTGAAGTCTGCGATCCGATTTTCGGATAGGTACGAAGTCTGCCACTAGAACAACCCGCGCAGGACAAGCAGGAATCCGACAATCGCGAGCGGGATGCCAACGATGGCGCCGACCACCGTCAGGCTGACGAGGATGCCCGCCAGCAAAAGCACGAATCCCAGGATAACGGCCACCAGCCGTCCCGTCAACGCGACGATGCCCGCGATCAACTTCCAGAGCGCCACAAAGGGCCAGGCATACCAGGGGGTGGGGGTTTTTGTCTCGGTCATTTTGTCTCCTTTTACAAGGAAATATACGCCCGAACCGTCGAAAGGACGCGCAAAGTCGGCGTGATATAATGCCCCGCATGAACGATACCAATCTCTCTCCCGATACGGTCACCTTCAAGCGCAGTCACTTTTATTCGGTGCTGGTTGTGCTGGCGTTTGCTGTTGGCATTTTGACTGGTTACATTGCCTGGGGACGCGATGGCGGAACCGGCCAAACCGCCGCGGCCCCCACACCGACGGCGCAAGTGGCCCGCCGCTACGACATCCCCACCGACGGCTTCTACAGCATCGGTCCCGAGGATGCGGTCATCACGCTGGTCGAGTTCAGCGATTATCAATGTCCCTATTGCCAGAAATGGCACAGCCAGGTTTACAAGCAATTGATGGCCGCCTACCCCGGGCGGATCCGTCTCGTGTACCGCAACCTGCCGTTGACGCAGATCCATCCGCAGGCCATGAACGCGGCCGAGGCGGCCATGTGTGCGGGCGACCAGAACGCCTACTGGCAGTTCCACGATAAACTCTTCGAGAATTCCGCCACGCTGAATGACGACCTTTACACCCGCCTCGCCTCGGACATCGGGCTGGATGTGTCCACCTTCGAATCCTGCTTGACCAGTCACAAGCACAAGGCCGACATCGAAGCCGATATGCAGTTTGCGATCAACCTGGGGGTGCAGTCCACGCCGACGTTCTTCATCAATGGACTTGCCGTGGTTGGCGCACAACCTTTGAACGTCTTCCAGCAGGTCATTGACGATGAACTGGCCGGGAAGATCCCCTAGTCCGTTTAAGGGCGACCAAATGGTCGCCCTTTTTTGTGGCCTTTTTGAATCCGTCATTGCGAGGGCGATCTTCCCGAAGCAATCCACGAGTTACTGGAAGAAATTGCTGCGTCGGGTTTGGGTCTCGGTACGCTACCGCTACTCGACCACCAACCCTCGCAATGACGGTTACCAGAGTTGCATAAGCAAAACAGGGAGACCGTATGAAAAAATTCGTTGCCGTTGCAGGGAACATCGGGGTCGGGAAATCCACGCTGGTGGGTATGTTGTGCTCCAGGATGGGCTGGGAGCCGTTCTACGAGCCGGTCACGGAGAATCCCTATCTGGCCGATTTCTACCGCGATATGACCACCTGGTCATTCCATTCGCAGGTCTTCTTTTTGACGCACCGACTCAAAGCGCATCACGAACTGGCACAGCGCCCCGCCTCGGTCATCCAGGACCGAAGCGTGTACGAGGATGCGGAGATCTTCGCCCAGAACCTCTTCCTGCAGGGACATATCCGCCCGCGCGACTATCAGACGTATCGCGAACTCTACGAGACGGTGCTGCGCTTCCTGCCTCCCCCGGACCTGGTTATTTATCTGCGAGCCTCGATCTCCACCCTGTTGACGCGCATCTCCCGTCGTGGACGCGATTACGAGCGCGAGATTTCCGCGGACTATCTTGCCAGCCTGAACACGCTCTACGAAAACTGGCTGGGAAGTTTCACCCTCTGCCCGGTGTTGACCGTCCCCGGCGATGACCTCGATTTTGTGGCGCATCCCGGCCACCTGAATTTGGTGGTCGCGAAAATGCAGGAGAAGTTGACCGGCAAGGATGAGGTCGTTTTCGAAGCGGACGAGGTGGCGAAGGCGGCGGAGGATTGACGGTATGCAGAGGGCGGAAGGTAGTACCGCAACCAGGTGAACTTGTAGCGCAATTTGCTAAATTGCGCTCGGCAAATTGGCAATTTGCCCTACAACTTTAACTTGTGGAGGTAGTAGAAGGTAGAGACAATGAAAAATGCGAATGTCAGGAGACATCCGCATTTTTGTTTTCGGTGGTTACGCCCCGTCACTGGTAGACCACCAGCCACTTATCGCGTTCATCGGGTTGCCAGATGTCGTTCCCTTCGCCGGGGAAGGTATCCCAATAGGAGGGATTCCAGATGCCGAGGCCGCCCTCTTCGCATTCAGCGAGGACAAACTCATCGGGGACAGAATCAGGCAGAACGCAGACAGGGATCGGCTGTCCGTTCGAGGTGGAGGGGAAGCGGTCGCCGGTCAACATGTTGGGGCGGCCGGGCGTCGGGTAGCATCCCACGATCCACGAGCCATACCCGTCTGTGTAGCGACAGGTCGAGAAATCCAGTGATTTGGCAATGGGATAAGTGACCTGGTCTACCACGGAACTGTTCGATGTGCGCATCAGGTAAACGGTGTCGCCGGCATCCTCCAAATGAATGTCGGTTTGCGAACCATAGAAAACGGCTTTTTCGCCCGGTTTGAGAGTCTGGCTTGGCAGGGTGAATCCATTCCAGAGCAATTTTCCACTTGCATCCAACTCGTAATCATCCAGTTTATAACTGCTCAGGTTGACGTTGACCGTGCCTGAGTTGATGACTTCGATGAATTCATCGTAGATATCCACGCGGCCATCAAGGTTCCAGTCGGAGCCGGAGCGCGCCAAGACTTCGTTGAGCACGAGTATCGGACCTGGGACTGCCTTCGGCGTTGCTGTGGGAGTACGAGTGGCTGTGGGCAATGGCGTGGCTGTGACATTGAAAGCCCAGTTGGGATGCCCGGGTGTGCCTTTGATATCGTTGCCGTTGGCATCCTTGCCATAATGCGGGGACGCGCCAGTGTGAGTGAACCAGTAGATATCTTCGTCACTTTGGTAATACTTACGTTCCATGCTCCCATAGTTGGATGTGCTCCCAGCCGGCCAGGGATTGGTATTACCAGTCAGGCTTCCGTTGGCAAAATCTACCAGCAATCCCTTTTGGTTAATATTGCACGTGTTCGTATCAATGTTGTATGCAGAACACAGTAACAACAACTCGCCGGAATTGCTCAAGTACTTACTGCCACCATAGACTAGTCCCTCAACGGGGTAACGAGAGTCATTAACGGCTTCTTCCCGGCGTTCCAGCAGGAAATAGCCGTGCGTATCGTTTGGATCATCAACACCTGTGCGAGAAGAGATAGTTCCACTCAACAAGATATCAAGATTTAGAACAAAATCATAGTCCTTGGTAGTGGAATTATAAACATATTGGAAGGAACGCAAATGCCAGCCATCCAAATTAACTGGTGCGTTGGTAGTATTGTATAACTCGATCCACTCGTCGGTGGTGGTGCTGGAGGATGTGCCCATCCAGCCAACTTCGGAAATAACCACTGTCTTCGATGGAGATACAGCAGTTACCACTACACTCGCATCATCGTCTTCCGTTGTGGAGCTATTACCAGGTATGGAATCGGGATCTAGTTGATTAGAAGTCCACACTTCGGCCCAATTGGTTTTTAACCCGTTTGACTCTGCTTTTGCAGTAATCTTCAACGTGGCGCTTGCACTGCTCGATAATGATCCAACAGTCCATATACCTGTGTTAGTGTTATATGAGCCTGCCCCCGTGTCAGATAGATATGTTAGTCCAGACGGCAATACATCTTTGACACTTATATTTGATGCTTTCCCTAACCCTTTATTTAAAACAATAATGGTGAATTCTACATTCGAATTCACATTGACCGTTAATGGATTTGCTGACTGTGTGATTTCTAAATCCGCAGTTGGAGTACCGTCATCATCATCAGTAGTTGTGGAATTATTTCCAGGTATCGAATCTGGATCAAACTGATCAGAAGTCCAAACCTCTGCCCAGTTGGTTGCCGCACTGCCTACCTCTGTCGTCGCGTTGATGTTGATAACTGCGCTTGCGTCTTTCGCAAGTTCCCCAACTGTCCAAATTCCTGTACCACTATTGTAATTTCCTCCGCTGTCATCAGACCCATAAGTAAAATCAGAAGGGAGCAGGTCTTTTACAGAAACATTCGTTGCGTTATCCGGTCCAGCATTGCTAACCGTAATTGTAAATATTACAGGATCCCCTGTGTTAGGAGATGCGTTGTTAATGGTCTTTGTTAAACTCAAATCTGCTGATTTAGGCGTGACCACAACGCTGGCATAATCATCTTCAGATATTATCCCATTTCCCGGGGTTGAATCTAGGTCGAATTGATCACTCGTCCACACTTCTGCGACGTTCGTTTTCGCACCGATTGTAGTCACCTGAGCAGTGATGGTTAATGAATCAGATGAACCAGCGTCGCTTGCAAGCAAGGTTCCAACTGCCCAGATGCCAGTGCTACTATTGTAGGTAGTTCCATTATCAGAATCAGTTACGTAAACCAAGCCTGCAGGCAGTAAATCTTTGACAGTAACGTTATCAGCATTATCGGGGCCAGCATTGCTGACGGTAATCGTGAACTGGATATTTTCTCCCTGGTTTGGCATTGAGTTGTCTACAATCTTTGTTAAAGTTAAGTCAGCAATTTTGGGATTGATGGTAACCTTTGCGTAATCGTCTTCGAGAGGTTCACCATTACCGGGTATTGAATCAGGGTCAGTTTGACCAGGATCAACAGACCAAATTTCCGCATTGTTCTCGATTGTCTCAGTCTTTGTCACGGTTGCTGTAATTTTTAGCTGTGCAGTTGTGCCAGCCCCTAACGAACCTACCACCCATATTCCCGTAGCCCCATTATACGTACCACCGCCGTCATCTGATTTATAGGTTAATCCAGATGGAATTTTATCTTTTACGGTAATCCCAGTTGCATTTAATGATGAATTATTTTTAACTTTAATGGTAAATGTGACCGTCTCCCCTATATTAGGAAATAAGTCAGCTGAAGGAACTGTCATGGTCAGTGAAAGATCAATAGTATCACTAGGTGTCGTGGGCGTGGAAAGCGATACAGACTCCCCCTCCTCCCTCGCCAAAGACTGACCCGCCGCGCCGAAGAACAGACCGGCCAGCAGGAGCAGGATCAACAGCCAGCATGTGAGAGAGGCGTTTCTTCGCATAAAGTGATTCTACCTTAGAAAATCAAAAATTCGGAAGCCCCTTAAGAGTCATCCGTCCTGCCCGCCAAGTGACAGTCACTTTCGAAAGTGACTGTCACTTGGCGGCTTTACCAAAAAAGGCAACCCGAAGTTTACGCTTCAACAAGCGGCGGGAGCGGGTCGATCACCAGTTTGATCGCCGTGCGCACCTTGTCTTCGATCTCTACATCCACGAATTCAGGCACGCAGACCA
>DYKX01000231.1 GCA_020722375.1 Anaerolinea thermophila
CGCACCGAGGCCGTCATGCGCGGCGTCTCATTGGGGTTGATCTCGCAAAGCGCGGGGCAAATTGCGGATGAATGAGTACCGCGAAATTTATTTCGCATCGCGGTACAGGTGAATTGCCATGAAAAATAACGGCCAATCGAATCGTCCTCCCATTTGGCGCAGTCTCACCCTGCGGATGTTCGCGCTGGTCATCCTGCCGCTGACCCTGCTTTCGATGGTCATTGCCATTGGCAGTATCATCGCCCACGAGCGTGAAATGCGCCTGCATCTTTCGGAAGAGGCGTGGAAAATCGCCACCGACCCGATCCTGGAATTCACACTCATCGCCCCGCTGGTTTTGATCCCTCCGCTTTTATTAACCGTTGGGGCATTATGGTTCGCCACAAAACAAATCGTTCAACCCCTGCAGGAACTTGAATCCAAAGCCGCCGCGCTGGCATGGGGCGACTTTGAAGCCATCAAAGAATCCGTCGGCGGGATATCGGAAGTGCAGCACTTGCAAATGGAATTGGCTGAGATGTCACGCAAGGTGCAAGCCGCCCAAAATGGATTGCGCGACTACATCGGCGTAATCACTTCCGCCCAGGAAGATGAACGCAGCCGCCTGGCGCGTGAACTGCATGACGATACGATCCAAGCCGTCATCGCGCTCAAACAACGAGTGCAACTTGCTCAGAAATCTGTCAAAGATCAGCATGGACGTCAGTCACTAAATGAGCTGGAAACTCTGGCTGAACAAACCATCGAAAACCTGCGTCGCCTGACGCGAGCCTTACGCCCCATTTATCTTGAAGATCTGGGGCTGGTTACTGCGCTTGATATGCTGGCGCGTGAAACTAGTCAAAATAGTCATCTGGTTGTGGATTTTCAAAAATCAGGAGAGGAACGACGCCTTTCTCGTGAAGTGGAACTGTCGCTGTATCGCATTGCGCAGGAAGCGCTCAACAATGTGGTCAAACATTCCAAAGCCACCCATGCCGATTTGAAAATCAACTTCGACGATTTGGAAATCCAAATGGAAATGACTGACAACGGTAACGGATTCGTGGTGCCGAAAAGCCCCACCGAGTTCGCTCTCAATGGGCATTTCGGATTGCTTGGCATTCATGAACGCGCAGACTTGATCGGGGCAAGGCTGGAGATTGAATCCGCTTTGGGAAAGGGGAGCAGGTTGAAGGTCGTACTGAGCGAAGCCGAAGTATGAAACGATAAAGGTCATAGGCCGTTTGGCCTATCGCTTCATACGCCACTTTACGCTTGACCGCTATACTCAACCAATCCATAATCTGGCAAAAGGAGCAACTATGACAACTACCGTACACGACCCCGTCTGTGGAATGGATATCGACCCCGCGACCGCCGCTGGCACGTCCGAATACAAAGGACAGACATATTACTTCTGTTCACTTGGATGCAAGAAGTCCTTCGACAAAGAGCCAGAGAAGTATCTCGGCAATGCAGGCGAGCACGCCCATCATCACTAATCTCAACAAAATGACTCGCCCGAAGGGGTGGGTCATTTTGTTTTCGCGTCAGCGCTCACGCCCCGTCATTGCGAGAGCGGCGTTCTCACGAAGTGGCTCGAAGCAATCTCCTCGCAGCGGTGGGGGATTGCTTCGCTCCGCTCGCAATGACGGTCAGAGGAAAATCTTCAACCCCTCTTTGCCCTCCCTTTACGAAATCTTTACCCGCGCCTGCTATTCTTGGAGCATCGAAAAAGGAGTAAACCATGTTTCTGATGTGGATCATCCCTCTCGCCCTGATCGTCCTGGTCGTTTACGCTGTCTCGGGCGGGAATCTCGTCAATGCGGTCAAACCCGCCGCCAGCCGCACCTGCCCGAATTGTCATCAACCCGCGCAGGCCGATTGGAAGACCTGTCCCCATTGCGGACAGACGTTGTAAGGAGGTTGCCATGTGCGGATGTATGTTAATGCACGCGGCGATGGATCATGACGGCCAACAAACCGCCCCGCAGGCTAGAAGCGCGCCCGTCGCGGCCGCGGCCGTCTCCAATTACAAATGCGCCCACTGCGGTTATCCCCTGCAAGCGGGTTACGCGTTTTGTCCCAGTTGCGGGATGAACCTGCGCTCCGCGGAAGGTCCCGCCTGCGGACAAAAGGTTGACCCCGCCTGGGTAACCTGCGCCTATTGTGGTTCGCCGTTGGGCGAAGCCCATGAACACGCGGCGCATCATTGATTTCAATACGCGACGGCGCGTAATAGACGCTCTCTTGCGTCGGCATTGAAAAACACTCACTCTAAAAAAGGAAAAATAAAATGAAAAAGACAAACTGGTTAACGGTCACTCTCATCGCGGT
>DYKX01000232.1 GCA_020722375.1 Anaerolinea thermophila
ACCCCTTCGGGGTCAAGGCGGTGGCGGAAATCCCGATGGACGGCGTCGCGCCCGCAGTCGGGAACGCGGTGCTCGACGCGGTCGGCATCAATATTGACGATAATCCGGTCACGCCAGAGAAGGTGTGGAAAGCACTAAGAGGATAATCGCACAGACCTTCCGTAGCCTCGAAGATTCTTCAGAAGTCATGGGTGTACTATGTCCCTCGTTTATGTCATCGGCCACGTCAACCCCGACACAGATTCCATCGCATCAGCCATGGGATACGCCTGGCTGCTGCGCGAACGCGACGGCGCGGACACCATCGCCGCACGCGCGGGAGCGCTCAACCCGCAGACCGCCTGGGTGCTGAAAACGCTCGGACTCGACGCGCCCACCCTTCTGACGGATGCCTCGCCGCGCTTCGAGTCGGTGATGAAGCGTCTCGATACGCTCACCCCCGATTCTCAACTCGGCGCGGCCTGGACGCTCGCCAGCAAGACAGGCGGTCTCGCCCCCGTTGTCAGCGAAGACGGCAAACCGTTTGGTCTGATCAACGGGCTCAGTCTGTTCAAGTATTTCTCCGACACCCTGGGCCCGCGTCCGGGCAATACCACCGTCCGCGAGATGATGGCCGCGCCGTGCAAAGATGCGGCCGATACCAACGTCCCGAAATACGCGGCGAACGGTCACATCCGCGATTCGCTCAACAAAATCCTGCGTGACGATTACGATGATTACTGGGTCGTGGACGAGAACGGCAACTACCTCGGTATGGCACGCCAGCGCGACACCCTCAACCCTCCGCGGCTCAAGATCATCCTCGTGGACCATAACGAGCCGCGCCAAGCCATTGCCGCGCTCGAAGAGGCCGAACTGCTGGAGATCCTCGACCATCACCGCCTCGGCAACCCCCACACGCACGCGCCCATCCGCTTCACGGTGGACACCGTCGGCTCGACCTCCACGCTGGTGACGGAGCAGACGGTGGAGGCGGGACTCTCCATGCCGCCCGCGCTGGCAGGGGCGCTGCTCGCGGGACTTTTGGCGGATACGCTCATCCTGACCTCCCCCACCACCACACCGCGCGACAAGGCCGCCGCGGACAGGTTGTCCCGCTGGGCGTTCGTCGGCGGGAGTCCGCTTCACGGCGAGACCATCCAATCGTACGGACAGCAAGTCCTTTCCGCGGGCGCGGGGCTGTCCAACCGCACACCCGAGGAAGTGGTCAGCACCGACATCAAACCTTTCGAGGCGGGCGGATTCAAGTTCGCCATCGCCCAAGCCGAGGTGACCGACCTCCTGCAACTCAGCGAGCATCTGACATCGCTCACCGAAGCCCTCGGCGCGCTCAAAGACAAGCGCGGCCTCGATTTCGCCATCCTCCTCATCACGGACGTAGTGCGCGGCGCCAGCCGATTGATCGTCACCTCCAACTATCCGCCCATCCTGAACGACCTGCCCTATCCCCCCCTCCCCGACGGCACGCGCGACGCGCCGGGCGTGGTTTCGAGGAAGAAACAGTTGCTGCCTGTGGTGCTGGGTTTGCTGGAGAGATAGTATCCTTTAATGCCGAGGGTATAATTCAAGTACAGAAAGGCAGTGTGTCAAATGGAAGTTCCGATGACGGCCATAGAAATGACGGGAACGGTTGACGAAAATCATCAACTCAAACTGGATGGGACGCTTCCCCTCGCGGGGCCGCGACGTGTGCGTGTCATTGTCCTTTCACCGCGCACAGAAATTACCAACGAAATAAGCGAAATGGAATGGCTGAAGGCATCTCTCAACAACCCCGCCTTTGAATATCTGCGCGACCCCGAAGAAGATATTTATACAATCAGCGACGGAAAACCTTTCTATGAAGCATAAGATTGTGCTTGTCCCGTTTCCATTCGACGATCTTTCCAGCACCAAAGTGCGACCTGCCGTGTGCCTCACCGAACCCATTGGCGAACACAGGCACGTGGTTGTGGCATTTATCACCAGCCGCGTGCCAGATAAACCACTTTCAACTGATGTGATCTTCGCAGTTTCCGACAAGGATTTTTCCCTAACAGGACTGCGCGTCTCTTCGACCTTGCAACTTCATCGAATGATGACGGTCGCTTCCAATATCATTGTTCGTGAACTCGGATTGTTGCCAACGCCTGCCCAAAAGAAAGTGGAAGGGAAACTGAAACTTCTGTTTGGCATCGCGTAAGAGACATTCCCGACGGGACGCGCGATGCGCCGGGCGTGGTTTCGAGGAAGAAACAGTTGCTGCCTGTGGTGCTGGGATTGTTGGAACGCTGATAAAATCAGGTTGAGGATATTCCATGTTGCCGATT
>DYKX01000064.1 GCA_020722375.1 Anaerolinea thermophila
GAATTATTGCGGTTGTTACTCACTCATCCCAACGTGGATGTGAAGCAGGTCACGTCACGCTCGCATTTGGGCGAGTACGTGTATCAGGTCCACCCGAATCTGCGGAAGCGGACTCAACTTAAGTTCAGCGATCCCGCCGCGTTGGAGCCTGTGGATGTGTTATTTCTCGCCCAGCCGCATGGACAGGCACAGCATCACATCGAAGAGTATGCTCAACTCGCGCCAAAAATTATTGATCTGGCAGCAGACTTCCGTTTGAGCGATACAACTTTATACGAGAAATGGTACGGCGAGAAACATGCCGCGCCTGGATGGTTGAGCAAATTTGTGTATGGATTGCCTGAACTTCATCGTGCGGAGATAGCAGGCGCAAATTATGTCAGCGGCGTGGGATGCAATGCCACGGCGAGTAACCTTGCATTGCTGCCGTTGGTCAAAGCGGATTTGATTGACTTGTCTGCGCCTGTGATTATTGAGATTAAAGTCGGCTCATCGGAAGGCGGCGCGGAAGGGAATTCTGGTTCGCTCCACGCGGAACGCGCCAATGTGATTCGGACATTCTCCGCGTTCGGGCATCGTCACACGGCGGAGGTGATTCAGGAGATGGGCGTAAAAGATGTCTCGTTGACGATGACTGCTGTGGACTTGGTGCGCGGGGTGTTGGCGACGGCTCATGCGAAGGTGCGACCAGGCGTTGCCAATAAGGATTTGTGGAAGGCTTATCGCGCTGTGGCGAATGAAAACCCGTTCGTGCGCGTGGTGAAAGAGCAACGTGGAATCTACCGTGTCCCTGAGCCGAAGATTGTGGCTGGCTCGAACTATGCGGATTTGGGATTTGAACTGGACGAGAGCAACGGGCATATCGTGTCTATGTGCGCGATTGATAATCTCATGAAAGGCGCGTCTGGTTCGGCGGTGCAGTGTATGAATTTGATGATGGGGTGGGAAGAAACGCTTGGGTTGGAGTTCGCGGGATTGCACCCGATCTAGGTAAACAGGTACACAAGTACGCAGGTGTACAGGTTGGCAGATGGCGCGACGAGTTTACTTGTGTACGTGTCTACGTGTGTACGATGTGAACAAGGATAACCAATGAGTGATGAAATTACCGTCGTTAAACTCGGCGGCACAGAAGGCGTGGACTTTTCTGCGATCTGTACTGACGCCGCTGAGTTATTGAAGCAAGGGAAACAACTTGTCTTTGTGCATGGCGGTTCGGCGGAAGCGAATGCGCTCGGCGAAGGGTTGGGCGCGCCGCCGAAGATAATCACCTCGCCCTCGGGGTATACGTCGCGCTACACCGACCGTAAGACGCTGGAAATCTTTTTGATGGCGGTGAATGGCAAGGTCAATTCGCTGCTGACGGAGCAGTTGCAGATGATGGGAGTCAACGCGTTTGGCTTGTGCGGACTCGACGGAAAACTGATACAAGCCACGCGCAAGGATTCCATTCAGAGTATCGAGAACGGCAAGCGCAAAATTATCCGCGATGATTACACGGGCAAGATCGAGAAAGTGAATAATGAGTTGTTGTTGATGTTGTTGAATGCTGGTTATTTACCAGTCATCGCGCCCGTGGCTGTCAGCGAAAGAGGCGAGGCGCTCAATGTAGATGCGGATCGCGCGGCGGCGATGGTGGCGTCCGCGCTCAAGGCGGAGACATTGTTGTTGCTGACGGCGGTGCCTGGGCTGATGAAGAATTTCCCAGACGAGTCCACGCTCATTCGGCATCTGCCGCAGAGTCAGTTATCGGCGGCGGGTGAAGCGGCACAAGGTCGCATGAAGAAAAAAGTTTTGGGCGCGGAGGAAGCGCTCAAAGGCGGCGTGAGTCGCGTCATCATCGCGGATGGGCGAATTCAAAGTCCGATATCGAATGCTTTGGCAGGAAACGGAACGGTGATCCAATGAATGCAAACGAAATAATCGAAATCGAAAATAAACACACTTCGGGCGTGTACGCCAAACAAACGCTGGCCATCGTGCGTGGACAGGGCGCGTCGTTGTTCGATGCGGACGGCGTGGAATATCTGGATTGTTCGTCGGGACACGGCGTTGCCAACCTCGGTCATGCCCACCCGAAAGTTGCGGAGGCGATCTATAAGCAGGCGTCTACGCTGATCACTTTGTTCGAGTCGTTCCCCAACGATAAGCGAGCAGAGTTGATGAAGAAGATCACTTCGCTGGTGGATGGATTGGATCGAGTCTTTCTTTGCAACTCTGGGACCGAATCCGTTGAAGCCGCGCTTAAGTTTGCGCGCATTTCGACGGGACGCAAAAATATCATCGCGGCGATGCGCGCGTTTCATGGACGGACGTATGGTTCGCTCTCGGCGACATTCAACAAAAAATATCGCGAAGGGTTCGAGCCGCTTGTGCCGGGATTTGGTCATGTTGCTTACAACAATATCGAGGCGTTGGATAAAGCCGTCAACGAAGAAACCGCCGCTGTGATTTTGGAAGTGGTGCAAGGCGAAGGTGGTGTATACCCTGCCAGCGCGGAGTATATCCAGGCGGCGCGGCGGATCTGTGATGAGCGTGGGGCGTTGCTGATCGTGGATGAAATCCAAACAGGATTTGGGCGCACGGGAAAAATGTTTGCGATCCAGCACTTTGATGTCACGCCAGATATGCTGACGTGCGCCAAGTCGCTGGCGGGAGGCGTGCCGATGGGCGCGGTGTTGATTGGGCATGCCATCGAGAACCTTGCGCCTGGTATGCATGGCTCGACATTTGGTGGAAATCCACTTTCGTGCGCGGCGGCGGTTGCGGCATTGGGTGTGATCGAAGAGGAAAATTTGCCGCATCAAGCGGAGGTGAAAGGGGTGTATTTGATGGGCAAGTTGAAGAGAATCGAATCTCCAAATATCCGTGAAGTGCGCGGACTTGGTTTGATGATTGGCATCGAGATGAAGCAAAAGGCCGCGCCGTATATCAAGGCGTTGCAGGAAAAGAAGATCATCGCGTTGAATGCGGGGATGACGGTGATTCGTCTGTTGCCGCCGTTGGTGATTTCTTATGAGCAGATCGATCACCTGGTGGAAGCGCTGACGGAAGTACTCAACGGATGCGTAACGGATGAACGGATGGAAACAGGTGTGGTCAACGGATATGGAGCGGATAAACGGATAAAAGCGGATGAGTGATTTTGATACGCTGATTGGTTTGGTTTCGCAATACAGCCCATCGGGACAGGAGCGCGGGGCGGTGGAATGGCTGGCGGCGCGGATGCAGTCACTGGGTTATGACGATGCGTTCGTTGACGAGGCGGGTAACGCGGTCGGTGTGATGGGGAAGGGGCCGAAGCAGGTGGTGTTGCTGGGCCATATTGATACGGTACCGGGAAGGATAAATGTAGAGCAAATTGGAAATTTGCTCTACGGTCGCGGCTCGGCGGATGCGAAAGGGCCATTGGCTTGTTTTGCGGATGCGGTGGCGCAGGTCGGTGTGAAAGAGGGGTGGCAATTTGTAGTGATTGGGGCGGTGGAGGAGGAGCGTGATTCGGAGGGGGCGCGGTTTGTGGCTGAACAATTCAAACCAGACTTTGCAATTATCGGTGAGCCGAATCAATGGGATCGGATTGCGCTGGGGTATAAAGGAAGCGCGTGGGCAAATGTGACGGTCAAGCGTGGGCAAGTCCACTCGGCAAGCGGCGAAGAGACTGCGGCGGAAGCGGCAGTGGATGTCTGGTTGAAAATAAAAACGTATGTGGATTTGTTCAACGCGGACAAACCAAAAGCCTTCGATAAGCTGTTGCTCACTCTGCGCGGAATGGAATCGGATTCAAATGATTTCGAGCAATGGGCGCGGTTGAAGGTGGGAGTCCGCTTGCCGGTGAAAGTGTCACCCGAAGATTGGGTTCAGATACTAAATAAGACCCTAAAGGTCTCGGAAACCTTTAGGGTCTTGGTCGCGCCAACAGGCTTCGCCGTCCCTGCGTGGGGATGTGAGAAAAACACACAGCTTGTAAGAGCCTTCTTAAGCGGGATCAGGTCACAGGGCGGGGAGCCGCGTTTCGTCTATAAAACGGGGACAGCCGATTTGAACATCGTCGCGCCGGTTTGGAAATGTCCCGCCGTGGTGTATGGCCCCGGTGATTCGGCTTTGGATCACACGCCGAACGAACATATTGATTTGGAAGACTATCGCAAGGCAGTGGATGTATTGTCTTCGACGTTGCAAAAAATCGCGGTGCAGGGTTAGCCGGCGTGGTCGAGATATTTCAACCCCAAGCCGGTGTTGAAGATGACAACCTTTCCACTGATTTCGTAACCAACAACCAGCCCTCCCGCGTTGTGCAGGAGGGCTTGGTATTTACTTCAACAATGTCGCGATCTCTTCGGGGTGCTTGGCCACTTTCACGCCCGCGGCTTCGAGCGCCTTGACCTTATCGGCCGCGGTGCCTGCGCCGCCTTCGATGATGGCGCCGGCGTGTCCCATGCGCTTGCCGGGAGGGGCGGTCTGTCCCGCGATGAACGAGACGACTGGCTTGGTCATCTTCTTCGAGATGAACTCCGCGGCCTTCTCCTCGTCCGTGCCGCCGATCTCGCCGATCATGACCACTTTCTCGGTCTTGGCGTCGTGCTCGAACATGTCCAGCACGTCAATGAAATTCGTCCCGTTGACCGGGTCGCCGCCGATGCCCACGCAGGTGGTGGCGCCCAGCCCGACGTTCTTCATGGCGTACAGCACCTCATAGGTGAGCGTCCCAGAGCGCGAGACGACTCCCACGCTGCCGGGGATGGCGATATTACCGGGGATGATGCCCACTTTCGACTCGCCCGGAGTCAACAAACCGGGGCAGTTCGGACCGACGAGGCGGACCTTCTTCTGGTCGAGGTAGTTGCGGACGCGCATCATGTCCTGCACGGCCACCCCTTCCGTGATGCAGACGATGAGCGGGATGCCCGCGTCCGCGGCCTCGAACATGGCGTCGGGTGCGAACCGCGCGGGGACGAAGATGACCGTCGCGTTCGCGCCGGTCGCGTCCGCCGCGAGTTTGACCGAATCGAAGACGGGGACCTTCCCGTTTACCACCCATTCGCCGCCCTTGCCCGGGGTCACACCGCCGACGATGTTCGTCCCGTAGGCGAACATCTGCTCGGCGTGGAACATGCCTTCGTTGCCGGTGATGCCCTGCACGATCAAGCGTGTGTTTTTGTCAATGAGTATGCTCATTATTTATTTCCTCAATATCTCACCACGTAGATCACAGAGTCCACAGAGAGAAGAAATTAATTTCTCCGTGTTCTCCGTGCGTTCTGTGGTGGTTACTTCCTGGATTTTGCCGCTTTCACCGCTTTCTGCGCGGCGTCTGCGAGAGTCTCGGCGGTGATCATCTTCGCTTTTTCCAGCAGTTTGCGGCCCTCTTCCGCGTTCGTGCCGACGAGACGCACCACCATCGGGACCTTGGGCTTGACCTCGTCCATCGCGACGAGAATCCCTTTGGCGACCTCGTCACAGCGGGTGATGCCGCCGAAAATATTGAAGAGAACCGCCTTCACGTTTGGGTCGGTCAGGATGATTTTCATCGCCGCGGCAACCTTGTCCGAGCCCGCGCCGCCGCCGATGTCGAGGAAGTTGGCGGGGTCGCCGCCGAAGAGTTTGATCACATCCATGCTGGTCATCGCCAGCCCCGCGCCATTGACCATGCAACCGATGTTGCCGTCCAGTTTGATGTAGGAGAGGCCGTATTTGCGCGCTTCGGTCTCTTCGGGGGCCTCCTCGTCGATGTCGCGCAGTTCAGCCAGGTCCGCATGGCGGAAGAGGGCATTGTCGTCAATCAGCATCTTGCCATCGAGCGCCACCAGTTTTCGGTCCTTGTTGATGATGAGCGGATTGATCTCCGCCAGCGTGGCGTCGTTCTCTGAATACGCGCGCCACAGGCCGAGCGCGATGGCGTTGAAGTCGCGCCAGAGTTCGCGCGGCAGGTCGATGCCCGCGGCGATGTCGCGTGCCTGATAGTCGCGCAGGCCGAGCAGCGGATCAATGTGAACCTTGATGATCTTCTCGGGCGTCTCGCGCGCCACCTCTTCGATGTCCACACCGCCCGCGGCGGAGGCCATCATGACGGGTTTGCGCGCGGCGCGGTCGTTGGTGATGCCGAGGTAGATCTCGGTCTCGATGGCGGCGGCCTCATCCACCAAAATCTTGCGGACGGGCAGCCCCTTGATTTCCATGCTCAGGACCTGCGTGGCGAGTTGCTCGGCTTCGTTCGGGTCTTTGGCCACTTTGATGCCGCCCGCCTTGCCGCGCCCGCCGACCAGAACCTGGGCTTTAATGACAGCGCGGCCGCCGAGTTCCTGGGCGATCTGTCTCGCCGCCTCTGCGGTAGCCGCCACCCGTCCCTTGGGGATGGGGATTCCATATTTGGAAAAAATCAGTTTGGATTGGTATTCGTGGAGTTTCATGGATTTCTCCCGGAGGATTTGCTTTTTGAAAGCGTGTGCATTATACCAGTACCCCCTCCCCGGCTCTCCCCCATTTTCGAGAAAATGGGGGAGGGCGACGAAGTCGGGTGGGGGCTGAACTATGGCAACACAAACCGCATGATGCGTTGGTTGCCCGCGTCAGCCACCCAGACGCGGCCTTCCGCATCCACGGCCACGCCGCCCGCCAGCCCGATCTGGGACGCGCCGACGCCGTAGTCGCCCCAGGCGCGGACGAATTGTCCGCTGGATGTGAATTCCAGAATGCGAAAGCCTTCGGGATCGGTGACGAAAACATGACCTGCGGCATTGATGGCGATGAGTGGTTTGTTTTCCAGCGATTGCCCGAACCAGGCGTTCACATCCCATTGCAGGGTGGGGACGAAGGTGAGTCCGTCCACGGTGGGCGTGAAGGCCTGAATGCGCTGGTTCCACGTGTCGGTGACGTAGACCGTCCCGTCTACCGCGACCGCCACGCCGACGGGTTCATCGAACTGACCCGCGTCGAGTCCCGCGGAACCGAACTGGGTGATGTATCCGCCCCTCGAGTCGAACACAACGATGCGCTTGTTCCCCGTATCCGCCACGTAGACGTGTCCCTGACCGTCCACAGCGATGCCGCGCGGTCCCCAGAACGCGTCGGGTGATTCGGGTGCGCCGTAAACGCCCCAGTGATTTAGCAATTTTCCGTCGCTTGTGAATCGCATAATGCGTGCATTCCACGTGTCTGTGACGTAGACCGTTCCATCCGGCCCGACTGCCACGCCCCACGGTTCACAGAATGTATCGAGCGGGACGTTGGGTGGCGGATTGGCAGTTGGATAGGGGCAGCCCGGAGAGGCCGATCCCCAGGAGCCAAGCAAGGCCCCTTCAGCGGAAAAATGCAGGATGCGGTGGTTGCGCGAGTCGGCCACGTAGAACGTGCCGTTGGGGGCAAAGGCGATGCCGCGCGGCGCGTTCATGGACGTGGTCTCGAGGCTGGTCGTATCGATGATCAGGTCTGCGCTGAGGCTGACGGTGTTCTTCTCGTAGGGATCCACTTCGGCGGCGGTTTGCACAGGCGCCACGCCGTAATTCCAGATCTGCGCGGCAATGTCCTTGCGGATGTAGAGGCGCATCTGGTCGGCGGGGACCCATCCCTTGAGCGTATAACTCTCTGGGTTGTAATAGGCGTTGTACGGGGCAACGGCCTGGGAGTAGCGTGAATAATCGCGGTTGAACCAAATGTCCCAAATGCCGGCGCGGAGGTTGGGGTCGGCGATGACGTTGGCGATGCGCTGGCAATTCCAGGATTTAAAATCGAAGAAGGCACGCACGCGGCTGGTAAATTTCTGCCACGGACCGGCGGTGAGGAGGTCCGCATCCACTGGCGTAGAGGGTTGACAGGTGAGTCCGAAGTAATCCTGATTTGGCCACCACATGCGGATGTAATCGAAGCGGTAATACCCCGAACCGAGGGCGGTCTCGATCTTGTCGAAGTTCTTCTGGTCCACAATGACGAAGTCGGCCTCGCGCAGGGAGCGCGTCGGCACGTCGAAGGAGCGTTGGTTGGTGTAATCGCGCAGGTACCAGACGAACGGCCACGAGACTCCCGTATCGGGCGCGGAGGCGTCGTACGCGAGCGCGAGCGACATATCGCCCTTCGTCCGTTGTGAAATTTCCTTTGCCTGCGCCATCACATCTTTGATGCCCGTCGCGCCGTGCGCGTAGACGAGATATTCGGTGGCCTGGTCGTATGTGATGTACGAGGCACGGAACGAAGCGCGCATCGTCAACACGGCCAGCAGGGTAAAAAACGTCAGCGTGAAGGTGCGGAAAATTTGTTTGCCGCTCCAGCCGTTGAGCAGGTGGAGCAGTCCCGCCGCGGAGGCGATGGCGGCAATGGCAGGCAGGAGGAAATTCCCTGTGGCTTGCAGGCTGGCGAGGTCTTTGCCGCGGAAGGGAGGAGTCGGCCCGAGAAGGGCAAGCAGGCTCATGGTCAGGCTGGTGGCGAAGAGGGCCGTCAGCGCGAGGGTGAGCAGGGGGCGTCGTCGCCGCAGTTCGTCCCAGTCGAGCGCGTCCGCCATGTGTCCGAGCGCCCAGCCCGTGATGAGGATCATCGGCAATGCCATGTGATAGGTGAGCCAGGGCATTTTTTCGCCCGCGTAACTGAAGGCGGCCACGCTGGTGACGCTCCACCAGACGAGCAGGGTGAACGTGTTGACGAAGTTGCCCTCTTCGGATGTGAGCGGCTCGACGGGCGCCGCCTCGACCTGACCTTCGGCCGATTCTGCCGTCAACGCCTCATCCGTGACTTCGGCGGGCGCGGCCACTTTGCGAATCTTCCTGCGCAGACCGAGGAAGAGCGCGAGGAGCAGTCCCAGCGCGGGGAGAAATTCGTAGACGGGAATTTGGATGAGGAGGTAGAAGTACCACGGCTGACTGCCGCGCTCCACGCCCTGCTGGACGATCCAGTAACCAAGCGAACCGAGCGTTCCCGTCAGGAAGCCCGCGCTGTTGGTGAAGACGGTGGTGTATAAGATGGTGAACGGCCCCCAAAAGAGCAGGGCGGCTTTCCACCAGACATCCCTGTTCCAGAGCAATCCGATGAGGATGGAGGCGCCGAACATAATTACCAGCGCCACGGCAATCACGATCCATGCCACGGTATTGCCAGCAAGGGCTGCGACCTCCGTTTCGGTAGTGGGGATGGCAACGTGATGCCAGCGTTCGGTGAATTTGATGGCAAACGCCGTCAGGTTGGGGAGGACGAGCGTGCCCATCAGAATTAGGAGGTCAAACGAACGCTCCGCACGGATGGCCTGCCACGAGTATCCCAGGATGAGCGAGACGGCGGCCGCGAGAACGAAAACCAGTGCCAAGCCGAATAAAGTTGTGGGAATGGAAAATCCACTTTCGGGCGTGGCGAGCGGGGAAAGTCCCAGATCGGGGTTGGCAGGAGAGGCGGTCTCGGTGGCGGTGATAGTTTCAGGCTTGTTGGCGGCGAGGCTGATCACCAGTCCACTGCCAGCCAGCAGGACGGCGATGGCGATGGAGATGATAAAAGTACGATAATCATTCTCGTGCCCCTTCCAGGGTTTGCGCGTGACGCGCGCGATGAAATAGATCAGCAGGTAAAGCAAAGCCTGCGCGGCGTAGATGAACGCGGTCTCTTTGGCGGTAAAGTGCAAAACCAGCGCGGCTGAAAGCATGTAGAGATATTTCTTCTCTCCCGCTTCGAGATAGCGCAGCATCACGTACAACATGACGATGCCCGAAAGTCCCGCAAATGACTCGTTGCGGACGTACCGTCCGTAGTAGAGCATGTACGGCGAAATGACCAGCAGGAATCCCGCGATCAGCGAGCCGACCTTGCCGAGATACCGCCGCCAGTACCAGACCATCCAAACGGTGGCGATGCTGAACAGCACGGATGGAATGCGCGCCGTGAAGTCACTCACGCCGAACAGGTAATAGGTCAACGCGAGGATGTGGAATTGGAACGGCCCATGCATCATGGGCGAGTGGACGTAGTTGCCGTTCTTGTAAAGCAAGTACGAGAAATAGGTATGCAGGCTTTCGTCATGGCTCATCACGCGCGGTTCAAGTTGGAAGAAGCGCGTGATGATGGCTGCGAGGATGACAAGCCCAAAAATCAACACTTCGTTCGTGATGGCAGGCAGGGAGGGGTGAATGGGACGATCCAGCCAGCGATGTTTTTGTTCCTGAAAACTCTCCGCCTGGGGAATTTCTACCTTCTCGGGAATCTCCGTCTCCTCACCGATCGGCTGCATCATTTCGTCAGTGACTGGATTATTCAGAAATTGGATGGCCGCCATGATCGTTCGGCGGACGATCTCCGCATGGACCGTCAATAGGATCGCGGGTATCAACAGGAGCCATATGGCTGGCGAAGAATCCCGAAAAAACCTGAAAGGTAGATACGTAAAAAGAGCCCCCAACAAATAACTGATGGAGAATGACGCGATCGTCAGATATTTTGTGACAGGTCCGATGTCAACGGAGCGGGTGTCAACCAGGGTGCGGGCGGTTTCTGTCAGCCACTTGACGCGCACGATGGTTACGATGGGGCCTGCGAGAAATAGGAGTGCCCCGACCACTGCGATAGATAAAGTAAAAATCATCCCTGTCGCTTCCCAGCTATCAAAGACGGGCCCTTCCATAGATGCCGCAACGAGCACCAGGATCCCGCCCAGGATCATCAGCGCAAGCGAAGTGATCAAGAGGGAGTTGATTCTTTTTATGGTGGAAGACTCGCTTGAAAGCGTCATTATTGCTCCTAGTGGTGCCGATGTTTCAGCACCGCCAATCATATCAAACTATTTTTCACGCTTATGAAAAAAGGATTAAGAAACAGACCCTGCCAGTTGACCGCATCCCGCGGCGATGTCGATGCCGCGTCTCATGCGGATCGTGCATGGGATCCCAGCCTGCTCCAGCGTTTCTTTGAAGTTTTCCGCTCGCTGACGGTCTGTGGCTTTGCCGTGGTAGCCCGTCGTCGGGTTGAGAGGGATGGCGTTGACGTGACAATTCAGTCCCTTCAGCAGGGAAGCCAGTTTGCGCGCGGTCTCGGGCGTATCGTTAACGCCGTGGATGAGCGCCCACTCGAAGGTGATGCGCCGTCCCGTTTTGGTGACGTAGTAGCGGCAGGCTTCGATCACTTCAGCGATGGGGTATCGCTTGTTGACGGGCATCATGTCGCCGCGCGTCTTATCGTCCGCGGCATGGAGGGAGACGGCGAGATTCACCTGCCGCGTCTCGTCCGCGAAGCGCCGAATGGACGGGACCAGTCCCACCGTCGAGATGGTGAAGCGACGCGCGCCGAAGGCATATCCGTCCGTGTCGTTGAGTCGGTCAATGGCGGCCATCGTGTTGTCGTAATTATGGAAGGGTTCGCCCATGCCCATGAGGACGACATTCGTGACGCGTTCGTTCTGCTCATTCAGGAGACGCGCATAGTACATGACCTGCGCCGCGATCTCGCCGCTGGAGAGGTGACGTTTGAAGCCCATCTGACCTGTGGCGCAGAAGACGCATCCCATGGCGCATCCCGCCTGTGTGGAGATGCACAGCGTGCGGCGGCGGTCGTAGCGCATCAGCACCGCCTCGATGACCTTTCCATCGTGGAGTTTGAACAGGGTCTTGATGGTCTGGTTATCGGACGAGGCCAGTTTCAGGTCGGGGGTGAGCGCATCCCAGCGCAGGTTGGCGGACAGTTTTTCGCGGAGGGATTTGGGCAGGCTGGTGAATTGGTCGGGCGTATTCCAGAAGCGCTGGTAGAGTCCCTGCCAGATCTGCTTGGCGCGGTAGGACGGCTCGTCCCATGACAGGAGGAGTTCGGTCAGTGCGGGGAGGTCGAGATCGTAAACCAGTGGGGCGTTCATACGATGGGATTGCATCTCGTCAATGGAGCGATCCACTAGCGTTTCTGAAATTCCTTGTCCGCCTGTGCGAGGTGGTCCAGCAGTTCATCCTTCATCTGGGAGGCGACTGCCTTTTCAGAACCGAAGAGGTCGTGGAGTTCTTCCATGTCTTCATCGTGGTTGTACAACTCATACGACTCGCCCTCGCCGAAATACCCGCGATAATGTATCAGTTTGTAGGGGCCTTTTCGCATGGCAATGGTGGCTGTTTTCAGCGGGGTGAAGGCGGGATTGAGTTTCGCTTCCACTGTGAACGTGCTGCGCTCGGCATCCTCCTCGCCGCCCAAGCCAGGCAGGACTCGTCCCGCGGCCCAATCGGGGATGGGCTTTCCAGCCAGGTGCAGGATGGTCGGCAGGATGTCCACGCTGTTGACGTTGGCGTGGATGTCGGTGCGCTGGTTCTGTCCCGGCGCGTGAATCAGAAGCGGGCTGTGCACCACGGGGTCGTAGAGAAGCGGCGTGTCGTGTCCCTTGTCGCCGCGCTCCAGCAGTTCGCCATGGTCCGAGGTGACGATCAGGTAGGAATTGTCCAGCACGCCCGCCTCGTCCATGGCGGCGATGAAGCGGCCGAATTCGTAGTCCACGGTGGCGAGATATTCGTCGTACGAAAGCCGCCCGATGTACACCTTTCTCTCGTCGGCGCCGTCCGAATACTTGTGGATCGGTTTGGAGGGCGGGAAGTAGTTGTCGTTCCAAAACATGCGGTAGAACTGGCGCAAGGGAGAGTAGGGCGCGTGCGGGGGGAAGAGATGCACGTAGGAGAAACTGGGCGATTTCTGCTCGCCGAACATGTTGACCAGATCCGCCAGGACCTGATCGAGCAGGAAGTAGACGGGATATGTGCCCGTGCGCGGGATGCCGCGCGGATAGTCCCTGGTGGACGCGCGTCCTGCCTGACTGTAGAGGATCGTCCGCTCGATGGAGCCCAACACCAGCGACGAGGGAGTGCGCTCCATCTTGAACATGAAATCGTCGAGGCCGCGCAGGGCGAGGTTGGTATCGGGGAATTTATCGCCGAAGACCTGTGAGACGAGGCTGAACTCGGCGGGGGATAAATATGTGTCGAGGTCCCGCCTGAACTGGGTCAGGAGGAAGGATGCCCAGCCGTTTTGAGAAAATCCCGTGCGGGAATAATCGTCTCCAAGCAGGGCGAAAATGTTCCGATCGAGCATATCCCGCCGTACCAGGCCAGAGTGGTTGATGGCGCGATGGGTCCACGGATACATCCCAGTCAGGAGTGAAGCGGTGCCCGGGACGGTGTAATTCCCTGCAGAGTTGTAGCGATGATAAACGGTTGCGCGTTCCGCAAAGCGCGAAAAATTCGGGCTGGTCAGGCGCGGATAGCCGTACACCGAGAGGTTCCTGGCTGTCATCGTGTCGAAGATCATCAGGATGATGTTCGGGCGGGACGAATCCTGTACCGAACCCGCAAACCGCATCAGCGGACCCGCCAGCGCGGCGGAAGGCAATGTCACCCCCGCGAGTTTCAGGAAGTCACGTCGGCTGAGTTTAGACATGGAACGCCTCGATAATATTGCGAATCAAAACAACCATAAAGGAGATTGCGCTAAGCGGCAGGAAAAGATAAAGGAAGATGATCGCGCGGTTCGCGATCTCCTCCAGTAATTTGACGAGTAGTTTGATCTTGGAAATAAGAAATACGGCGAGGGCGATGCCTGTTACCGTTAGAAGGACGTACCATCCCAGGTAGGGCGGAAAATCCTGCAATGCGATGATCGTTCCGAGATAATACGCCAGCGCGACCATCACCAGGATGACAAGCGCAGTTCCCAGCGCGGTAAACCGCTCGCGAAACCAGTGTGGAGGAAGAATTGCACAGATCAGGAGCAGGGCAAACAGGACAATCAGGCTTTCGATGAAATTTACCACCATCGAATAGGCGAGCGATACGAGTATCTCGCCAGCGCTGAGAAAATACAACCAGCTGGGCAATTTCCATGCGAACCAGTACAGCGTCCAGCCGTAGACGATCAACACGATCACCCCATAGACCGCCGCCGTTTGTTGGGTGGTCGGCAGGCGCTTCGCGATCCACATTTTTAAATCATTAAAGTTCATTCGATGCTCTCGAAAACATTCAAGACAACTGCTCCCGGTATTTCCACCGGGAGCAGTTCGATGGGAGACGGCAATTTAATTTGTTATCTGGGGCGCGGGCGCCTTCGAGCGCATGACGGCCCAGCCAAGCAGGGCAACCAGCGCCAGCGCAACCGCCCAGATCACATATTGGGTGGTGCCGGTTGCATTGGCGTATTGCACCACGATGGGGGCGATGATGACCGAAACCAGGTTGACAACCTTGATCATCGGGTTGAGCGCGGGGCCAGCCGTATCCTTGAAGGGATCGCCGACGGTGTCGCCGACGACAGCCGCTTTGTGGCGGTCGGAACCCTTGCCGCTGTTCTCGGCAGGGTTCCTGGGTTCATCCTCAATCAACTTCTTGGCATTGTCCCAGGCGCCGCCGGCGTTATTCAGGAACACCGCCAGCATCTGACCGGAGATGATGATGCCCGCCAAAAAGCCGCCGAGGGCCTCCACTTTCAGGAGCAAGCCGACCGCGATGGGGGTCACGATGCCGAGCAAAGCCAGCGAGACGAGTTCCTTCTGTGCGGCGGTGGTGGAAATGGCAACAGCCTGCTTGTAATCGGGCGGAATCTTCCCTTCGAGCACGCCCAGTTTGAACTGGCGGCGGACTTCCAACACGATCAACGACGCGGCGCGGGAAACGGCCTGAATGGCGAAGGAGGAGAACAGCCACGGGAGGGCGCCGCCGATAAGCATACCGACGAACACCTGCGGAATATCCACACGGATGCCGATGGCCTGCATCTGCGCTTCAACAGGGACACCGGCCGCGGCCTGTGAGCGGCTCACATCCACGAGGAAGGAGCCAAACAGCGAGACCGCCGCGATGACCGCGGAACCGATGGCCACGCCCTTGGTGATGGCTTTGGTGGTGTTGCCCACCGCGTCCAGATCAGCCATAATCTGTTGGGCGTCCCTGGTCTCCTTGTCTTCCTGACCGTGCCAGGACATCTCACCGATGCCGTTGGCGTTGTCCGCGATCGGGCCGAAGGAGTCCATCGCCACGTTGTTGCCGGTCAGGGTCAACATGCCGATACCGGTCATGGCGACGCCGTAGAGAATGAAGGTGACGCGGGCGGTCCCGTCCACGCCGGGGATGGTGCCGAAGATAAAGATGGAGGCGACGATGGTCAATGCAATCACCAGCACCGCCCACACCGAAGATTCAAAACCGACGGAGATACCGTTGAGAATGAGGGTCGCGGCGCCGGTGTCCGAAGCCTTCTTGATGTCATTGACCGGCGCGGCGTGCGTGCCGGTGAAGTATTCGGTCAAACGGTCAATGGCGATGGCGAGCATCACGCCCACGAACACGGCCATTGGCATACGCCACCAGCCACCCCAGGCGTCCATCTCAGGTTTGTTGAGATAGAAGAAGCCCGCGGCAAAGAACAAAAGCGAGGAGATTGTGGCGGAGGAAAGGAAACCGCGGAAAATGGCCGCCATGGCATTGCCGCTTTTTCCGCTGGTGTCACCCTTCACCACGTACGTGCCGATGATGGACGAGAGCACGCCCACGCCGCGCACGATGAGCGGGAAGATGATCCACTCGAGGCGGCCGGTGATGGCGTGCAAGGCCAGGCCCAGGATCAAGCCAGAGACGATGGTCACTTCGTAGGATTCAAAGATGTCCG
>DYKX01000233.1 GCA_020722375.1 Anaerolinea thermophila
GCGGGGGAGAGCGTCTGCAAATATTGCCAGACCGCCTTCGACGCGTTCGTCCCGTCCTTGCGCGCGTAGCCCACGAGACCGTCACTGGCTTTGCGCGACCACCCGCCGACGAACACGCCCTCGATGGTGGATTCAAACGAGATGCCGTCAATCGGGAATTTCGGCTCCTTGCTCTTGACAAACTCGTTCCACTCCACAGGCAGGCCGAAGGTCTCGTCCACTTTGTCACCGATGGCGAAGATGACCGTCTCCACGTCCAGCAGGCGTTTGTTCCCCGTTCCGCGCGCCTTCGTGTTGCCGTCTTTCAATGCGAGTGTGTTATCTTCGATTTCCAGTTTCGTCAACATGCCGTCCGCGTCGCCAAACATTTGAGTGGGTGACGCAAGGAACTCGAAGCGGAACTTCGTATCGGAAGTCTTTGCCTCGGCGTGAGGCAGGGACTCCAGGATCAATGCCTTGGCCGCTTCAGGGTCCTGACCGACCGCCTGCATGACCGGCGTGCAACGCGCGATTTCGGCATCCAGCGCCGCCAGGTCGAGATTGGCGATGATGTGCTCCATCTCCTTTTTGTCGAACTTGACCTCCGCAGGGCCGCGGCGCACCACCGCGATCACCTCGTCCACCTTTTCCTCGCGGATCAGGTAACGGGCGATGTCGGCCATCACATTCCCCGCCCCGACGATGGCACAGCGCTTTCCAAAGCGGAAATGTTTCTGCGCAAAGGGCGGGAGTTTGTTGTAGAAATACACAATATCCTTGGCATGGTACACGCCCGTAAAATGCTCACCGGGCAGTCCCAGCCATTTCGTCCCCTGCGCGCCCGCAGTGACGAGAACGGCCTGGAATCCAAGAGCCCGCAGGTCGTCGAGCGAAAGATCGCCCTGTGCGCCCACCGTCACATTGCCGTAATAATCAATGTTCGGGTGTTCGAGCACGCCGCGGAATTGTTTCCGCAATCCCTCTTTCATGGTGTGTTTGGCGGGGTAGATGCCGTATTCGGCCAATCCGCCCGGCTTGATATCGCGATTGAAAATAACGACGCGTGCGCCCGCGTTGGCGAGTTCACGCGCTCCAAACAGGCCAGCAGGACCTGCGCCGACGACAGCGACGAAGAATTGATTTTGGGTTGTCACGGTTCCTCCATGTTGCAATTCTGACAAAAACAGGCCGATTATATTGGCAAATCATCTGCCAGACAAGCGGCGTTTTGTGTGCTCACTTATCTATTTCATTTTAATGATTCGCCAGAAAAAATCAAGTGCGAAATATCACAAATTGCCTGTTGCAAAATGGGGCGAATATCCCCTTGTTGTGCTAAGATTAACCAACTTTTGGAGGCTACATGACCACGAACAATTCTGCCAACCCGTTGAAGGATGAGCAAACCGCCCGCTTCCGAACCATCTTGAAAGGGGATGCAGACGAGGAGCCGCCGCGCCCACCCGAACCTTCCCGCTCCGTTCTTGACCTGTTGCCGCGCGCGCCGAAAAACGCGTCCACGCCGCCCGCGCCGCGTCCCTCCGCCGCGAAGCCGCCTCCGAAAGCGGAAGCCGGCCTGAGGTCCAGAAAGGAGCGAATAAGATATGCTTTCTGGGATGTGACCAGTTGGATCGGTCTGGTCATTGACGTTGTCATGATCGCTGTCATCATCCTCCTGTTGCTCTACGTCCGCCGGTTGAATATCCAGATGAAGGAATTGATGAGCATGTCCTCCATGCCGCTGGAGACGGTGAGCGGGCTGTATACGAATTTCGAGAAGATGAACAACGCACATATCATCACCACCATCAATTACAGCACAGATATTCCTGTGCAGTTCGATTTGCAGATTAACCAACAGACTGTGGTGGAATTGAGCGAACCGGTAAGGATCAACAATGCGAGTGTCACGCTGGTGACAGGCGGGTTGGAAATATCGGGCGCGCCCGCCAACATCATTCTGCCCGCGGGGACGCGCCTGCCGATCACGCTTTCGTTGAACGTTCCCGTGGATAAAACCGTGTCCGTCAGTTTGCAGGTGCCTGTGGACATTCCCCTTGCCAGTTCAGACCTCGGCCCTGCCTTCACGGGTTTGATGGACGTGCTGGAACCATTGTATTGCCTGCTGGATGCCGAGGCGGTCGATTCGCTCGGCGTATCTGTGTGTGAAAAAGCAAAGACACCTTAGAGCCTGTCCGAAAATCGCGGAGCGCGGACTTGAAAATCGCGGAGCGCGGACTTGAAAATCGCGGAGCGCGGACTTGAGTCCGCTTGCCCCAGGCGGACTGGAAGTCCGCGATC
>DYKX01000234.1 GCA_020722375.1 Anaerolinea thermophila
TTGGCCGAGGCCTGCGAGGATGATGTCGGTCATGGAGTCCTTTGGTAAGTGGTAAATGGTAATTGTAGACAGGTACACACGTACACACGTAAACAGGTACACAGGTCGCAGAATGTGTACTTGTCTACTTCATAGTTATCTTCCCCCTCATCCGCGCGTACGTGGCGTAATCAATCTCCGTCCGCCGCGCGATGTATTCCTGCGTCTTCGTGGCTTTGCCCTGGCGTTCGGTGATCGCGTCAGTGACGGTCAGGTCGAAAGCGTCGGAGCCGGCTCCGGATCCGAACGAGACGAGCAGGATTCGCTCTCCGGGCTGGGCAATGTCGAGGATGGCGGTCAGGCCGATGATCGAGGATCCCGAATAGGTATTCCCAATTGTGGTGACCAGCAGGCCGGGTTCGATCTGCTCCGGGCTGAATCCCAGCTGGGCTGCCACCCGCTGCGGGAATTTGGTGTTGGGCTGGTGGAAGACGGCCCACGTATAATCCTTGGGCGTGGTGCCCAAGGCTCCCATCAGGGTTTGGGCGGCGGAGGTGATGTGATGGAAGTAGGCCGGCTCGCCGGTGAAGCGGACGCCGTGCTCGGGATACTTTTGGTGCTCGCGCCGCCAGAAGTCGGGCGTATCGGTGACGTAGGAGTACGAGGCGTTGATGGCCGTCAGCGCGTTCTCGGCGGGACCGATGATGAAGGCCGCGCCGCCGGCCGCGGCGGTGTACTCGAGCGCGTCGCCGGGCTTGCCCTGGGCGGTGTCCATGCCGATGGCGAGGGCGTAATCGGCCATCTGCGAGCCGACGAATCCCATCGCGGCGACGATGGCCTCCGTCCCCGCTTTGCAGGCGAATTCCCAGTCGCCCGCCTGGACGTTGGGGACCGCGCCGATGGCTTCGGCCACGATCGTGGAGGTGGGCTTGACCGCGTAGGGATGGGATTCCGAGCCAACCCAGACGGCGCGCAGCTGGTGGGCGTGGATGCCGGCCCGGGCGATGGCATTGCGGGCGGCCTCGATGGACATGGTCACCACGTCTTCATCCAGGCCGGGGACGGCTTTCTCTTTGATGGGTGTGCCGCCCTTGCCGCCGGTCCAGATGCGGGCGATCTCTTTGGCCGGAATACGGTAACGCGGCACGTACGCGCCGTAGCCGATGAATCCGACGGGTCGTGAGGGACGGAGGAGGGTGGGGGAGGAAGGAGGGGTCATGAAATACCTTTGTTTATCAGGTGTGAAAAAATAAGTACGGATACAAAAGGTGATACTTTTGTGCAGTATGGTTGACAAACGGTTTCTCGACGAATTGCAAAGTCTCCAGACTTTGCCCAAAGTTGGAGACTTCGGAAGTCTTGGCTCACACATACCAAAACTTTGACGTCAATCCTGCGTGCTCGGGCCTCGCCCCAATCCCTCTCTTGAAAAGAGGGGAACGGTGCGCGAATTTACGCCATCCAATCTTCAACTTTCAATTTTGGGATGCGTTCAAACTCGTCTATGTTGTTTGTGATTAGAGTAACTCCGAGACTCAAGGCGTGCGCTCCGATGAGCATATCCATTGCTCCTATTAATTTGCCTTCTCGTTCCAAGTAAGCGCGGATAACTCCATAAGCGACTGAGGCTTGCTGGTCGAAATTTGCAACTTCAAGGGGAAGAAGGAATTGCTCCGTCGCGAACATATTTTGTTCGACTCGGCTGCTTTTCTGAGCGCCATACACCAACTCTGCGACGGTGATGGATGAAACACCAACTTCCAGTGGAGCGCATTGCATGAGCCGTTCAACAAGTTGCTGCGGCTTTTGGCGAATCAAGCCGATGCAGATGTTCGTATCGAGCATGTGTTTCATGAGAACGCGTCCTCGCGATCTTGCACGGGAGGTTGAACTCGTTCATTCATGAAATCTGCCGAAAAGAGCGACAGACTGTCGAACAGGGTCTTCCAAGGCGTGTGGTAGGGGAGTAGCACAACCGCGTCTCCAACGCGCTTGATGTAAACGCGGTCGCCGTTGAAGCGAAACTCCTTTGGGAGACGGACGGCTTGACTTTTACCATTTTGAAAGATTTTTGCGGTTTCCATAAAGGCTCCTTGAGTATATATAAATAGTATATACTATTTCTGGTTTTCGTCAAGTCCCGCAAACCTGACTACGTGTGTACTTGTGTGCCTGCATACTCCTTCACCAACTCATCCGCCCGATCCAGCCCCACTACCTTCTCCGCCACCATCTGGGCCGTGACCTTCTCGATCATCTCCCCCTCCGCGCCCGCGGCGATGGCAACCTGCCGCGCG
>DYKX01000235.1 GCA_020722375.1 Anaerolinea thermophila
GCGCCGGACGAACTGGTCAAGAAATATGGCGCCGATACCGTGCGCGCCTACCTGATGTTCTTTGCCCGTTGGGACATGGGCGGCCCGTGGAACTCGCAAGGCATCGAGGGATCGGTGCGTTGGGTGCGCCGCGTCTGGGCCTTGTTCACCGATCAAACCGGACCTGGGGCCTGCTCCGACGAAACCAAACGGACCCTGCGCCGCAAGGTTCACCAGACGCTGAAAAAGGTGACGCGGGATTTCGAGGCCTTCGAATTCAACACCATCGTTTCGGCGTTGATGGAGCTGCTGAACGAGATGTACAAGGCCCGTGAAGCCGGAGCCGCCGGAACCGAGGCCTGGGCCGAGGCCCTGGATATCTACCTGCGGATGATGGCCCCGGTCTGCCCGCACATCACCGAAGAACTGTGGACGGAGCACCTGGGCAAGCCCTATTCCATCCATCAGCAGCCCTGGCCGCAAGTGGACGAGGAGGCCGCCCGGGAAGACAGCATCGAAATCCCGGTGCAGGTCAACGGCAAGCTGCGCGACCGGGTGGTCGTTCCGGCGGATGCAAGCGAGGAAGACATCCGGTCTGCGGCGCTGGCGACCGAGGGCGCCCAGAAGCACATGGAAGGCAGGCCGCCGAAGAAGGTGATCGTGGTGCGCGGCAAGCTGGTGAATATTGTGGTGCAGGGGTAAAGAGAAAAGAAAGCAGCCAGAAGGGGCGGACGCATGTCGAAGGCGTGTGTCCGCCCCTTTTCGTTCGGCTATTTGCCGGTTCAAAGCCCCTTTTCTATCCGGTAGCGCTGGCGGATTTCATTCAAATTGATCAAATGGCCGTCTTCCTGCCGGAGGTACCAATGTTCCCATCCGTTGCAGGGAGCGCCGTCCATGTAATGGCTGCCCGCCTTGTGGATGCTCCCCTCGAAGCCGTCCGCGGTGCGGATGCGGGCATCCGCTTTGATCGTTGCAAAACGGGATTTGTCTCCAGAGAAGAACAATGTTTGCCCCGCCTGCAAAAAGCCGTTCTCCACGAGGGCTGAAAATTCTACCCTCGGCGCAGATTTGCTTTTGCTCCTCACGTCAAAAGTCTGCGGCTCGAACGATCCCGGCTGGATGGCCTCGATCCTTTTTTGTGCGGCTCGGATATATTTTTCTTCGCGTTCGATGCCGATCCAGTTTCGGTGAAGCCGTTTCGCCACCACGCCGGTCGTGCCGCTCCCGAAGAAGGGATCGAGCACAACGTCGCCGGGATGGCTCGAAGCAAGAATGACCCGGTAAAGCAGCGCTTCAGGCTTTTGGGTGGAGTGGGCTTTTTCGCCGTTCGCCTCCCTGGCGCGTTCCGCGCCGGTAGCCAGCGAAACCAGCCACCAGTCGGAACGCATCTGCTTTTCTTCGTTCAAACCTTTCATCGCCTGGTGGTTGAAGGTGTATTTTGCGCCCCTGCCGGTGCTGGCCCAGATCAGGGTTTCGTGGGCGTTGGTAAATCGCACGCCCCGGAAATTCGGCATGGGATTTGTCTTGACCCAAATTACATCGTTCAAAATCCAATAGCCTAAATCCTGCATGATCGCGCCGACGCGAAAAATGTTGTGGTACGAGCCGATGACCCAGATCGCGCCGGTTGGCTTCAAGACCCGCTTGCAAGCCGTGAGCCATTGGCGGGTAAATTCGTCATAGGCTTCGAAAGAGTCGAATTGATCCCAATCGTCATCCACCGCGTCCACCCGGGTCATGTTGGGACGGTGTAGCTCTTTTCGCAATTGCAGGTTGTAAGGCGGGTCGGCGAAGATCAGGTCAATGGACTTTTCGGGAAGGGAGTTAAGTATCTCGACGCAATCGCCTTTGAGGATTTGGTTGAGGGGTAAAGTCATGGGAAAGCTCTCCAACGCCCCCGATTATAGCCGAATGTGCAATGCCAGCAGTTCAGCTCCTGGGGCTGGCCTACCGCATGAAGGCGCGGGCGAGCAAAAAGTCCTCCCCGCTGGACGACCCCCCGCCCCGAAAGCTGGGCCTTCGACAACGAACGGCTCGACGGCTCCGGCTGCTGGACAAGAACAAAAATCGGCGAAATTCGCTGGGGGTGTTTCACGTGTGCCCCCTGGCACTGCCCGCCACACTTGCACCGCACTCCCGCTCCGCTACGCTTCGGGGACTTCGTGCGTGCGTTGCAGTGCAGGTGGGGCAAGTGTGCGGCACAGATGTAGGTCACGCTTCAAGCGTGACCTGCGGGACTGTTGGGCAGGTCAACACGTCTGTTGGGCAGGTCAACACGTCTGTTGGGCA
>DYKX01000065.1:0-12416 GCA_020722375.1 Anaerolinea thermophila
TGTGTACCTGTGTACCTGTGTACCGCCAGCAAAATGCGATAGAATACCGTCATCCGTTTCACGGAGG
Organism: Anaerolinea thermophila; assembly: GCA_020722375.1. Taxonomy (GTDB): domain Bacteria; phylum Chloroflexota; class Anaerolineae; order Anaerolineales; family Villigracilaceae; genus Denitrolinea. Next base: position 68 of record DYKX01000065.1, read on the forward strand.
CACTTATGGACATCCTTCACCTCATTGACCGACTCGAAGAACTCTTCAATGAAAGCAAAGTCTTCCCTCTCACGCGCAACGTGATGGTGGACGAGGATAAGATGCTGGACATCATCGACCAGATGCGGATTTCGATCCCCGAAGAGGTCAAGAAAGCCCAGCAACTCCTCGCGCAGAAGGACCGCGTCATGGCGCAGGCGCAGGAGGAGGCCAACCGCACGGTGGAGATCGCCCGCCAGAAAGCGGACGACCTCGTCCACAGAGATGCGATCGTGGTGGAGGCGCAACGGCAAGCCGCGCATATCAAAGAGCAGGCGCGTCTGGATGCGGAAGCCACCCGCAGTGAAGCAGACAATTATGTAATAGACGCGCTCACACACCTGCAAAATGAACTGGAGCGACTTACCAACCAGGTACGGAACGGCATCCGCACCGTAGAGGAAGACCAGGCGCGACGCGCCCCCGCTCCACAAAATACGGAGAAATAAAAATAACAGCCCTCGTCCAGAAGACGGGGGCTGATGTTTTGTACTGTAATAGTTATGTTGTTTTGTCAGCAGGAGGCGACACGAATGTCGCTGCGCTTTCCTTCTCCTCCGCCGCGAACCCAAACCACGGACGTAAAACGGGATTACGGCGAATCGCCAATTCGTAAATCAACGCGGGGATGAGGACGCCGCTCAAAAACGCCAGTGCGATGGACGGATCGGTGGGGATGCCGAGGCGCGAGAACTTGTCGAACATGGTCTCCTGAATGGGGACGTGGAAGATCAGGATGACGAGCGAGATGCGCCCAAAATAACGGAACACATTCGCCAGTTTCTCCGACCATTTTTCCAGGTTGCGCGCCAGCGAAAGAATCATCACGATGCCGAGCAGGGACTCGACGGTATTGATCCACAACGAGGGATAGGTGCGCGTATTGAAGTCCAGTTCGGGGGGTAAGAAAAGCACGAGGGTCAGCAGTCCGCCAAAGGTCAGGAGAAGAACGAGAGGGGACGCGAAAACTTTCTCCAGCGGTTTCTGATTCACCTCGTAGCCGACGAGGAAGAAGAATCCGCTCGCAAGGACGAGGTCGAGGCTGAAGGGCAATCCGTAAAGTTCCATCCCGATCACGGGCGCGCGGAACGGCCAGAAATACGGCATGGTGAACACGCCCACCGCCAGCATGGCAAACAGCAACAGCCAGCGCAGCCAGTCCAGTTTGACGCGGCCGAAGACGAAGCGCCACGCGATCCACACGAAGACGGCCACCGCGAACAGGTGCGGGATGAACCATAACTGCACCCAGTCAATATATTTGCCCGTCGCGTAGAGCGCCTTGGCAATGCGCCCCGCGATGACGGGGAAGGTCATGTTCGAGAAGGCGGCCTCGCCGAGATAGATGATGAACAACGCGAAGAAATACGGTTTCATCAACGTGTTGAAGCGCCGCTTCACCGTTTCGCCAAACGCGCGCTCAGGCCGAAAGAACATCCCCGACAAAAAGAAAAACAGCGGGATGTGGAACGCGTAAATGAATTTATGCAACGTGGGGTGATAGCCGCTCAGGTCATTGTGCGCCAGCACGATGACGAGAATCCCAAGCCCCTTGGCAATATCAATGTAGCCGATGCGTTTTTCCATGGGGGTATTTTACCGCGTACCGCAAAATTTATTTTGCCTCGCCCACGCAAGATGAATCTCGCGGTACTAACCGGCAAACTCAAACGTGGGCATGCCCTCGGTCTGCGTCTGGATCTGGAACACGCCGCCCGAAAGCGGATATTTCGCCAGCGCGGATTCGTCCATGCCGACGCGTGCGGACGTGACGTACAGAATGTCGCGGCGCGGGCCGCCAAAGACGCACGATGACGTCTGCAACGCGGGGACGGGGATCTCCGCTTCACACCGACCCGTCGCGGGGTCCCATCTCGAGACGCGTGCGCCTCCCCAGAGCGCGATCCAGAGTCGCCCCTCCATGTCGGAGGTCATCCCGTCGGGCCAGCCCATCGAGGCGGGGACGTCCACCGCGACGCGCGGGTTGGAGAGGTCTCCCGTGTCGAGGTCGTAATCAAAAGCGCGGACTTGCCGCGTGGGCGTATCAATGTAATAAAAAATTTTATGGTCGGGACTCCAGGCGAGGCCGTTCGAGATGCGGATGCCTTCGAGTAGTTTGCGCGGCGGGGAATTGGAGATTAGAGAATAGAGATTACCGCTGGCGGATTTTTCTTCCATGTCCATCGTCCCCGCGAGGAGACGTCCCGCGGGGTCGCATTTGCCGTCGTTGAAGCGGTTGGCGGCGGGTTCGCTCACAGACGCGAGAAATGCCCGTTGGTCGCCGCGCCTGCCAAAGGTCCAGAAAGAGGCGTGCAGCGCGGCGACGAGTCCGCCGTCACGCCGCGGCGCGACGCATCCAACGAATTCGTCCAGTTGCAGGAAGTCGTCGCGCCCGTCCTTCCACGCGTGGACGCGTTTGCCGAGGATGTCCACCCAATAGAGCGTCTGCGTTTTCGCGTCCCAGGCGGGACCTTCGCCGAGGGCCGCTTGCGCGTCGAAGAGGATCTCGGCCTGCATTAGAACCAATCTCGTTTGTAAAAAATAAAAGTGGCGACTGCGGTGAGGCCGATAGCCAGGCCGATGACGGCGAGGAAGGCGAGCGGATGTTCCTCGCCCGGCAATTTGACGTTCATGCCATAGAACGAAGCCACGATGGTCGGCAAGTTGAGGATGATGGTGAGCGCGGCCAGGCCTTTCATGACGCCGTTGAGGTTGTTCGAGATGATCGAGGCGAAGGCGTCCATCATGCCTGCCAGGATTTCGGTGGCGATGCTGGTCATCTGGATGGCTTGCTGGTTTTCGGTGAGAACGTCTTCGAGCAAGTCGGCGTCTTCGTTGTACTGATTGAAGAGTTTCATGCGTTGGACGCGTTCCATCATCACTTCGTTGGAGCGCAGGGCGGTGGCGAAGTAGGTGAGGGACTTTTGGTATTTGACGAGTTCCAGCACTTCGCGGTTGCGGGTGGATTTTTGCAACTGGTCTTCGAGGGCTTCGGTGCGTTTGTTGATGTCGCGCAGGTGGGCAAGATAGCGCGAGGCGGTTTCGAGGAAAACGTATAAAACGAAGCGATAGCGTTTGCCCGTGCGCAGGTGACGGTATTTGCCATTCAGGAGAGGTTTGAGAATATCTGTCTCGTGGCGGCAGATGGTGACGATCACGCCGTCCACAATGATGATTCCCAACGGGATGGTCATGTAAGGAATATCCACGTTATTGCCTTGATAGAACGGGATACGGAGCAGGATGAATGTGTAGCCTTCGTCCTCGTCGCGTTCAATCCGCGCCATTTCGTCGAGGTCGAGGGAATAATTGATGAGGTCAGGATAGATTTCGATCTCCTCGGTGAGGAAATTGATCTCTTCGGGAGTGGGGTCAACCACGTTGATCCACGACCCGGTAACCGGGGAGTCCAGTTTGACGAGTCCACCCTCGCTTGTCTTGTAAAAATTGATCATAACGGCCTCCTGCCAAAGTCTCATCGCGCAGGAGGCGCGAGGCTTCCTACGGGATGGATAAAATACGATGTAACGCGTGCCATCCGCCCATTAAGGGCGGCTGTTTATCGTCTGAATCGGATAAATCGCTTTCGAGTTCTGGTAACATCGTTTCCTTGCTGTACGTCTGGGTTACTAGTAGACCAACAAGTTAAAGATGTAGGGCAAATTGCCAATTTGCCGGGCGCAATTTAGCAAATTGCGCTACATTTTCACTTGGTTGCGGTACTAGCGGGGCAATTTTACGCCCGTTACATGGATTAAAACAGGGGAAAATAATAAAAAAAGCCCTCGCACATTTGCGAGGGACTGGAGTTGCTACGGGCATCCGCCGAGGAAGGGGAAGAATGTGCACCACATGCGGGCCGAATCCACCCACCAGAAAAATCCGATGCAGGCACAGATCAACACGATCGCACCCACGCCAATAATAATCGGAAGTGGATTGGTCTTCTTTCCAATCGGTAACGGCCCCGCGGGGACCTGTCCCGCGTAGGCCTGGGCGGGCGGAGGCGCAACAGGCTGGCGCGCCTGCACGGGTGGACGCGAAACTGCCAGCGTGGCGGCAGGGTCCTGGTCGGCGGCTTCGAAGCCGAGCACAATCCCCTCGCCGAACGAGACCACGTCGCCCGGGCGCAAGACGTACGGCGACATGATGCGCTGACCGTTGACGTGCGTCCCGTTGGTGGAGCCAACGTCCTCGATCACATATTTGCCGCCCTGAAACTGCAAGCGGGCGTGACGACGCGAAATCTCCGCGTCATTGATCTGAATGCTGTTGGACACATCCCGTCCGATGGAGATCGATTCCGCTTCGAGCGGATAGATCGCGCCAACCGTCGGCCCGGAGCGCATCACAAATTGAAATTTTCCAGCCATCTCTGCCTCCAAAAATGCGATGAAGAAAATCTGAACCTAGTTTACAAGGTTCGGGCAAAAAAGTCAATTCGACAAAGGTGAGACGATGGTCAGGCGCGTTTTGTGCCATCCGAACCAAAGATTTCACGGAACGCCGCGGCCACCTCGGCCTTCACCCGTTCCATCGGCGGGACGGGGTCGAGCAAATCGGCCAGCGCCACGACGGGCTCGCTCAACCCACAGGCGATGATGCCGTCGAAGTATTCCATGTCTGGATTGACGTTGAGTGCAAATCCGTGACGCGTCACCCCTTTCGCGTCCACCTTGACGCCGATGGCCGCGATCTTGGCTGGTTTGGCTTTATCTTCGGGACGGCAACGCGCGCACCGCGACCAAACATCGGCCTGCACCCACACCCCGCTCAGCCCGGACCGTTGTCCGCCCACCACGCCGAGACGCGCCAGCGCGGCGATTAATGTTTCCTCTAATTTACGAACATAGCCAACGTAATCGGCATTGGGGAGACGGGAGGATGCGTCGGGATAGGAATTAGGAATTAGGGAATTAGGAGGATAGGAGATAGGGGATAGGGGGATAAGAGGGTAGCCCACCAACTGACCTGGCCCGTGATAAGTGACGTCGCCGCCGCGATCCACCCAGTGGACGGAGACGCCGCGCCGCGTCAATTCTTCGGGCGACCAGAGCAAATTCTCCGCGTGGCCTTTTCGTCCAAACGTGAACGTGTGGGGATGTTCGAGAAGCAGAAGCGTCGGCGGACGCGTCCCAGCCGCGATTTCTACCGCGTATTCATCCTGGAGTTTCCAGGCAGGTTCATAATCAATGAGGCCGAGGTCTACTATTTGTAAATTCATTGCGCGATTGGTAATTGGTAATTCACCGTCCTCCCGAAAGAGCATCGGGACTTCGTGAGCGGAGGGACGTGTTCTTCGTCCCGCAGTCGAAGGACGGATAAGCAAAGCAACAATTGTTCTCGGGTGACTCGCCCTTCGACTTCGGGTCTCGACACTTGCACCTGCGTGCAAGTGCAGGTGTACGCCCCGATCTGTACGGGGCTACTCGACCCTCCGCTCAGGGCAGCGGGATGGAAGGGACGTGTATACCTGTGTACTTGTATACCTGTCTACCTCACCCAAATATCCTCCGATACAAATCCGACTCCAACAATCCATTCGGATCACAGCGTTTCTTTAATTTCCTGAATTTCTCCACTGTCTCTTCGCCATAAAACGCACGCGCGGTTTCTGCGGTGGTTTCGCTGTTCTTGGCGAAGTAAAAACGTCCGCCCGCAGCCAGCACGATGCGGTCGAAGTCCTGCGTCAGTTGATAGAGACGGGCGCGGTTGCCGTCGGTGATCTTGAAATCCATCGCGAGCGAGAAGCCGTCCACGGCGTGGGTGAGGAGGAATTTGTCGGGGCGGTGGCGTTTGGTCACGCCGAGGTACGAGGGGAGTCCACGCTTCTTGGCGAGAGTCAGGATCTCGGTCCAGGCTTGAAGCGCTGTTTCCCTCGGCAGGAAACTCTGATATTGGATGAGTCCGCCGCGCCCGTAGGCCAGTTCCCAATTCGGCACGTAGTCCAGCAAAAAGTGGAAGGCCGCGTGGCTCTGCCGAAACGTGTGACGGCGCAGGCTGGCGACGTACTTGGCGAGGTTGACCGCGCCCCAGCCGAGCGTGTTGCTGAACGGCCTCATGAAATAGTGCAGCAGACTCTTGGGGAATATGCCGAAGATGCGGTCAGGCAGGGTCTGGTACGCCACCTGCATGGTCTTCTGCGCGTCGGGATCGTCGCCCTCGTGCAGGTAATTCGCGGCGTGGATCTGTCCGTGGCCGACCGTGATGCAATCGAGCCAGCCGACGATGTAATCGTGTTTCGGCGCGCCGTCTTCAAGGCCTTGCAGTTGCTCGGCCAGCGTGCGCGTTGGCCAGGCGTGGACTTCGAGCAGGCCTGAGTGCATCCGCTTCATTTGCAGGCTGACCGAAGTGAACACGCCCAACATCCCGTAGCCGCCGATCATGGCGTAAAACAGGTCGGCGTTTTTCTTCGGCGTGCAGGTGATCTCCGCGCCTGTGGGCAAAACCGCCGTAAACTCGGTGACGTGCTCGCCGATGACGCCCATCCGAAAATTATTCTTGCCGTGGATGTTCGCGCTGAGACAGCCGCCCAGCGTGGTGGTCATCGTCCCCGAGACGACGGGCGGCCACCAGCCATCGGGCAGGACGCGCTGCCAGAGTTGACGGAGCGTCGCCCCCGGCTCGCATCGCACCTGACCTGTAGCGGGGTCCCACTCGAGGATGTTGTTCATCCCCGACAGGTCCAGCACGATGCCGCCGCCGTTCATGGCCGCGTCGTTGTAACTGCGTCCCGCGCCGCGTGCAGTGACAGTGAGTCCTTCCTTTTTGGCGCGCTGGAAGGTTTCGTAGATTTCATCTGCAGAGCGCGGTTGGACGAGGTAGGACTGGGCTCGGAGGGAATGTCCGAAGTTTTCGAGGGTGGTGAAGGATGGGTTCATGGTGGAAAGTTGGAATGTTGAAAGTCAAAAGTCGAAGGTCGATGTCTGTTTGATGTAAAACCTTTTGTCGCGTTGGAAGTTCTGAGCCAATTGTATCGTTGGTATAATCTTCACGCGACGAGGAGATTGATTTGTATGAAAACGAAAGCGTCTAGTTTCGACAAAAAATTCGACACCGGCGAAAGCGTCCTGGCCCAACTTGACCTCTCCAAAGCCCGCCGTCCTGCCGAAGAGCAGAAGCGGATCAATATGGAGGTTCCTGTTTGGATGCTTGCCGCCCTTGACCGTGAGGCGAAGCGGCTTGGTGTGACGCGTCAATCCATCATCAAGATCTGGCTGGCGGAGCGCCTGCAAGTGGGGCAGTAACGGGAAAATCTCGTTCAATCAAGGCGGCAGTCTGTTGGAAGAGACTGTCGCCTTTTCATTTCCCAAATCTCCTTGTGGTACTCATAAACCCTCGAGACTGGGATCGGTGGGAGTGTCCGAGGTTTTCGAGGGGGTGAACAGTTCTGTTATTTGTTGCACATTGGCCTCATCGCATTTCATCGCTGGCGGATAACAAGAGCTGATCCACGCGCACAATCAGTTTCTGCATTTCTGAATATAGGGGGTAATCGTCTTCGCCGCTGCCTTGAAAACGCAGGTAGGTGTACCAATGTCCTGAATATGCAAAATAATAGCAAACCAAACCCAAACCGCTATCCGATTGTCTACAGAAAAGGGCGGACACGGGCTTATCCTCCTGTGGGATAGGATTCACGATATCTGGCTTCCTATTCAAAAGACTGCACATTGCTCCGCAATCGCGCCTTTCCCATGCTTTAGCGGCTTCTACGGTTTCTGCAAACCAGGTCACCTCCTGAAATACTTCCGCACCTATGTGAAAAGCATCATATCGTGTTGTCTGGAGCCGAACGGAAAACACGCGCATTTCGTTCCATGACCAACCATCTGAGAGACTCGCCCCCGAAACCTCGCGACTGCCTGGCCAATCTTTGGTGGAAAGCATGGGAAGTTCGGGGAAAAGGAAGCCAAGCGGATCTGACACGATAAATTGCCCGATTATTCCAATGGAAAGAATCAAAAGGATACCAATGATGTCCCTTTTAGCATTCCGATGGCGATTACATGAACTGATGAAAAAATCCATTGCTTTGATTGACCTCTGGCCTTGTTAGTCTCCCATGAGAACATATGGCAACACATACATCATGAAGAATATTCCAGCAAATACTAATGCCACAAAGATGATAAGCGGGAGAATGTGCCGCCATTTAAGACCCGTTAGTCGTAACCATGCCATTGCAATACAAGTCGGGCTTATTATTGCAAGCCAACCCAAAAATGCGTGCAATGGGTGCGACCTCACTGCGGATATTTGCAGGTAATTCCAGAATGCGACACCAGCAGCGAGAATGATGCAGATTGCCTCGTCAAGAATTTTGATTTCTTTCGGCAAACTGTCCAATCCAAGAAGCCCTTGGTACGCGTCACTTGTGCTGTCTGATCTCACTATTGAACCTCTTTGACTTACAAGGATTTGGCGTATCCCAAGTTTCCTTCGCCTAAAAATTCAACCTTCTAAACACCACCGACGGCACATGTTGAATCGCCAGCATGATCCAGCCCCAGATGGGATGGGTGTAGATGACCTGTTTGCGCTTGAGGATGGTCTTGTAGATGTCATCAGCGGCGCGCTCGGGGGAGACGGTGAACGGTTTAGGACCCGCGCTGGCACGGAGCATGTCCGTTTTGATGAAGCCAGGTTTCACCGTCAGCACATGTACGCCGTGACGGGTGAGACGATTCCGCAATGCTTCGAGGTAGGTGGTCAGTCCCGCTTTGGAGGTGTTATAGCCGGGGTTGGCGATTCGTCCGCGGTCGCCCGCGACGGAGGAGATACCCACGATCATTCCGTGCCTGGCTTCCTTCATCAGGTCGCCGACGGGGGCCAGCCAGGCAATCGCGCCCAGCAGATTGACTTCCACCATTTTGATGTCGTTTTCGGCGCTCATTTTTTCGAGGCCGGGCGGCAGGTTGATGCCCGCGTTGAAGAGGAACAGGTCCACGCCGCCGAGGTCCGCGATGACGCGTTTCAGCAGGGATGGAACCTCGGCGTAGTCCGTCACGTCATGTACATAGGAGATTGAGCGCGTGACACCGTCAGCGTTGAGTTCTGCACATAGGTCGGCGAGACAGTCATCCCGTCGGGAAAGAAGCGCCAGAGTCCAGCCCTCGCGGGCCAGTTTGCGGGAGAGCGCCGTCCCCAATCCGCCGCAGGCGCCGACGATGATGGCGCGCTTGCGCGGCTGGAGCGGGGTGGCGGGTGTCAGGAATGAAGTCATAATCAGCCTTCCAGATTTGATAGTGTGGCCATTCTAACATAGTCTAAAATCAGGTAAAAAAGCCTTATAATCACCACATTGATTTTAAATTCCAGTACTTATTTGTAGTTGCCCCCGCTTCGAGCGGGCACTAAAATGGAATAATGGATTCACGACTTGATACCCTGAAAGAGGCACGGCGCTCTCTCGAAAAAGGCGGGATCGAACCAAACGACCGGGAGGAGTTGATCGCCCTGCTCGGCATTCTCATTTCCGCCATTGACAAGGCAGGTGGAAATGATAGCGAGGAGGAACTATCGCTCTCGCTGGCATCGAGCCTCATCTCCAGCCAGGCATTGCTTTCCCTGCTCAAACAACAATCCGCAGAACTGGACGCGCTCCGCAAATTGAGCCTGAACCTGACCTCCAGCCTGGACATGCCCACCGTGCTGGACACCATCGTACAGGAGGCCATGCGGCTGGTCAACAACACGCGCGCCGTGCATATTTTCCTGTATCACAACCAGGCGCTGGAATTTGGGGCGGCGCTCAAATCGGATGGGAGCACAACGATGTTTTCCGTCCCGCGTCAGGACGGGTTGACCTACACCGTGGCACGCGGCGGCAAAACCATCGTAGTGGAGGACATGCACAACCATCCCATCTACAAGAACGCGCCTCCTGAATGGGGCGGTTCCATCATCGGCATTCCGCTCAAAACGAACGAGGCGGTGGTGGGCGTGATGAACCTTTCCCGTTCCATCGTTGGCGGATTCACTTCGGCGGAACTGCGCCTGCTCAACCTGCTGGCCGACCAGGCTGCGGTGGCCATCTCGAATGCCAGCCTGCACCAGCAGATCAGCCGAAAAGCCTACAGCGACACCGTTACGGGACTTCCCAACCGCCGCGCGCTGGATAAGAGGCTGGAGAAGGAACTCCAAATCGCGCGCCGCACGGGACAGAACTTCGCGATCATCATGATGGACCTGGACGGTTTCAAGGCGGTCAACGATACCTATGGTCACACGCTCGGCGACCAGGTCCTGCGCGTTTTCTTCAACTACATGGCACAGGGGTTGCGCACCACCGACTTCCTGGCGCGCTACGGCGGCGACGAGTTGACCCTGATCATGAGCCAGACCAACCTGGCATCTGCCGTCCTGGTGGGAGAAAAGGTCATCGAGAAGATGAAAAAATTCTTCTTCAAAGCGCCCGACGGCAAACACATCACGCTTGGAATTTCAGGCGGGATCGCCGTCTACCCCAGCCACGGACACACCGCCGCTGAACTGCTCCGCGCCGCCGACGAGGCCCTCTACCGCGCCAAACGCTACGATCGCGGCAGGTTCCTGGTGGCAAAAGGACTGACAGGCGCGCTCGACTCCTTGCAGGTTTCCCACGCCCTGAAATAACAAACGACTGTCACTTTGACCGTCAATGGGGTTATAACTTTCAAATCTTCCCTGAGGAGCAATTCATGCCTCGCAAAGTAAAACTCATCCTTAACCCGATGGCTGATATGGGCCGCGCCTGGAAAGCCGCCAACGACCTGCGCCCGATCGTGCAGGAATTCAAAGGCGACATTTCCTGGAGCGGAACCGTCTACCCGACCCACGCAACGGAACTGGCGAAGCAGGCCGCTTCGGAAGGCTGTGACCTCGTCATCGCGCTCGGCGGCGACGGGACCGCGCACGAAGTGGTCAACGGCCTGATGCAGGTTCCAGCAGAGAAGCGTCCCGTGCTGGGCCTCGTCCCCATCGGTTCAGGTAACGACTTCGCCCACGCGCTCGGCGTCCCGAAAAAATCGGACCACGCCCTCGTCCACGCGCTCAAAGCGGAGACCGTCTCGGCCATTGATGTTGGCTTGATGACCGACGAAACCAGCGGCCGCAAAGAATATTTCGACAACACTGTCGGCGCGGGCTTCGATGCGGTGGTCACCATCCGCTCGCATACACTGCCCATCGTCAAGGGCTTCCTCATGTACCTCACCGCCGTCATCCAGACCATCATCCTGAATCACAACCCCGCCAAAATCCAATTCCAAAGCGATGCCGAAAGTTGGGAAGACAGCGTTCTGATGACCACCGTCTGCAACGGCGGACGCGAGGGCGGCGGGTTCCTCATCTCGCCCGAATCCAAAATTGACGATGGCGTGCTCCAATTCCTGAACGTCAAAAAAGTCTCACGCGCCATGATGTTCCGTCTCGTGCCTGAATTTATGAAAGGCACGCACCTGCGCTTCCCCGCCACCCAACTCGGCAGTTTCAAAAAACTCAGCCTGAAATCTGACAGGCCGCTTTACATCCACACGGACGGCGAGATCTTCACCTCCTTCGGCTCGGACGTGCGGGATATTTCGTTTGAGGTATTGCCAGGGGCGTTGCAAGTCGTTCGCGGGTAACCAAGTACACACGTAAACACGTACACAGGTACACACGTGGACAGGTTGAACCTGTTTACCTGTGTACCTGTTTACATGTATACTTCAACCATGCCCGACCTGCTCGCTTCCCTTCATCCACACGACCTCGGACATCTCCGCATCGTCGCGGAACTGTGGGGACTCGAACTCGACTCGCGCGAGCACGACGCGGCCGCCGAGGAACTTTCCGCCGCACTCCTGGACCCTGAACTGGTCCGCGAAACCCTCGACGTTCTCCCCGCTGACGCCCGCCGCGCCCTCGACGCGCTCCTCTCCGCGCGTGGACGCATCCCCTGGGCCGAGTTCGCGCGTCGCTTCGGCGAGATCCGCGAAATGGGCGCGGGCAAACGTGACCGCGAACAGCCGCACCGCAAACCCGTCTCTGCCGCGGAGATGCTGTTCTACCGCGGCATTCTCGCTAAAGCATTTTTCGATACCGAAAAAGGCGCGCAGGAATTTGCCTACATCCCCGACGATTTATTGGAAATCCTCGAACACGAAGCACACGAAAGCAACAAAGGGAATGCAGAGGAAGTTTTAGGCCGCCCTGCCACGCCCGTGGAAAAAGCCTTCGAGATCCCCGCGAACGATCATATTTTGGATGATGCAACCACATTGCTGGCCGCGCTGCGCGTGGGTAGGTCAAATTGCCAATTTGACCAACAACAGGCCGCGCTGCG
>DYKX01000065.1:12516-15211 GCA_020722375.1 Anaerolinea thermophila
CGCTGCGCGTGGGTAGGTCAAATTGCCAATTTGACCAACAACAGGCCGCGCTGCGCGTGGGTAGGTCAAATTGCCAATTTGACCAACAACAGGCCGCGCTGCGTATCGGTAGAACAAATTGGCAATTTGTTCGACAATTGCCCGCCCTGCTCCACGCCGCAAAAATTCTCAAGAAAAACATCCCACAGGCCGAAGCGGTGAAGAGATTTCTCGAAGCGCGGCGTTTCGAAGCCCTGTCCCTGCTGGTGGAAGCGTGGAAAACCTCCACCACCTTCGATGAACTGCGCCTCATCCCATCCATCATCTGCGAAGGGGAATGGAAGAATGATCCGCGCACAGCGCGTCAAACACTGTTAAATTTCTTGAACGCCATCCCGCAAAACCAGTGGTGGAGTTTCCCCGCCTTTCTCCGCGACCTGAAATTGAAACATCCCGATTTCCAACGCCCCGCAGGCGATTACGACTCGTGGTTCATCAAGCGCGCCTCCGATGGACAATACCTGCGCGGCTTCGCCTGCTGGGATTCGGTGGACGGCGCGCTCGTGCGATTCGTGATCCAGATCATGCACTGGCTGGGACTGGCCGATCTCGCCGCGCCAGAAGATGGAAAGGAATTTACGGCATTTCGTTTAACGTTGAACGTTCAACGTGTAACGTTAAACGAGACTGGAAAGATCGTCATTTCTTCAAACGGAAAAATAACCGTCCCGAGAAATGCGTCGCGTGCGGTTCGATATCAGATCGCGCGCTTCTGCGAATGGGACGATGATGGTCGAGCAGCGAAGCATATCGAGACCAACGGCGACGATTTCATTTACCACGTCAGCGCGCGCTCGCTCAAACATGCCATCGAGCAGGGACTCAAAGCCGAGCAATTGTTGTCTCTGCTGGTGAAGGTGACGAAGAGCAATGTTCCGCCCGCGCTGGTGAAAGCGCTCAAGCGTTGGGAGGCGAACGGCACCGAGGCCCGGGCGGAGAGTCAAACCATTTTACGGGTGGCGCGGCCCGAGGTCCTCGAAGAGTTGCGAAAGTCGAAGGCGGCGCGTTTCCTCGGCGAGCCGCTCGGCCCGACGGCGGTCATCGTCAAGAGCGAGGCAGTCCCCAGGATCGCGGCCGCGCTGGCCGAGTTGGGAGTGTTGCTCGATGTTCATGATGAGCCTGCGTTATAATCCACACGCGTAGAAGTACTGCAACATTCATGTTGCCCAGGCAAGATAAATCTTGCGGTACTTTTCCAAAACTACTGGAGGCCCCATGACCGAACCCAAACCCCTGAATTGGACACCCGCGCCCGGCGTGGGATTGAGCGTTGTGCGCCGCGGCGACGGCGGCATGACGTTGACGTTCACCGACCTTTCCGACGCGACCATCAAAGCCTGGCACGAATTCGCGCTGGAACACCTGCTCGGCTCGGACCGCCGCACGCGCAACCTGTATGATTTGCGCGCCGTGAAGGACATTCCCGAGAAGGCGGTCCGCGCCGCCGTGGAAGCCAACAGCGACCCGTCGGCTCGCAACATCCGCCTTGCAGTGGTGGTCGCGGACTCGAAAGTCGCGGACGCCATCCGCACGGTGGCCGCGCTGGCCCTGCCCGAAACTGCCGCGGCGATGAAGATCTTCACCGACATCAACGAAGCGGAAGCGTGGCTCGGTCGCCCGCTCGATCAGATTCCGTAGGGCCGTATGCAGGTAGACGCGTACACAAGTAGACGGGTAACTTGTAGCGTGTAACTTGCATCTCCCATCTCCCATCATCCATGCGTTCACTTCAATTACACAATCACACCTTCGATTGGGGTTCCCGCACGTACGTGATGGGCATCCTCAATGTCACGCCCGATTCGTTTTCGGGTGACGGGATCATCGCGCAGGGCGAGGCTGTTTCTGTTTCGGTGGAACAGGCGCGTGCCTTCCTCGCCGCGAACTGCGACATCCTCGACGTGGGCGGAGAATCGACGCGCCCTGGCTCCCAGCCCGTGGACGCGGCTGCCGAAAAGGAACGCGTCATCCCCGTCATCGCCGCGCTTGCGCGCGAATTTCCAAACGCGCTCATTTCCATTGACACCTACAAAGCAGACGTGGCCGAAGCCGCGCTCGCGGCGGGCGCGCACATCGTCAACGACGTGTGGGGACTGCGCGCCGACCCCGATCTGGCGCGGGTCGCGGCCAAACATAACGCTCCCGTCATCCTGATGCACAACCGCAGTAATCCCGCCAGCGTGGAAGTGAAAGCCCAACTCGGCAATGCCTACATCGGTGCGGAATACCAAAACCTGATCGAAGACGTGAAGCGCGAACTCATGGACTCGGTGAACATTGCCCGCCGCGCAGGCCTCCCCGACGAGCGCATCATCCTCGACCCTGGAATCGGGTTCGGCAAGACCGTCGCGCACAACCTCGAACTCATCCGCCGCCTGGACGAGATCCGCGCCCTCGGTTTCCCCGTCCTGCTGGGGCCTTCGCGCAAGTCCTTCATCGGCTACACCCTCGACCTGCCTCCCGACCAACGCGTGGAAGGGACAGCCGCCGCGGTGGCCGTCGGCATCACGCGCGGCGCGGACATCGTTCGCGTGCATGACGTGTTGCAGATCGGTCGGGTTGTGAAGATGACAGACGCGATCGTACGTACAAAGTAGACAGGTACACAAGTAAACACGTAGACACGTTTGACTTGCGTACCTGTGTACCTGTGTAC
>DYKX01000236.1 GCA_020722375.1 Anaerolinea thermophila
CGTGACCTTCGTGTCCTTAGTGGTTAGAAAAGGTTTTTGCAGCGGAGTCAATAATATTTTAATATGATTATCTAATCGGCGGTAAGCTTTTTTGCGATTGCAATTACAAGTGGGGTGCAAGAACTAACAAGTCCAAGAGGAATAGAAAGGGTGAGTTGATCAGGCGAAAGACACCCGTTCGAGTCTATTATTGTGGACAATCACATAAGGACCAAGTTTCACCCAATTGTCCCCGGCACATAGGTGCCAAAAAGGCGGAGGCTATTGTCTGGCGCGTGGGATCACCTTCACCCGTTCGCGTCCCTACCAGAAAAACGACCAAGCCCATATCGAGCAAAAGAACTGGTCCGTGGTGCGCCATGTCATTGGATATGACCGCTTGGAAAGCGAGGAGCAATGCACCCTGTTGGAGAGCATTTACCAGGACTTGCGTCTGTACGTCAACTTCTTTCAACCCGTTCTCAAACTGATCGGCAAAACGCACATTGGCAACAAAGTCATTCGCAAGTATGATACCGCTCGAACTCCCTATCAACGCGTCCTGGAGCGTAACGATATTTCCCTGGCCAGAAAAGCGCGCCTCGTCAATGTCTACCTCCGTCTCAATCCTGCCGAACTGCGTCATCGCATTGACGCTAAGCTCCTCCAACTCTGGAGTACCCTTTCGGCGGAAGCAAGTTTATCGCTTTTTGGGCTTCCCACTGGGCAAGAAGAAAGGGCAGAGAACCTTTCTCCCTGCCCAGTGGTATAGCCACTCACTGCGGCGCTCAGAGCCTGTCCTGAGCGAAGTCGAAGGATCGCTCTCCAGCGTTGCCCTATCCTCCGAGTGAGCAGAACTATTCTATCACCATGGAAAGGCCGATCACCTTTCGGTAACCATTCTTTTTGAGGCAACGATACCGCTAAAGTAACCTTTTATTTTGAGGCATCACGGAGGGTGCGTCGCACCTTTCCAAACGGGATTCACCTTTCCCGTAGTCTTTACCCGTTCAGGAGACTTGTCCACGAGACAAGTGCGACGCACTCACGCGGCTATTTACAGAACCCACAGCCTCGCTTCTCCGCCTCGACGATGGCCTGGTCGCTGCTCCAAAAGAAATTTTCCTGCCCGATGGTTTCCGTCAGGCCGCCGCGCCTCATCATGTTGTAGGCATTATCGTGGACGCCCGCGAACATCAGCGCGCCGCCTTGCTTGTGTAAGCGTTCGTGCAGACGATGGATGGCTTCCAGCCCCGCCGAGTCCACGAGCGGGACGCCGCGCATTGAGAGAATCAAGGCATGCGTGTCACCGAGATTTTGGAAGGCTTCATTGAATTGTCCCACCGCCGCGAAGAAGAGCGGACCCGTCAGGAACGCGACGCGCACGTGCTGGCATTTGCCCGCCGTCTCGATGCCGCGCTGACGGAGTTTCTCCGCATCCACTTCCTGCATGTCAATTTCGATGCTGGCGATTTTATTCAGGAAGACTGCGCCCGCCAGGAACGATCCGATCAGGATGGCCTGCGTCAGGTCGAGGACGATGGTGGCAAGCATGGTGATCGTGAAGGCGATCATGTCGGTCTTGAAGCGTTTGCCGAAAATGAACTTGATGGCAGGCCATTCGTTCATGCGGACGGCGGTGACCATCAACACACCCGCCAGCGCGGCGAGCGGGATGCGCGCCATGTACGGCGCAAGGAAGAACATGGAGAGCAACAGTCCTACCGCGTGGATGATGCTGACGAGGCGCGTCTGTCCGCCCGATTTGATGCCCACGCTCGAACGCGCGATGGCCGCCGTGGCAGGGACTCCGCCGAAGAATGGGATGAGCATGTTGCCCACGCCCTGCGCGATGAGTTCCTGGTTGGCCTGCAGGCGGATGCCCGTCATGTTCGATGCGACCGCGCCGCAGAGTAAAGATTCCACGGCTCCCAACGCAGTGATGGTCAGGACGGGGGCGATGAAGTCGGGGAGATTCGTCCACGGGATGTGGGCGAGGCTGAGGCGGTCGGCGAGGAAAAGAGTCCGGGGGATGTCGCCGATCATCGAAATGGACCAGCCCAACGTCGAGGAAAGAAGCGTGGCGAGGATGATGCCGAGCAGCGAGGCGGGGAAGCGCGCGTTCCATTTCGCGGGCCAGAAGGCCATCGTCGCGATGACCACGAGTCCGATGGTCAGCGCGTGCCAGTCGGGAGTGAATCCGCCGCCGAAATATCCGAGCAGTTTTTGGGCGGCGGTTTCTGCCGCTTCGGTTTTC
>DYKX01000237.1 GCA_020722375.1 Anaerolinea thermophila
TCCGCCGCCTGGCAAGGGAAGCTCTGGATACGTTTGCGCCGACCATCAAGAGCGAGGATAACAAAGACCCGCTCAGGGACTTCTTGAAAGACAACCTGTAAGAAACCGAAGCTTAGGCCCAAAAATCCCCACCTAGGGATTTTTTATTACATGGCAGATTATTTATCCATCCAGACAGTCCGGTCTTCGAAGGAGGGCCGCTCGACGGGTGGGGTTTCGCCTTCCGGGTAACCGATGTAGAGAAAGGCGATCAAGTGTTGATCGGGGTCGAAGCCGAGAAATTGTTTGACGGCCGGGTCGGTGGCCGGGGAGCCGGTGCGCCATTTGGCGGCGAGTCCCTCGGCGTGGGCCGCCAGCAGCAGGTTCTGGCAGGCCGCCGCAGTCGCGCAAATGTTCTCGATCTCGACCACGCGCGGCTCGGCGGGTTTGTCCACGCCCACCGCGACCAGGACCGGTGCTCGCAGGGCCTTGTTGCGTTCCTTTTCCAGGGCTTCAGGCGGCGCCTGCGGAAATTTCGCCCGGAACGAGTCGGCCATCACCTGCCCCAGGCGCTCGCGGCCCGTCCCGGTCAAGACCACGAAACGCCACGGGCGGACTTTGTAGTGGTTGGGAGCCTGCACAGCCGCCAACACAAGCCGTTCGATCACCTCAGCCGGTACGGGGTCCGGTTTGACCTTGCCAACAGATTGCCGGGTAAAAATCGCTTCGATCACGTCCATATCTGCTCCTGGTTGTCAATTCGACACATCTCAAGTATAGTTATGCTACCACAATCTCTCGGAGCGAGAAATGCAAAAATTACAGGTCATCCCCTGGACAGGAGACGAACCGGCCACCGAAACCGCTATCCAGCGCAGGTTGAACGAGGAAGGGCTGGGCTATTACACCTGGTCCAACGGGCCGGGGGATTTCTACAGCGAACATACCCATCTGTACCATAAGGTCATCTACGTGGCGCGCGGCTCGATCACGTTCCACCTGCCCGCCAGCGGCGAGGACATCACCCTGCGCGCCGGCGACCGCCTGGAACTCCCGGCTCGCACTCCGCACAGCGCCCTGGTCGGCGCCGAGGGTGTGTCCTGTTTCGAGGCCCACCTGTGACGTGCCCTATGATAACGTCCCGAAGGTTTTCTGAGAGAGTTAACCGCTTTTACGATAACCTTCGGGACGGTTTCAACTGAAATGCCTGCACTGTGCCACAGGCACACGTGAAACACACCCTTATGGTAAAATTGCTCTGGACGTCTCGAAATGGGCGTGGTAAAATAGCGCCCGCCCAAAAAGCTGTGGGGGCTCGTCTAACGGTAGGACAGCGGACTCTGGATCCGTATGTAGAGGTTCGAATCCTTTGCCCCCAGCTAAACTTCCTCCTGCGCGAGGGAGTTTTTGTTTTTCAACTTTTCACATCTCCCCACAGCCCATACCCCGCCCTGCGCCGTTCCTCCCGCCGCCGATGCTGCTCGTGGATCTCCGCCGAAACTCCTACCCTCGATTGACGCGCAATAAAACGCCATCCATGTTGCCTGCGCTGGCAACAGCCTTGTGAATATTTTCAGCCTGTTGGCTCACATTGGCATCTTGAGAGCAAACGACAATCCCAGCGTGTTGGTTGGACTTGGAATGCAGATCAATAAAGTCCCAACGATTGAGGGTCAACAAAATGCGTCCCAATTCTGTTGCATACGCCAGCACTTCACTATCGGGGATGCGTTGATTGGCTTTTCCCGCATCGTGTGAAGTCAGCACGTCATGTCCCAACTCGCGTAATTGCTGGACAACCTTGATCGGGAAATTTTCGTTGGAGTAGAACGAGGCCATTAACCCTCCTGGTTTTTTTGGATGGCCTGATTCACTTCCTCGGGATGAGCGTCGGCATAGGCCCACGCATTGACTAAATCCGCGGCGCGCAGGGATGGGAAATTTTCGAGGATGGCAGCATCCGTCCAGCCGAGACGACGGTAATTCTCCAGCGCCCACACCGGAATGCGAGTGCGGACAATACAGGCCTCCCCACCGGAAACCCCCGCGGTCTTCTCGATCCCGGCCCAGGCGTTTCCAACTTCCTGCGCAAGGCGTTGTAATAGCTGCGCTTTTTCGGCGCGGCTTAGTCGTGAAATTTGGGGTTCGAGACTTTGAATGCTCATTTTCGCCTCTTCTCTACGGCCATTATACCTTTGGATTTGTCAGTTTTCTCCCCACAGCCCATACCCCGCCCTGCGCCGTTC
>DYKX01000066.1:0-2614 GCA_020722375.1 Anaerolinea thermophila
GAGATTCTCGACGCGGCGGAAAAGTTGGATGATCTCAAAGTCCCGCCTGGAAACCAATTGGAGAAATTACATGGCGACCGCGAAGGTCAACACAGCATTCGAATCAACCAGCAATGGCGAATCTGCTTTCGATGGAAGAACGGTGATTGCTACGATGTGGAAATTGCGGATTATCACTAAAGGAGATTAAGATGACCGCCAAATTAGCGCCCATTCACCCTGGTGAAATCTTACTGAAAGAATTTCTTGAGCCGATGGGGATCAGTCAATACAGGCTGGCAAACGATATTAGCGTTCCGCCGCGCCGAATCAATGAGATTGTGTTGGGCAAACGCGCGATCACGCCCGATACGGCTTTGCGGTTGTCCCTCTACTTTGGTCTTTCCGAGCGTTTCTGGATGAACCTGCAAACGCGCTATGATATCGAAGTGGAGAAGGATAGGCTTGAAGACAGGCTTGAAAAGGAAGTGCATGTTTACGCGATGGCATGACAAACTGGCGGCGTAACAGCCGCCTGTTTTTTTGCATTACAATCCGCCCATGTCCAATTCCCGCACTGTCTGGTCCTCCGACTCTGGCGACTTGCGCAAGCAGGAACAGAGCAAGTCATCAGGCAAGTCCCTGCCGCCAAAT
The DNA here is from genome assembly GCA_020722375.1 of Anaerolinea thermophila. Classification (GTDB taxonomy): domain Bacteria; phylum Chloroflexota; class Anaerolineae; order Anaerolineales; family Villigracilaceae; genus Denitrolinea. Next base: position 634 of record DYKX01000066.1, read on the forward strand.
CAACAGACCGCCTACCTGCACCGCGACTCGAAGGGCCGCGGCGGCAAGGGCGTGACGCTCATCAAGAATCTGGTCCTCTCCGAAGATGACCTGTCCACGCTGGCAAAGAGAATCAAGCAAGCCTGCGGCGTCGGCGGGACGGTGAAGGACGGCGTAATCGAAATTCAGGGAAATAACCGCAAACGCATCGCGGAGGTGTTGGTCAAATTGGGGTACAAGGTCAAGATGGCGGGGGGATGAGCAGAGTGTAGTTCATCGGGGGTAGAATATGGAAAATTGACATTTTCAGGAGATTGCAGCATGACCATCGTCCTCGACGGATCATCCCTCACCATCGAAAAAATCGTCGCCATTGCCCGCTTTGGCGAAAAAGTGGAATTGGCCCCCGCCGCGCTGGAGCGCATCAAAGTCTGCCGCGCCATGCTGGAGGAGAAACTGGCCAACAAAGAGATCATGTACGGCACGAACACGGGCATCGGCGAGTTTTCCGAGACCATGCTCAACGACGAGCAGGTGAAGGAATTTCAGAAGTATCTCATCTACAACCATGCGGCGGGCATCGGCGACCCCGCGCCGATCGAACACGTGCGCGCCGCGCTGGCAGGACGCATCAACGTCCACGCGCACGGGAATTCAGGCTGTCGTCCAGAAATTACACAAACACTGGTGGAGATGCTCAACAAGGGCGTCACACCAGTTGTTTGTCAAAAAGGGTCGGTCGGCGCGTCGGGCGATCTCGCTCCGATGGCGCAGGCGGCTCTGCTCCTCATGGGCGAGGGAGAGGCCTTTTACGAGGGCGAACGCCTCGCGGGGTCCGAAGCGATGCGACGCGCGGGAATTGAAGCCCCAGGCTTGCAGGCGCGCGACGGTCTGGCTGCCATCAACGGCGCCAACTTGTTGACCGCCATGTCGGCCATCCACATCTACGATATGGAACGGTTCCTCAAGCAGGCCGAGATTGCGGCGGCGATGTCCATCGAAGCGTTGCTCGGCAACATGAAACCGTACAACACAAAACTGCACGAACTGCGCGGCTTCGCGGGCGCGATCGCTTCGGCGAAAAATATCGCCAGGGTCATCGAAGGCTCGGATTTGACAACGGGCAAGATGAAGACCAAAGTGCAGGACGCCTACTCGATGCGCTCCACCCCGCAGGTGATTGGCGCGGCGCGGGATGCCATCGCGTACGCCCGCTCGCAGGTGGAGACCGAATTGAATGGCGTGGGCGACAACCCGATCTTCGTCCCCGAGATGAAATTGACGTTGACCGGCGCGAACTTCCAGGGTTCCCCCGTTTCGCTTCCGATGGACATGGCGGGCGCGGCCATCACGATGGTCTGTGTGCTCGCGGAAAGGCGGCTCAACCGCCTCACCAACCCCGCGCTCTCGCAGGGACTTCCCGACTTCCTCGCGCACGAACCTGGCTTTTACTCCGGCCTGATGCTCTCACAATACACCGCCGACCATCTCATCGTGGAGCAGCGCATCCTCTCCGCGCCCGCTTCGGTGCAATCCATCCCCGCCGCCGCGGACCAGGAGGACTTCGTCTCGATGGGCATGAACACCGCCCTCAAAAACGGACAGATCCTCGACAACGCCTACGGCGTGCTGGGAATCGAATTCATGGCCGCCGCGCAAGCGCTCGACTTCCGCGAGTTCACGCCCGGCAAGGGGACGCAGGCCGCGCGCGAGACCATCCGCAAACACGTGGCGCACCTGCACGTGGACAGGCCTCTCTATCCCGATCACAACGCGATGAAAGCGCTGGTGAAGTCGGGCGAGATTTTGGAGAATGTGGAAAAGGCAGTGGGGAAGTTGAATTAAACAACTCATGTTACGCGGTACCGCGAGAGTTATCTCGCACCCGCAGGGCGACATGAATGTCGCGGTACTGGTAAACTGCGTAACATCAGTTAAACAATTTCACATCATAAAAAAGAGGCCGCGTGAAATACGCGGCCTCTTTCGCTACTCTCTGTTC
>DYKX01000066.1:2714-15039 GCA_020722375.1 Anaerolinea thermophila
CTACTCTCTGTTCACTACTCTCTGTTCACTACTCTCTGTTCTCTACTCTCTGTTCTCTGTTCTCTATTCTCTACTCCACGCTCACCACCCCGCCCAGCGCGTTCAAGTGGAGCGTCCACGTACTGCCCGGTGAAAACGCCTGATATTCCGCCGCGCTGTCGGGATGATACAAATACTCCTCGCCGCCGCTGGTGAAATGCACATCCAGCGTCAACGTCGCTTCGCCCAGCCGCTGACCGCTGAAAAGACTCGGCTCGGAATACACAGGGAAAAGGTCGTAGCCTTCGAGCGTGTACGTCTGAATCGTCGTCCATTCGTCCACGGTGTACGAGCAATACTGCGTCGTCTCGTCGTGACATTCCTCCACCACTTCGGCATAACCGTTACCCTGGTCAATCGTCTTCTGCTCGCAAACCTGTTCCACATCGTCGCGGCACGAGACGTTATACGCGTCCGCGGGCGGGCTACCTTCCTCGTTGGAATAATCCACCGCGCGGACCTCCTGCACGGGGACGGACGTCTGCCAATAGACTTCGCTGACCGTCGCCGTCACTGTCTTCGACGGAGCGAACAGCATATACGCCCCAATGCAGATGACTGCCAGACACGCGACGACTCCGCCGACAATCGCCCACGTGGGGAATTTTCGCTTCGTCACCGACGGGGCAGCGTCCGCGCCGCCCCCGGCATTTTTCTGCATGACAGGGGATTCTCCCGCCGCGCGCGGCAACGGCGCGCCGCACTTCGCACACATCCTCCGCGTGGACGGATTCATCTCGCCGCAGTTCGTGCATTTCACTTCCACCACGGGCGCCTCGCGCTGCATCTCGCGTCCCGCCTGGCGCGCCTTGCCCTCCTTAAGGTCGCCGCCGCACTGCGAACAGACCGTGGCCGTGGCGGGGTTGCGCGTCCCGCAGAACCCGCAGTGGATGTCCGCGCCCGCTTTGGCGGTCCTGGCCACATTCTCATCCTGAATCAGTTTCGCCTCGGCTGGCGCGTAAAACTGGACATTCTCCGGCTGCGGCGCGCCGCAACTCTCGCAGGTCTTCTTCGGCCCCGGGTTGCGGCTGTTACAGTTCGGGCAGACCCATTCGAGCTGGATAAAACCTTTGGATTGTTTGGAAGTTGACATCATTCTCTCCAGGTTGTGGAACAAATTGCCAATTTGTTCGTGATGTGCGCAATTTTGCAAATTGCGCTACACAAATCCATGCCATGCACAGATGGATTCTATCATCCTCTCGATGTCTGGTTCCCCGTGCGGAGACTTGTCCGCGGGATCGGCGAACGGTCTCCCCGTCAACGCCGCGAAGACGGCCGAGGCGCCGTTCAACACATTGCGCGGATTGTATCCGCCCTCCAGCACGAAGACGATTTTCCCTTTGCAGATTTCGCCCGCGAGTTCCACCAGGCGCTTCGAGATGGCGTAAAACCCCGCGCTCGAAAGTCCCAATGAGGTGAGGGGATCGTCCCAATGCGAGTCGAATCCCGCCGAGACGAGGATCATCTCCGGGTGAAAGGAACGGAGGTGAGGTGCAATAATTTTTTCTGAAATTTGTCCGAAGCACGCGTCCCCCGCGTAGGCAGGAAGCGGCACGTTGACGATGCGTCCCTTCGCGTGGGGGGCTTCGTCCATCCTTCCCGTTCCTGGATAAATTCCCCACTGGTGTGTCGAGAGATACGCCAGCCGCGAATCATCCCAGAACGCGGCCTGGGTGCCGTTGCCATGATGCGCGTCATAGTCCACCACAAGGACGCGCGCCGCGCCGCGCTCCAGCAGGTCGCGCGCCGCGATGGCGATGTTGTTGAAGAGGCAGAAGCCCATCGCCCGCCTCGGCTCGGCATGATGACCGGGCGGACGCACGATCGCGAACGCGTCCGACGCCGCGCCCGCCCAAACCGCGCGCGCACAGCCCAGGGTCCCGCCGGAAGCGAGCAGGGCGTCGTCAAATGAAGTTGGGGTCACAAATGTCGGGGCGTAGTCAATGATTCCCCCGCCAGTCTTGCAGGCCGCTTCCACCGCCTCGATCATGCGCGGCGCGTGGACGCGGGCGATCTCGTCCCGCGTGGCAGGCGCGGCATCCAGTCTCTCTGCGCCGAATGAATCGAGTTTCGCTTCGAGTTCGCGCAAGCGCCCCGGCCGTTCGGGGTGATCTTCGTATTCGTGTTGGGGCGCGGGCCACCAAGTGTAGGCCGTGGTCATGTATCAATTATAACTGCCAACTTAAAGGTTATGCGGCATATCTCGCGATATGCCGCATAACCTTGAGGGGGAGGGACACCACCGTCGGACAGCATGGGGGGGGCATGCGGGCCAATTTCGGTGGCCGACACCCGAGATACCAATAAAAGGGAGGGCAGGTGTCTTGCCGATAATATACACCCGATTACTCCAAAATACATTAAAGCGGGATTAGAACTTGGACAAGACTTATCCGAATTAGCGTTCTTTTTCACGAAAGAGACGGAGCCACTCCTCCACTTCCGCATCGGACATTTCCGCCTCGGGCGCGGACCCTTTGCCGGCCGCGCGTGTGGACGCGTTCACCTGCCTCGCGAACGCATCGGATGAGATGACCGTCGCACTGACCGCGCGCGCCTCCGCCTGCACCGCGCGGTCGGACGTGATCACCGTCCAGTTGCGGGCCGCACGTCCGAGCGATTTCAGTCGGGCGCGGATGGCCGCGTCGGCGGTGCTTCCGAGGCGGACGAAGTGCGCGGTGACGAGTCCCAGCCGACGCGTCCCCACCTGTCCCGCGGGCGCGCCGTCGAAATAGACTTCCACCTGTTTGCGTTCGACGCGGCAATAATCCTGCAGGCGCGCCACGAGTTGCATCTCATCGTCCACGCTTCGCAGGCTGAGGCCGAGTTTGGGGATCAGGTTGTGACCGTCAATCAAAAAGGGCATGGACAAAATTTTACCCCTCTCCCGAATTCGGGAGAGGGGCTGGGGTGAGGGCAAGTTACGCCATCTGCACTTCGGTGGTGGTGATTTCGAACTTGGGCGGATTTTCGAGCGTCTTCTTCACCAGGCACAAGTCCGCCGAGCGGATGAGGGCGCTGTGATACTGCTTCGGGAACGTGGGCGGAACCTGAATATCGAGGTCCACTTTATCGAGCGCGCCAGTAAAAGGATTGCGATAATTGCGCTGAACGATGCGTATGCCCGTGGTGTCAATGCCGCGCTGGCGGCAGAAGCCGAGAACGTAAATGCCTGCGCAAGTGCCAATGGAGGCGAGGAACACCTCGAAAGGCATGGGGGCGGCATCTTCACCGCCGCCCTGGGGAGGTTGGTCTGTGGGGAGGTCGTGGCCGCGGAAGTGTGCGTCTACGCGTGCGCCGCCGGGGAAGTCGATGATCATGTCCATTTTCATTTACTCCAATGTGTAAATTGCCGTATTTTCATACGGCAAACAGACACGCCGTTCACAAAAAAACTTACCTGTTCGGCGTATAATCAACCAACTTGATTTGACAGGAGATTTCCATGCAACAAAAGAAACCTGGCGATTTGATGATTCCTCCCTCCGGCGGATTCATTCGCGACTTCGCTGTGCGTCTCAAACTCATCGCCCGCCTCATGGGCGACCGCCGCGTCAACTTTTTGCTGAAACTTTTGCCCGTGGCCACCCTCGCCTACCTGATCTGGCCGATTGATGCGGTGGCCGCCATCCCCGGCCTCTCGGCGTTGGATGACATTGCCATCGTCTCGCTGGGCAATTATCTCTTTGTGGAGCTCTGTCCGCCCAACGTGGTGCAGGAACACATGAAGGAACTCACCAGCAACCTGGATCCCGAATCCGCCGCGGACGAAGTGGTGGACGCCGAGTCCACCGACGTTTCGGACAAGTAACAAATGATGCGACGACTGTCCCTTCTGACCCTTCTCATCCTGACGGCTTGCGCGCCGACCCTCGTGCCGCCTCCCGCGACGCTCGCGCCGGCCGCCGCCACCGCGACATTTCTCCCCACCGACGCGCCCACCCCGATCCCGCCTGTCAATGTGACCGACTTCCCAAATCCAGAACGTTACTATTGGGAACCTGTCATCGGCGGGCTTGTCCGTCCGCTCGATATCCAGAACGCGGGCGACGGTTCAGGGCGGCTGTTCATCGTGGAACAGGCGGGTGTGATTCGCATCCTGCAAAATGGCGCGCTGCTCGAGACTCCCTTCCTCGATATCAGCGAGCGCGTGGACGATGGCGGGAACGAACAGGGCTTGCTCGGCCTGGCGTTCCATCCCGACTTTGCGCAGAACGGATTCTTCTACGTCAACTACACCGAAGCGGGCGGAGATACGGTCATTGCGCGCTTCACCGCCGCGGGAGACATCGCCGACCCGAACAGCGAAGTCCGCCTGTTGGGGGTGACGCAGCCCTTCCCCAATCACAACGGCGGCGGACTGGCCTTCGGTCCCGATGGCTATCTCTACATCGCATTGGGTGACGGGGGTTCGGGCGGCGATCCGCAGGGTAACGGACAAAATCGCAACACCCTGCTCGGAAAAATCCTGCGTATTGACGTCAATAGCGGCGAACCGTATGCCATCCCCACAGACAATCCATTTGGCAGTGAAGTCTTCCACTACGGCCTGCGAAATCCCTTCCGCTTCTCGTTCGACGCGTTGACTGGCGATCTCTGGATCGGCGACGTGGGACAGGGCGCGTGGGAGGAAATTGACTTCCTGCCTGCGGGCACGCCCGGCGGAATCAACTTCGGCTGGAACCGCTTCGAGGGCATGCACGATTATTCCGCCGGCGATATTCCCGCGGATTATCGTCCGCCGCTCTTTGAGTACGGTCACGACCAGGGTTGTTCGGTGACGGGCGGTTACGTCTACCGCGGCACCATGCCCGAATGGCAGGGCGTTTACTTTTATGGCGATTACTGTTCAGGGAAAGTGTGGGGCGCGCTTCGCCTCGTCACCGCGACGGAGGAAACATCCACTTCCACCGTCCTGTTCGAGACGGGCGCACTGATCACCACTTTCGGCGTGGACGAAGCGGGCGAGATCTATCTGGCGGATCGAAACGGAAACATCCTGCGGCTCGACCGCCGCTGAGTGCGCTAGCGCGTGAGGTCTTTCGCGCTACTCATGAAATTCCTCCACCTGATATGTCAGCACAGCCAGATGCTTGTGCCGCCACAGATCAGGCGAAGCGCCCATCTTGTAACACAGGTTGGCAAGGAAATCCTCCGCGTCGGGAAGTTTCTCCCACACCTGCGGCAAAAACGTGGCGCGTCGACTTCCATCACGCAAAATGACTCCGTCCACTCCTGGGCGGAGTTTTTTCAACAAATCCTCAGGGCTGGAATATTCGAGCGGGACGGGAGCGGTCAGGCGCGAGACCTCGATGCTGATTCCGCCCAACTCGGCCACCTGCACGGGACGGAAGCGATAGTCCTCGAGCGCGGCGGCGATGGCGTGTTCGCGCACATCCGCAGCGAGGGGCTGGTAGGCCTCGAGCGCGCCGATGCAACCGCGCAATTCACCGCGAACCGTCAGCGTGACGAATGACGCGCCGTCTGCGCGCAGGGTTGGGGAGAGGGAATCCCAATCCAGCGGCGGGAGTTTTTCCCCGCGCACGCCCAATTCCAATGCCTGCCTCGCCAAACGGAGCAGGGTCTGTTTTTCTTCAGGAGTCAATGGGTCGGACATGGATGCCCTCCGTGAAGAGACAGCCATCTTCAAGATGACCGTCTCTTTGCAAGTTGATAACTCATGTTACGCAGTACCGCGAGATTTATCTCGCCCGGGCAGGCAACATGAATGTTGCGGTACTGAGAAACTGCGTAACATCAATTGATAATACACACGATTATGATACACCAGCGGATCGTCCGTGGACCGAACTTGGGCGTCGGTCACTTCTGCGACGAAGAGCGTGTTGACTCCAGCCGCGTAAGTGTGGACGACGCGGCAGTCCAGCCAGGCCAGCCCCTCGGTCAGGATGGACGCGCCGCTCGTCAGCGTTTGCACCGCGAGACTGGACATCCGCTCCGCGCCGTGTAATTTTCCAGCGAGATTTTCCGCGATTTCCGTCTGCGAATCGGACAGGATGTTCACCGTGAAGGCGTACGAACGATTGACGAGTTCGAAAACGCGCGTGTCGTTTTTCAAGACCACGGTCACGAGCGGCGGATCGAGCGAGAGCGATGCGAACGAGTTGATGGTCATGCCGTAGGATTCGCCTTCATGTGCGGCAAGGATGACCGCCACGCCGGTCGTCCAGGCGCGCATGGCGTGGCGAAAGGATTCGGAATTGAGGGTCATTGATGAATCTCCATTTCAATTTCATCATACCGAGTGGGCAGGGCAAAGTCAAGACAGAAACCCATTTTTTATTTCCTTGCCATTTCCCATTCAATTGAGTACCATTATCCACAATGAGTTCCGAGACGAAATCCACCCCCCGCCCACGGACGCGCCGCCCCGCGCGGGCGCATCTGTTCGGACCGACGATTCTGGTCGCGATCTTCCTCGCCACGCTGTTCACCGCGTGGACTCCCTCCAGCCTTTCGATGGGCGGCCTTTCGGAGCAGTGGTCACTGTTGATGACGCCGCGCCCCGCGGGGGCAGAACCCGCCGTGTCCACGCCCCTGCCTCCCCTGCGGATTGGAATCGTGGCAGGGCATCTCGGCAACGACTCGGGCTCGGTCTGCATGGACGAGAACGGCGCGGTCACGCTCACCGAGCAGGAAGTAAATCAAAAGATCGCGACGATGGTGCAAAACAGTCTGACAGCGCGCGGTTATCAGGTGGACCTGTTGCAGGAGTACGACACGCGTCTCGCGGGATACCGCGCCGCGGCGCTGGTCTCCATCCATAACGATTCGTGCGATTACATCAACGATCAGGCCACAGGATTCAAAGTGGCCGCGGCCCTGGACACGCGCGACGTCAACCGCGCCAACCGCCTGACCGCCTGCCTGGTGGACCGTTACATGCGCGTCACCGGGCTGACGTTCCACGCGGGGAGCATCACCAAAGACATGACCGATTATCACTCCTTCTCGGAGATCGATCCCAGCACGATCGCGGCCATCATCGAGACGGGCTTCCTCAACCTCGACCGCGTTTACCTGACCACTCATACCGACAAGGTGGCGGATGGCATCGTGCAAGGCATTTTGTGTTTTATCAATAACGAAAATATCGAGCCGACTCCCTTCCCGAAATGAACGCTCAACCTGCCAATCGCCGCGGGCCCCTCTTTATCCTGCTTTTGCTGGGACTGTTTTTCCTCATCGCGCTGGCGCTGGCAGTGACCTCGTTCGCTTCCCCGGCGGCCTCCCTGCTGCGGGGGGAGGAATTACCCACTGCCACGTCCGAAGTCCATTTCATGCTGGCGGAGATCGCCAAACCCACGTACACGCCGCTTCCAACCGCGACCCTGCTCGAAACCTCCACGCCTCTCCCCACGCCCACCGCAACGCCGCCCCTGCTGGAAATGTCCATCGTGGAGGAATCCAGCCTCCCGTCCGGTGAGAGCGAGGCGGCCCCGTCCTACTCGGGGAGCAAATATATCCTCGTGGACATTTCCGAACAGCACATGTACGTCTACGAGAACGACCAGTTACTCTACAGTTTCGTGGCCTCCACGGGCATCAACAACGCCACGCGCACCGGCCTGTTCCAAGTGCAGAGCAAGATTCCCAACGCGTACGGCGCCACCTGGAACATCTGGATGCCAAACTGGCTGGGCATTTACTGGGCGGGCGGACTGGAGAACGGCATTCACTCCCTGCCCATTCTGCCGAACGGCGCGGAACTGTGGGCGGGCTACCTCGGGCGCCCCATCTCCTACGGATGCGTGGTGCTGGATTCGTATGATTCCTCCCTGCTTTACAACTGGGCCGAGATCGGCACGCCGGTGGAAATTCGCTGGTGAGGACAAACCCGGTTTGTGAAAGTGGACTTTAGTGGTAAACTTCGCATAGGATAACCCAGACCTCCTTTAACAATATGCAACCCGATCCCTCCCACATTCACTCCATCATCCAAAACGGACGCGACGCCCTGCGGCGCGGGGATATTGCCGAGGCGCGCGGCTGGGCCGAACAAGCCACCCGCCTCGCTCCTGAACTGGAGGAAGGCTGGCTGCTACTGGCGGCGGTCTCCAGCCCGCGCGACAGCCTGAAGCACGCCCAGCGCGCGCTGACGATCAACCCGCGTTCGACGCGGGCGCACAAGGCCATGGAATGGGCGCGCAAACGCGCGGGGGACGAATCCGATTCAGAATCAGCACGCGGCCAAACGTCCGCGAAAGAAGCGAAGCAGGCCACAAAGCCGCGGGGGCGCCTGCTCCCCATCATGTTGCTGGTCGGCCTGGTCTGTCTGGTGATCGGGTTCGCGGCCTGGTCGGTGAGCAAATCCTCGGCGCTGGCATCCATCGTGCGGAGCGCGGACAATCCTGCCCCCACATCCACGCTCGAATCGAACTTCGTAATGGCTGAGGTCGCCAAGCCGACCTACACCCCCGAGTGGACGGTCACCCCGTCCCTCACGCCGACGCTCACCTTCACGGCCACGCCCAGCATCACCCCCACGCTCGAATTCACCTCCACACCGCTCCCCACCGACACGCCCCTGCCAACCGATACGCCCGGCGTAATGGAAGTTGCCATCGTCCCCGACACGCCCACGCCCATCCGCCCGACCGCCGCGCCCTACGTCGCGCCGACCCAGCAGGCGAACAACCCGCCGAGCAACAGTGGAAGCAGTGGCGGCAACGGCGCCCGCTGGATCGACATCAACCTTTCATCACAGCGTCTTTACGCCTACGAAGGCGATGTGATGGTGAACTCCTTCCTCGTCTCCACAGGCGTGGCCGCCACCCCCACCGTCACTGGCACGTACAAGATCTACGCCCGCTTCCTTTACGCCGATATGCACGGCCCCGGCTACTATCTGCCCGATGTGCCCTACACGATGTATTTCTACAAGAGTTACGGCATCCACGGCACGTATTGGCACAACAACTTTGGCACGCCCATGAGTCACGGATGCGTCAACATGAGCATCGCCGACGCGGGCTGGCTCTACAACTGGTCCACGTTCGGGACGACCGTCAAAGTCCACTATTAGAACGATGGGCAATTCCAACGGCGGACTTTCGCGCCGCGACTTCCTCAAACTGAGCGGACTTGGCCTGATGGGACTTCTCACCCCGGGCCAGCCGCTCTCGTTCTTTTCTGACCCTTCGACAGGCTCAGGGCAACGCCCGTTGCCGGCCTCTGCCTCCGAGCCGCATCTTCAGGGACGTATCGCCGCCAGCACGCTCTGGGCGCACGATGCTCCCTCGTCCAAAGGCAAGCGCGTCAAACTCTACTGGCGCGACCTGATCGTGGATATCGACCACACCGCCATTGACGAGGATGTCAGCGCCTACAACCGCGTCTGGTACAAACTGGTGGACGGCGGGTATCTGTACTCGGGCTGGGTGCAACCTGTCCGCACGATCCTGAACGAGACGGTGAAAACCATTCCGCAGGAGGGATTACTGGGCGAGGTCAGCGTCCCGTTTACGGACGCGTACGAATCTCCCGACGCGGCGTCGAAGGTGGTGTACCGCCTCTATTACGAGACCACGCACTGGGCGCTGGGATCCGTCCCAGGTCCAGATGGAAGCGGCTGGTATCGCCTGTTGGACGACAAGTACGAGCAGTTCTATTTCGTGCCCGCCAGGCACATCCGCATCTTCCCGCGCGAGGAACTCGAACCCATCTCCCCGTCTGTGCCGCCGCGCGAAAAGCGGATCGAAATCCGCCTGCGCGAGCAACTGGTGCTGGCCTACGAAGCGAAGCGCGTCGTCTTCGCAGCGCGCGCGGCGACGGGAGCCGTCCTGCAAGTGGGGACGTACACCACGCCCGTCGGCACCTTCGAGACCTACCACAAACGTCCCAGCCGACACATGGCCGCCGGGGACATCACCGCCAGCGGGTTCGACCTGCCCGGCGTGCCGTGGGTGATGTACATCAAGGACAACGGCATCTCCCTGCACGGGACCTACTGGCACAATGACTTCGGCCACCCCCGCTCGCATGGATGCGTCAACCTTTCGCCGTTCGCGGCCAAGTGGCTGTACCGCTGGTCCATGCCGTCCGTCCTGCCCGAAAAACAATACAAACTGGAATACGCCAACGCCACCCGCGTGGATGTGGTGGATTAAACCTGTCAAATTTGGAAGTTGTGTTTTATCAAAGAGTGTGCTAAAGTTTTTTATCTCAACGCGAAAGGAGGTGAGAGTAATGAAGTTCCACTTGACCGAAAAAGGTCAGGGCTTGGTAGAGTATGCGCTCATTCTTGTTTTGGTCGCTATTGTTGTCATCGCTGTACTCATGCTGCTCGGCCCGATCATCGGCAACGTTTTCAGCACGCTCAACGATAGTCTTTCCTCCCTGTAGCACGAAACTTCCCGCCAAAAGGCGGGAAGTCTATTTCAAGGCATCCAGCAATCCATCGGGGTATAAAGGCGCATCTGGTCCAAACTCGATCCCGCCGCCAAGCGGACGGTAGAACGTTTCGCGCTTTACTGGGTCATTCCCCTCGCCGACGAGGATTCGTCCCCCGTCGCGGAAGAGGCAGATGGCAAGCGGACGGATTTGGTTGGGCATATTTCCTCCAGGCAGTAGCGCAAAATTAATTTTGCGGTACGAGCGTGGCCTGCATGGACCACGGCCCCGTCCACGTGACTTTGACGGATTCGATCCTGCCGCGCAGGTCTTCCTCTGATTCCACGAAGACGAGTTTGTTGGTGGGGGTGCGGCCGCGCCAGCGTCCCTTCACTTTTTCCTCGAACAGCACGTCCACGTTTTCGCCGAGGTATTTCTGGTTGATCTCGCCGACGATTTTTTCCTGCAATTCTTCGAGCAGGCGGAAGCGGCGCATCTTCTCGTCGTCGCTCACGTTGTCGTCCATGCTGCGCGTGGCGACGGTCCCCTCACGGGAGGAGTAACGCGCCAGGTGGGCCACGTCCAGCCGAAGGTCGGAGAGGACGCGGAAGGTCTCCATGAACTGCGCGTCCGTCTCGCCGGGGAATCCGACGATGATATCGGTGGCGATGGAGCAGTCGGGAATCCGCGCGCGGATTTTTGCCACCAGGTCGCGGTAATTTTGCTGGGTGTAGCCGCGGCGCATGTTGGCGAGCACTTCGTCATCGCCCGCCTGGATGGGGACTTCGATGTGCGGCATCACTTTGGGGAGCGCGGCCACGGCGTCCATCAATTCTTCGGTGAAGTAGTTGGGATGCGAGGTGAGGAAGCGGACGCGCTCGATGCCTTCGACTTCGCTGACGAGGCGCAGGAGCGCGGCGAGGTTGGGGCCATCGGGAATGTCTTTGCCGTAGCGATCCACGATCTGGCCTAGCAGGGTCACTTCCTTGACGCCTTGTTTGGCAAGCGAGCGGATCTCGCCGAGGATGTCGCCCACAGGACGACTGCGTTCGACGCCGCGTTTGTAGGGGATGATGCAGAAGGTGCAGGCGTGTGAACAGCCGTAGACAATCGGCACGTGCGCGCTGACGAGTTGTCCGCGCTCGTGGTCGGGTAGGATGAGGTCGCCGTCCATGAAGCCGAAGCGGCGCGCGGTCTCGTCGGCTTCGATGGCGCGGACTTCGCCCTGGCTGAGGAACGAGATCAACGGCCCGGGGTCGGAGGGAGGCGAGAAGACGTCCACGAAGGGAAGTTTGGCGCGCAATTTGTCCGCGCCGCGCACGCCCACGAGGCATCCCATCAGGTTGATGACGAGGTCGGGATTCTGCTGTTTGAGTGGGCGGAGGGAGGACAAGCGTCCATAGGCCTTGTCTTCGGCAGATTGGCGCACGACGCAGGTGTTTAAAACGATCACGTCCGCTTCTTCGGCTTTATCGGTAAAGGTATAGCCGAGGTGTTCCAACGACGAGCCGACGCGTTGTGAATCGGCCACGTTCATTTGACAGCCTTCGGTCCAGAGGTGGTACTTTTTCATTTGGTTCTCCGCAGGAGGTGAATTATACCAAGCGAGGTAGGACAAATTGGCAATTTGTCCTACAAGTCATGGTAAAATCCTGTGCGCTGGAGGGATGGCCGAGCGGCCTAAGGCGCATGTCTTGAAAACATGTTGGGCGCAAGTCCACGTGGGTTCGAATCCCACTCCCTCCGCTCGCCATTCTTCGAGTAAAATAACATTCGCACCCGGGGAGGTGCCAGAGTGGCCGATTGGGCTCGCCTGCTAAGTGAGTGCTGGGGCTTAAACCTCAGCCGAGGGTTCGAATCCCTCCCTCCCCGCCAAAGACGAGAACCCCGATTTCTTCGAGAAATCGGGGTTCTGCGTTAAGTCTGATAT
>DYKX01000067.1 GCA_020722375.1 Anaerolinea thermophila
CCGAGCAGGAAATCCAAGCGTGTTTGGTGGAAGTACTACAATAAAATCTCAGTACCGCAAGATTTATCTTGCCCGGGGCGGCAACATAAATGTTGCAGTACTAATCACCAATCTCCAATCTTCAATCGCCATCCACCAATCGTAAATCGTCAATCAAAAACCGAAAATCCAATGACTCGCATCTACACTTTCGTCAACCAAAAAGGCGGCGTGGGCAAAACCACCACTGCCATCAACCTCGGCGCGTACCTGGCGCAACTCGGCCAGCGCGTCCTCATCGTGGACCTCGACCCGCAGGCCAACGCCACCTCCTCCCTCGGCGTGGACAAAACCACCGTCACGGGCGGCACCTACGAAGTCCTGCTCGATCTCCTGCCGCCCGATGCGCTTCCGCTTCACAACGAGCGCCTCAAAATTTCCATCCTGCCCTCCTCGCCAGCCCTGGCGGGCGCGGAAGTGGAATTGGTCAACGAGTTGGCCCGTGAAAACAGGCTCAGGAACGCGCTCGAAAAACTGGACGGCCGCTACGACTACATCCTCGTGGACTGTCCGCCCTCACTCGGCCTCCTGACCGTGAACGGACTCGTCGCGGCGCGCGACGGGGTGGTGATTCCCGTCCAATGCGAGTATCTCGCCCTCGAGGGACTCGGCCAACTGACGCAGACGATCCACCGCGTCCGCACGGCGCTCTTCCCCGACCTGAAAGTGCGCGGCGTCGTCCTGACGATGTTCGACCCCCGCGCGAATCTGTCCGCAGACGTGGTGAAGGAAGTCAACAAGCATTTTCCCAAACAGGCTTTTCATTCAGTCATTCCGCGCAGTATCCGCCTTGCGGAAGCGCCCTCGTATGGACTACCCATCTCGGCCTACGCGCCCTCGTCCGCGGGGGCGAAGGCCTACGAATCCCTTGCACGCGAAGTGCTGAAGGGCGACGGCGTCAAAATTTAAACGCAAAGGGCACGACACTTGCGCCGCACTGCGTTTGGTGCAGTGCAGGCGAGTACACAAAGTTTTTTTGAAAGGCGCAACTCGGTAATTTTTCTCGACCATCTTTCGTGATGATTGAAATAAATAACCAAAATCATCACTCAACCCACCTTCGTTGCCTTCGTGTACTGATATGAAAATAGTACCGCAACATTCATGTTGCTTCTGGCAGGCAAGATAAATCTTGCGGTACTGGTTTTCATCCCCGAAGGGAGGGTGAAACCCTTTCATGGATACTTTGTGTTTAAAAAAGGAGCAATTCATGCCTCAACGAACTGGACTCGGTAAAGGACTCGACGCCCTCATCCCCGGCGGCAACGCGGAGACGCGGACCGTCGTGGCGGGCGGGGTGACGCAGGCCGCGGTGGAATCCATCTCTCGAAACCCGCGCCAGCCGCGGGTCCAGTTTGACGCGGGGGAACTCGAGGAGTTGGCCGCGTCCATCCGCGAGCATGGCATCATCCAGCCGCTCATCGTCTCGCCCGCGCACGGCGGGAATTTCACCCTGATCGCGGGCGAACGCCGTTTGCAGGCCGCCAAACTCGCGGGGCTGAAGACCGTCCCCGTCATCATCCGTCAGGCCAGTGACCGTCAATTGCTGGAACTCGCGCTGATTGAAAACGTCCAGCGTGCGGACTTGAATCCGCTCGAGGAGGCCGAGGCGTACCATCACCTCGTCCAGGATTTCGGACTCTCGCAGGAACAGGTGGCCGAGCGCGTGGGCAAGAGCCGCGTGGCGGTGACCAACACCCTGCGCCTGCTGGGACTCTCCCAAAAAGTGAAGCAGGCTCTCGTGGATGGGCTGATCACTGAAGGCCATGCCCGCGCCCTGCTGGGACTCACCTCCGCCAAAGCGCAGGAAGCCGCGTTGCAGACGGTCTTGAAGTTGTACCTTTCGGTGCGGCAAACGGAGGGACTTGTCCGCAAGTTGGGCGGCGAGAAGCCGAAAGCCAAACCCAAGCCACGCGTCCCCGCCGATGTGCTGGACATCGAACGCAAATTGCGCGCCAGCCTCGGCACGAAAGTCGCGTTGAAGCACGGCAAGAAGGGCGGCGCGGTCACGATCTATTATTATTCGGATGAAGAGTTGGATACGCTGTTGAAACGATTGCTGTAGGACGAATTGCCAATTTGTCCATGAACAATTTAGCAAATTGTTCTACAAACTGCCATGAAACTTTTATTCAACGCCCGCATCCACACCTTGCATCCCGCGCAAGAGACGGCTTCCGCGCTGTTGATCGACCGCGGCGAAATCATTGCCGTCGGCAGCGAAGAACTGCTCGACGCGCGCGCCGAGAAATTCGACCTCGGCGGACGCGTGGTGATGCCAGGTCTCACCGACGCGCATATCCATCTGCAATATTATTCCCTCGGCCTGCAAAAAATTGACTGCGAAACGTCCACGCTGGAGGAATGTCTGCGACGCGTGGCAGAACGCGCGAAAACCGCGAAAGATGGGGAATGGGTTTTGGGGCATGGATGGAACCAGAATGAGTGGAATTCCCTCACCCCGCCCTTCGGTAGCCCCTCTCCCGATTACGGGAGAGGGGAAGGGGTGAGGGCAAGTTGGCCTCACGCCTCTCATCTCGATTCCATTGCGCCGAATCACCCCGTTTACCTCACCGCAAAATCCCTCCATGCCGCGTGGGCGAACAGCGCCGCGCTGAAATTGGCAGGCATCACTTCGTCAACGCCCGATCCCGAAAACGGCGAAATCCAACGCGATGAGCACGGACAGCCGACGGGCATCCTGCTCGAATCCGCGATGGACCTGGTCAGCGCGAAGATTCCGCAGCCGAGCGTGGACGCGGTAGCCGAATCCATCCGCGCCGCGCAACCCATCTTGTGGAAGATGGGTCTGACGGGCGTCCACGATTTCGACCGCCGCGTTTGCTTCATGGCATTGCAGCAGTTGCACCAGCGCGGCGAACTCAAATTGCGCGTCGTGAAAAACATTCCTGTGGACGATCTCGACCACGCGCACGAACTCGGTTTGCGAAGCGGCTTCGGTGATCATCGTCTGCGCATTGGCAATGTGAAAGCCTTTATGGATGGAGCGCTCGGTCCGCGCACCGCGGCCATGTTCCAGCCCTATTTGAACGAACCCGAAAACCGCGGCATTCTCAACATGGACGGCGAGCATCTCTTCGAGATTGCCCGCCGTGCCGCGGACGTGGGACTGGCGATGACCGTCCACGCGATCGGCGACAGGGCGAATCACGAAGCGCTGGACGCGTACGAGCAACTCCGCCGCTACGAACGTGACCTGAACCTGCCTCCGCTTCGACATCGCATCGAACACGTGCAGGTTTTGCATCCCGATGACGCGGCGCGCCTCGCGGAATTGGATATCATCGCATCCATGCAACCCATCCATGCGACTTCGGATATGCACATGGCCGACCGCTTTTGGGGCGAGCGCGCCAGACTCGCCTATGCCTGGCGGACTCAACTCGCGCACGGCGCGCGTCTCGCGTTCGGGTCGGATGCGCCCGTAGAATCGCCGAACCCGTTCCTCGGTCTGTATGCCGCGGTCACGCGTCGGCGCGCGGAAGCGTCGGACGAGTCGTGGGTCCCCGAGGAAAAATTAACGATGCGCGAGGCTGTCGAAGCGTATACAATAGGGGCAGCGTACGCGGCAGGCATGGAATCCCGTCTGGGCCGCTTGGCCGCGGGTTGTCTCGCCGATTTCATCGTCCTGGAAAAAGACCCGTTCACCTGTCCCGCAGAGGATTTGCTTACGATGGAGTCGTCTGCAACGATGGTGGGCGGGGAATGGGTTTGGAGGTCCGCATGAACACACAACCGCTTCGTCTCAGCCCGGAAATGCTGGTGTCGCGTTTGGGCGATTCACTCGTGCAGAAGGGGTATATCAGCGAAGAGGATTTGCACAAGGCGCTGGCATATCAACAGGAACAGGTTGCGCAGGGAAAAACCTGCCTGTTGGGGCAGGCCCTGATCGAATTGAAATTATTGAAGCAATCCACGCTCGACCAGGTGGTGACTGAGCAGATTATCCAGTTGCGGAACGCATTGCAGGCGGCCAATCGGAGCCTCGAGCAACGCGTGCAGCAACGCACCGCGGAATTGCAGGAGGCATTGGAACGGCTGTCGGAATTGAGCCAGATGAAGGCCAATTTTGTCGCCAATGTTTCGCATGAACTACGCACACCGCTGACTCACGTGAAGGGCTACATTGAATTGATGGTCAGCGAGTCGCTGGGGCCCATCACGGCTGAACAAAAACACGCGTTGCAGATCAGCCAGCAATCGACGGTGCGGCTGGAAGGGCTGATTGACGACCTGATCATGTTCTCGCTGGCCTCACGCGGTGAATTGAGCCTGAAACTGGAAGTGGTGGATATTGCCCGGCTGGCGAATTTGAGCATCAAGTCGGTGGAGCAGAAGGCCAAAGACCGCGGCGTCACTGTCCATGCAGTATTGGACAAAAACCTGCCGCTGGTTCAGGCGGATTCGCAGAAGATCGCCTGGGCGCTGGGCCAACTGCTGGATAACGCGGTCAAGTTCACCTCCTCGGGCGGACGCGTGGTTTTGAACGTGCAACGCGAGACGGCCAACCTGGTCATCATCTCGGTCACCGATACGGGCATCGGCATCCCGCCTCATCGCATCGAGGAGATCTTCGAGCCGTTCCACCAACTGGACAGTTCCTCCACCCGCAAATACGGGGGGACAGGCATCGGCCTCTCGCTCGTCCGGCAGATCGTGGAGGCGCACGGGTCCATGCTGGAAGTGGTGTCGGTGGATGGAAAAGGCTCCACCTTCAAATTCCCCCTGTTGACCATTGCGGAGGAAGGGAAAGAACTCTGATGAACGCGGAGACGCTCAGTTCCCTGTTTCGACTCTTCCAAAAAGCCGCCGCACAGGCCGATTGGAAATCCGCGCTCGAAACGCTGGCCATGGAACTGCGTCCGTTCATCGTGTTCGATAATCTCGCCGTCTATCTGGTTGATCCAAGAACAAATGGACTCGAAATCGTCTACGCCCGCGCCCTCGGCCGTGGCAAGACCGCGGAAGCCGACGCGGCCTGGGGGGACCGCATCGCGGCGGAGGTCATGGCGAAAGACGCGTTGGTCATCGAAACGCCGCCGCTCAAATTCAAACCGCATACCGACCGCCTCGAGATGTCTCACCTGCTTGGGCTGCCGCTTCACGAAGGAAAGCGATTGGGGGGCGTGATCGT
Source organism: Anaerolinea thermophila (assembly GCA_020722375.1). Taxonomy (GTDB): domain Bacteria; phylum Chloroflexota; class Anaerolineae; order Anaerolineales; family Villigracilaceae; genus Denitrolinea. The sequence continues at coordinate 5,195 of DYKX01000067.1, forward strand.
CTTCGTCCGTTTTGGCGGTCCCGAGTTTTCGGATGAACATTTGCATGTGGCCGCGCTGGCCTCCACGTGGATATCCTGCCTGCTCGAGCGACGCGCCTGGCAGGATACCTATCACCAACTGGATGAGGTGCAGCGCCGCATCCGCCTGCAGGACGATTTTCTCGCCACCATCTCGCACGAACTTCGCACCCCCCTCGGTTTCATTAAAGGTTATTCCACCACCCTGCTCCGTCAGGACACCAGTTGGGACGCCAACACCCAGCGCGAATTTCTCGCCATCATCGAGGAAGAAGCCGACCGCCTGACCCAACTCATCGAAGACCTGCTCGAATCCGCCCGCCTGCAGAGCAACACCCTGCAATTTAAATTCCAACCCATGCGGATGGACGCCCTCATCCGCGACGTGGTCCTGCGCATCAAACAGCGTCACCCCGGCCTCTCGATCACGCTGGACTTTGGGCCGATTCAGCCCATCCCCGGCGATAACATCCACCTGGCGCGCGTCTTCGAGAATTTGTTCAGCAACGCCATCAAATACGCCCCCAACTCGCCCCTCGAAGTGAGCGCGTTGCAGGAAGGCGATACCCTGCACGTCCGCTTCATAGACCATGGCCCCGGCATTCCTCCCGAACATCAATCCATGATCTTCGAGCGCTTCTACCGCGTGCCCGGCGAACATATGGTGAGCACCGGCACCGGGCTGGGACTGTACATCTGTCACCAGATTATCATGGCGCATCATGGTAAGATTTGGGTGGAATCCACTCCCGGGCACGGCGCCACCTTCCACATTCAACTTCCGCTCGATGCGAGCGCGTATTCTGCAACGTGATTCGAAAAGGAGAGTCCCATGGCGAAACGAGTCCTGATCGTAGACGACGAACCGCGATACCTGCGTTTGCTGGAGGCCAACCTGCGTACCGAAGGCTACGAAGTGGTCACCGCACAGGATGGCCAGCAGGCTCTGGACGTTTTTTCCTCCCAGCCCATCGACCTGGTCCTGCTCGACATCATGATGCCCCGTCTCGATGGGTTTGGCGCCACCCAGCGCATCCGCGAATTTTCCAGTGTTCCCATCATCATCCTTACCGCCAAAGGCGAGGAACAAGATCGCGTGCGCGGTCTCGACCTGGGTGCGGATGATTATCTCGTCAAACCCTTCTCGGCCACCGAACTGCTGGCGCGCGTCCGCGCGGTCCTCCGCCGCGCACAACTCCCCTCCGAAAGCGGACAAGCGCGCTTCTTTACCCACGATAACCTGCGCATTGACTTTGCACGCGCCGAAGTCTGGCGCGGCGAACAGGATGTCTCCCTCTCCGCCACCGAATATCGCCTGCTCCTGCAATTCGCCCATAATCTCGGAAAGATCCTCACCTCCGAGGACCTGCTGACCAGCGTTTGGGGACCGGAATACAAAGGTGACAAGGAAATTCTCTGGGTGAGCATTGCCCGCCTGCGCCAAAAACTGGAGGACGACCCCCACAACCCGCGCCACATCGTCACGCGCTCGGGTTTGGGTTACCTGATGCCGCCGCTCGAAAATTAAAGGTAGGAGGCCGCCATGGCCGGAAAGACGATTCTGATCGTGGATGGGGATGGGCCCAGTCGAAATTACCTGGCGCGTGCCCTCGAACAGAGAAATTGCATCGTTCTGGAAACATCGCTCGGTAAGGAGGGATTGGTCTACGCCTGGCGCGACCGCCCGGACCTCATCCTGATCGATCCGAAACTGTCCGATCTTTCGGGAGAGGAACTCCTGCGCAAATTGCGCTCCGACACGCGTACCGCATCCACTCCCGCCATCGCGCTCAGCAGTGATCTCTCCCCAGCGCGGAAAACCGCCTGTCTCGAAGCGGGGTTCAACGAGTTCTTCTTCAAATCCGCAGAAAATATTCCCCCCTTAATGGATGCCATTGACCTGTGGCTTGCCTCCAGTCCAGATAAATCAAGCCCCGAAGTGGAAGAGGCCGCCCCCGTCGTCTCGAAAAAGGGCGGCGGGTTATTGGTCGTCTTCCTCAGCGCCAAGGGCGGGACGGGCGCCTCGTCTCTGTGCGCCAATCTGGCAATGAACATTTCCGTGCATCGGCCCTCCGCGCACGTGGTCGTGATCGACAGTGTCCTGCCGATTGGCTCCATCGCATTCAACGTCGGCTACGATGGCGGCATGAACCTGGCCACCCTCGCGGCCATGCCCCCCGAAAAAACGGACGCGGCCTTCTTCCGCGAAAACCTGCCCAGACTGCCCGCCTGGAAATTCCACCTCGTGGCAGGTTCGCCCGATCCCGAAAGCGCCTCCAGTCTGCGCGCCGACCGCATCGGGCAGATCGTTGAATCTCTGCAGGCCGCCTACGATTTCATCTTCATTGATGTTGGACGCTCGCTCTCGCAGATCATCCTGCCCATCATCCAGCAAGCCGACTTGATCGCCATGACCATCAGCCCCGATATGGGCACGGTGCGTTTAAGCCGCATCGTCTGGCAATACCTGCAATCCAAGGGCTTGTCGAAAGGGCACATCTATCCCATCCTCAACCGCGTGGTGGGCTTCGAAGGCATCACCAAATCGGAGGTGGAGGATGTGCTGGGGCTGCCCATCCGTTCGGCCCTGCCTCACCTGGCGGGAAACCTGCTGATGGTGAACAACCAGAATGTGCCTTTCGCAAGCAAATTCCCCAACGACACGGCCACCATGGTCCTGAAAGAATCGGCCGCGCAGATCATCGAAATGGCCGGGCGCACCCGCAACGGCCACGCACAAGGAGTATAAAATGGTCCCTGGATTTGAAGACGAAAAGGGCAAGATATTTACCGAAGTTGTCACCAGGATTCCCGTCGCAGTGACGATCCAGACGACCCTGCAACGACCGCGCGACTGAGTGTAAGAAATATTTCAAGAGGCAGTATAATCCGAATACCCGCCTTCGATTCTTCATCCGCAAGGAATCATCATGGATACTCGCTCCCAGATCACCATCCGCACGAAAAAATTTGGCGTTCTCATTCGGGACGCGCGCCTGGCATCGCGCAGAACGTTGCAGGAATGCGCCGAAGCCATCGGCGTGACGAAGGCCATCTTCAAATCCTACGAGGAGGGACGCCGTTCACCCTCGCTTCCCGAACTGGAAGTGCTGGTCTATTTCCTGAAACTGCCCATCAACCATTTCTGGGGTCACGAGGCCATCTCGGACGATGAGCCCGTCACCGCGCCGCTCGACCTGCCGCGGCTTCTCCTCGTCCGTCAGCGCATGATCGGCGCGTTGTTGCGTCAGGCGCGCGAGAAAGTCAACAAATCGGTGCGCGACCTTTCGCAGGAGACGGGGATCCCGTCCAGCCGATTGAAGGCCTACGAACTGGGAGACCGTCCCATTCCAGTGCCCGACCTCGAGGTCCTGCTCGAAGCGCTCGATAGCCGCGTGGACGAACTCTTCGACCAGAGCGGTCCCGTCGGCCAGTGGATGAGCGACCAGAAGGCTGTCCATGATTTCCTCAAACTCCCCGCCGACCTTCGTCAATTTGTCAGCCAGCCAGTCAACATCCCCTACCTCGAACTGGCGCGCAAACTCAGCACCATGTCCAAGGACCGCCTGCGCTCAGTGGCCGAAGGCTTGCTGGATATCACTTTCTAATTCACCGTCCTCTCCCAGCGTGAGAGGGCGGGGGTGAGGTTTCCCATCATGGAAAAAGAACCGCATCAACTTGCCGAAGAGGGGAAACGCGCCTTTGCCGCCTCGCACTACGCGGAGGCTGCGCGTCTCTTTGAAGAAGCCTCGCGTGGATACAACCTCGGCCATGACGGCTTGCACGCCGCGGAGATGGACAACAACCGCAGTGTGGCCCTGCTGAAGAACAACCAGCCGCAACAAGCCCTGGATGCTTCGCGAGGCACCGACAAAATTTTCGAATCCCACGCGGACGCGACCAAACAGGCCATGGCGCTTGGCAACCAGGCCTCCGCGCTGGAAGCGCTGAAACGCTACGAGGAGGCCCTGCCGCTTTACGAGCGCGCCGCCGCATTGTTCGAAAAGACTGGTGAAAAAGATATGCGCGCCCTCGTGTTGAAATCCGTGGCTGCCATCCGCTTGAAACAGGGGAAACTCAGCGAAGCGGGAATGGAAATGCTCGGCTCGCTTGGCGCAGTGGAAAAACCCAGTCTCTGGCAACGCTTCCTGAAATTCCTCCTTCGTTTCAAACCATGATTGGACTCGATCTCCAGGTTCGCCCTGCGGGAGAGCAGGATCGTCAGGCCATTTCCGACCTGATCTTCTTTCAAAACCATGTCCATCGCCATCTCGACTGGCGACATCCACTCGACTGGCTGGGTTCGCCCTACTTCTGGTTGATCGAGGAGGATGGACGTGCCCTGGCCGCGCTGGCCTGTCCGCCCGACCCGCCCGGGGTGGCCTGGTTGCGCCTCTTTGCCTACGGGGGAGCGGTCTCCGCCTCTGAGGCGTGGTCCGCCCTTTGGGATCTGGCCCGTGAGGAGATCGCTCGCCGCGGCGGCGCGCAGGTGGCCGTCATTGCCATGCAAACGTGGATGCGCGACCTGATGCAACGCACCGAATTCGACTGGTTGCAGAACCTCGTCATGCTCGAATGGCAGGGACGCCCCGCGTTGCCCCCCTCGCTCCACGCGGGACTTCATCTGCGCGCCATGACCGAATCCGACCTGCCCGCGGTGGCGCAGACCGACGCGGACGCCTTCGACCCTCTCTGGCGCATCTCGCTCGACAATTTACAGCGCGCATTCTCCCAGTCTATTTCCGCGGCCGTGATCGAATCACAGGGACGCGTGCTCGGCTGCCAACTGTCCACAGGCAAACCGAATGGGGCTCACCTCGCCCGCCTCGCCGTCCGAAAAGAGGCGCAGGGATTCGGCCTGGGCGAGGCGCTCGTGGCGGGTCTCATCCAGCAAATGCGTCAACGCGGCGCGAACCTCATCTCGGTCAACACACAGGGCGATAACCGCGTCTCGCTGGCGTTGTATCAGAAAATGGGCTTCATCCGGACGGGGGAGGAGCATCCAGTGTTCCGTTCTTTTGTGAACCGAGGAGACTGACATGCCAAGAGAAGATGCGGTCATCGTCAACGCGCTCGTGCGGCAGGCGTTCGTCGCCGCGCAGGAGGTGATGGGCGAGAACGGCCTGAACGCGGTGTTGCGCTCCAGCGGGCTGGAACGCTTTATCGGAAATTTTCCACCCGACGACCTCAACCCATCCATTCAAGCATCGCAATATGCGCGCTTCAACGCCGCCATCGAAGAATTTTACGGGCGCGGCGGGCCTGGAATTTTGAAGCGCGTCGGCAAAGCCTCCTTTGAATATGCGGTGCGCGAACAAGCCGCCCTGCTTGGCATCGCGGGCGCGGCGCTCAAACTCCTGCCCGAACGACAACGCATCAAATTCATCCTCAACCAAATGGTGAGCGCGCTCAAAAAAACCAATGCGCAAGTGGAAGCCTGGGTGGACGACAGCGGCGAACACGTGGCCTACCTCGAATCCACCTGCGCCATCTGCCACAGCCGCGCCAGCGAAAAACCCATCTGCCATCTCTACGTCGGTTCCATCGGCGAGGCCGTGCGCTGGGCAACGGGACGCGAGCACGTCATCACCGAAACGCATTGCCTCGCGAAGGGCGATCCCTATTGCCGCTTCGAAGTGGGAGAGGCGAGGGATGCCTGATTTTTCGCCGCGATTGCTCCGCGCTTTCGTGCAGACCGTCTCCGCGGAACTGGGGACGGATACCTTATCCGCGGTGCTGGACAAGGCGGGACTCTCGCTTCTTCTCGCGGATCCTGCAGCGGTCGCGCGTTTGGACTCGTCCGCGGCCGCCCAGGCCTACGCGGGACTTCAGCAGGCCCTGCGCGTCTACTACGGACGCGGCGCGCGCGGCATCCTCCTGCGCGTCGGCGCGCAATTCTGGAAGCGCCTGCTCGAAGAATCCTCGCTGACGTTGAAACCGCAGATTCCCATCGCGCGTGGACTGGCCACGGCTGCGCGTCCCAAACCCGCGCTGGATCTGCTGGCGCGCCTGCTCTCGTTCAAGGCGGGCGACATCACCGTTCACACCCTCGATCTCGACCTGCTTCTTGTGGATCACGTCTCGCCCACCACCTGCGAACAGCATGATGACGAGTCCATCTGCTGGGTGACCATGGGGCTGATGCGGGAGGCGCTCTTCTGGGCCGCGGGCCGCGAGTACGACATCGCTGAAACTTCCTGCCGTGCAAATGGCGCTGGTCAGTGTGAATTCCATATCAAGACAGTTTGAGAGCAGGACAAATTGCCAATTTGTTCTGAAAAGGAGAAAAAATGAAAACGTTTGAATGGGAGTGGGCATCTTTCGACGGGTTGAAGATGTACGCAAAAGGTTGGACGCCCGAAAAAGAGCCGAAAGCCGCCATCTGCCTCATCCACGGGTTGGGCGAACACATCGGACGCTACGAACACGTCGGCGCGGCGTTTGCAGAGGCGGGCTATGCCCTGCTTGGCTTCGACCTGCGCGGACATGGCAAGTCGGGCGGTCCGCGCGGCCATACCCCCTCGGCGGAGGCTTTCTTCAAGGATATTGAGGCATTCGTGCAGGATGCCGCCAAACGATATCCGTCTGCGCCGCGCTTTATTTATGGACACAGCTTGGGCGGCCTGCTCACCCTCTCCTATGCGGTGACGCATAAAGTGGACGTGAAAGGACTCATTGTCTCTTCGGCCGGCCTGCGAACGGCTATCCATGACCAAAAAGCCAAACTGATGCTGGCAAAGGTTCTCGGCTCGCTTGCGCCGACGATCACCCTGACAAGTGACTTGGACACCGCCGCCCTCAGCCGCGATCCGCAGGTGGTGAAGAATTACGTCAACGACCCGTTGGTACACAACAAGATCACCACAGGGTTCGGCAAGGCAGGCCTCGTTATCACGAACCTGGCCTTTCAGAATGCGTCCAAACTTGCTGTCCCGTTGTTGTTGGTCTATTGCAGCGGCGACACCATCGCCTTCCCGCGCGGAAGCGAGGAGTTTGCCCGTCTCGCGCCGCAAAACCTGGTCACATTGAAGCGCTTCGAGGGGCTCTACCACGAGCCGCACAACGAGCCAGAGAAGGCTGAAGTGCTGAAGACGTACATCCAGTGGCTGGATGCGCAGGTTAAGGCCGCCTGAGTTTTTCTCTGGACAAATCGATTTTTACGTGGCAAAATTCCGCCACTTAATCGAGAAGGAGAAGAAGTATATCCATGCCCAACGAACAAGCAAAAAGCAAACGTCAGTTACTGCGCGAGAAACGCCAGCGCGAACAGCAACGCGGCCGTGTTTTCAGTATTGTGGCCGTGATTGCCGGCGCACTGCTCGTGGCATTTTTCTTCATTTACCCGAACATCAAGCCGATCGGTGATGTGGTCTCCATCACGCCGGGCACGTATCCCCAGGCTGAAATGAACGCGATGGGCGACCCGAACGCCCCGGTCAAACTGGAAACGTGGGAAGACTTCCAATGTCCCGCCTGCAAGAATTTCAGCGAGGATGTGGAACATCTGCTGATCCAGAATTACGTTGCCACAGGCAAGGTTTACTACATCTTCCACCACTACCCCTTTATTGACGATCATTCTGGCACCGGGGAATCGGACCAGGCGTCCAACGCCAGCATGTGCGCCGGTGAACAGGGACGTTTCTGGGATTACAAGACCAGCCTCTTTGCGAACTGGAATGGCGAGAACATCGGGACGTTCTCCGACCGCCGTTTGCTCGCGTTGGCTGAATCCCTCAGCCTGGACATGGCTCAGTTCGAAAAATGCTTCAACGCCAACACCTACAAGGCGCAGATCAATCAGGATTTTGTGGACGGAACCAATCTTGGCGTCAACAGCACCCCCTCCATTTTTGTGGATGGCGTCATGGTGCTGAATGCCAATGGGGCGAATTATGTGCCCACCTATGAGGACGTTGCAGCCGCGATCGAAGCCGCCCTCGCCAGGGCCGAATAGCAATTTGCAGGAAACGAAACGGCGCTTCCGTGTGGAGCGCCGTTTTTCGTTATGGTCCGTTATGGTAACAAACGGAGGAGCCAAACAATGAGTGGGGCGATGAACAACGCGGGCAGGAAGTTGCCAACGCGGATTTTCCTGATCTCGAGCAGACTGCTCGTTGCCAATCCCATCAGCAATACGCCGCCTGTGGCGGTCATCTCGAGGACGCGCGGATCGTTGCGGATCGCCTCCTGCGCGGCCTCGTTCAGCCCGGACCCGAAAGCGGCCGCGCCGAATTGGGCCGCCAGCACGCTGATGCCTCCCTGAATGACCAGCACCGTCAGCGCGGAGAAGAGCACGCCCACCCCCAGTGTGGACGCCAGCGCCAGCGCCGCGAACCCGTCCAGCACCGATTTGACCGCCAGCAGTTCGAAATTTCCCGTCAGCCCATCCTGGATGGAGCCGAGGATCGTCATCGGACCAACGCAGAAGAGCAGGGAGGCTGTCAGAAAGCCGCGGATGAATTTGGCCGAGCCTTCGGCAGAGTCATCGCGGCCAAACCGCTTTTCGAGGAATGCGCCGAGGTTATGGAGCCCGTCCTCGATGCGCCACCACTCGCCGAACAACGCGCCGAGGATGAGCGCGCCCAGCACGATGAGGGGATTTTCCGTATCGAGGAACATCTGCACGCCCATCGCGAATGTGAACAGTCCCATGCCCGCAATGATGGTGGACTTGAACCGTTCGGGGATGCGCGCCCCAAACAGCAGGCCGATGATGCCCCCGATGAGGACGGTGGCGATGTTGAGAAGAGTTCCAGTCATGGGGAAATCCTTTTTAAACACAAAATATCCATGAAAAGGTTTCACCCTCCCTTCGGGGATGAAAACCAGTACCGCAAGATTTATCTTGCCTGCCACGAGCAACATGAATGTTGCGGTACTATTTTCATATCAACACACGAAGATCACGAAGGTTTTTCCTTGGTGTGCTTGTGTCCTTCGTGTTTAGGAATCTTTTGCCAAAGTGGTATTTTTTCCTGCCGCGGCGTTTTCCACCAGTTCCAGCACAAAGCACAACGAAGAGAGACGGTTGAGATAGGGAACGAGTTCGGGGTTGGAGATTTCCTTCGCGTCGAGCAATTCCACCACGCGGCGTTCGGCGCGGCGGATGACCGCCCGCGCCATCGAAAGCGCCGCGCCCGCCAGGCTGTCACCGGGCAGGATGAACTCGCGCGGCATCGTCACCGTGGCGGACAACTGCTCGATCTGCGATTCCAGCCAGGTCACACGCGCCGCGTCGATGAAGTGGAATTGGCCGGCGGTCTCGGCGGTGGCGGCCACCTCGGCCATCAGTTTGTACAGGTCGCGCTGGGCCTCGAGCAGGATTCCGCCCGAGCGTGGATCACGCGCCTGGGCACGCGCCCACCCCAAGGTCGCGGTGGATTCGTCGAGCACGCCGAGCGCCTCGATGCGTGGATGAGTCTTGGGGACGCGTCCCTCGCCCAACAGGCCGGTCGTCCCGTCGTCGCCAGTTCGAGTGTAAAATTTCATGGGGCAATTATAGCCGCGAGAACCCCGTTTTCTTTATAATCCCCGAAGCGAAGAGTATGGCTTTCTCAAAGTCGAAGGATCCCCAACGCGAATACCGCGAATAGGCGAATTTCGCAAATTTCCTTGAGTTTATTCGCACCATTCGTAAATTCGCGATATTCGCGTTCCAAATCAGCCAATTTGTCAAGCGACTTTGAGAAGACCATAAAGCGAAGAGGGGCGAAGAAAATGGGATTCTACTTTATAATCAAGATATGAATTCCGAGATGCGCTCTGCGTGGTTGCACCATCTC
>DYKX01000068.1 GCA_020722375.1 Anaerolinea thermophila
ACGTTGGCTTTGCTGGCGGTGACATCCAACACAGACTTGATGAGATCGCGCACGCTGGTCTCGTTGCCTGAGCCGACATTGATGACCAGCCCATTGATGTTAGGCGCGGTGGACGCGGCGACCATCGCGCTGACCACGTCGTCCACGTAGACGTAATCGCGGGTCTGCGTCCCGTCTCCGTGCGCGACCAGCGTCCCGCCGCGCAGGGCTTGACGGAGGTAGTGCGGCACCACGGGCGGATGCGATGCGGGCAGGCGCTGGCCTGGCCCGTAGGCGTTGAAGATCCGCAGGCTGACGGTTTCGATTCCCCACAGTTCGCCGATGGTGCGGACGTAGTATTCCGCCGCGAGTTTGGAGACCGCGTACGGGGAGCGCGGGTTGGGCGTGACGGACTCCGTCAGTGGCTGATCGCCCAAGTCGCCGTACACCGCCCCCGAGGACGCGAGAACGACGCGTTTCACTCCCACGTCACGGATGGCCTCCATCAGCGCCACCGTCCCGCCGACGTTGACCGCGTTGTAGTCGCGCGGATACAGCACGGACTCTTGCACCGAGACGCGCGCCGCGAGATGGTAGACCACGTCCACATCCTGGAGCAATGTCCACAACTTGGGACGGTCGTTCACATCCCCGCGCGTGAAGTGGACATCGGGCGCGAGGGCTTGAGGGTCGCCAGTGGACAGGTCGTCGAGGCCGCGGACTTGATGTCCCTCGCGGGCGAGTTGGTTGGCAAGCGTCGAGCCGAGGAATCCCGCGGCTCCAGTGATGAGAAAATTCATGGCGGGAGGATTATAGCATTAAGGGATATTGAGATTCTGAATACTGGGAGTGGCTAAGTTTACGGGCTTTCTTTTGACTTACCACAGAGCACACTGAGAACACAGAGATTTTTTTCTTGTTCCTCTCCGTGCGCTCTGTGGTCTCTGTGGTAAGAAAACATTGGGCGCTTCTGTTTATCAACCCTGAATATTGCCCCTCAAATTTGATTGACTCACTCTGATTAGTGTGTTATCCTAAGGAGCGTAGGATAACAGTAAGTTCACGTTGGTTAAAGAACACAACGGCTCACAGTTATTTTGTGAGCCGTTTCGTTTTTCCTCCGATGGAACAAACAGAACACCTAACATCATCTGCCATAGGAGGCAAACAATGTCTGACAAAATTCAAGGTACTGTGAAGTGGTTCAACGGCGACAAGGGCTTCGGCTTCATCGCCCGCGAAGGTGGAGCGGACGTCTTCGTCCACTTCTCCGCCATCCAGGGTGACGGTTTCCGTAACCTGCAGGAAGGCCAGAAGGTCGAGTTCATGGTCGAGAAGGGTCCGAAAGGCCCGCAGGCCAGCAACGTCACTGTCCTGATGTAGTCAAAGAGAGAGTCTGATGCGAAAGCGTCAGGCTCTTTTGATTCGTGGCTACTTTATGAGGGGCTTACTTTGGTGAAACGATCTTTTCCAATTCGCTTACCAACAACGGCAGGTCAAATTAGATGATATCCCAGACAATATCGAGTTCAATGGAATCATATTCATGGATGACGCGGCACGTGTCCCTTTCATGGCTTGCCAGGGAAGGGTCGGATACTTCTTTTGTGTGGCAGTTGATACCCTGCCTGCCGCCTTTCTTGAATTCAACCAATACATCCACATCGCTGGTGGGCTTGAAATCCTCGCGCAAAACTGATCCAAAAAACGCAAGTTTTTGAATGTTGTATTTTCTGCAAAATTCTGCTATTTTCCTGCGGGGGATGTTGAGGTTTGGACTGTCCATGTTTGAATTATACAACACGCGAACAACCCTGCGCTAATTTTTTTGTGGCTGTCCTTGCCCCATTTCATTTCTCGTCAACATCGCCACCGCGACCAAAATCAGCGCGCCGCCGAACAGGGTGATTGGCGCGAGATGTTCGCCAAACAGCCACGCCGCCAGCAGGACGGTGACGACGGGCTCCAGCGTGGACAACAATGACGCGTTCGTCGGTCCGATTCGTTCCAACCCCGCGAGGAACGCGGTGACGGGAATGACGGTCGCCACGATGACGATTCCCGCCAGCGACCACCAGCCTGAACTGCTTTGGGGGAAATGTGCGCCGTTGACGAGAGTCAACGTCCCATAGACCGCGGCGGCGGAAGTGAAGATGACCAGCGAAGATTGGATGGCCGAGACCTGTTTCATCACGCCCGCGCCGACAATGATGTAAACCGAATAGATCACGGCGGCGAGAATTGCGTAGAAAATGCCCAGCATCTGCCCGCCTTGCGGATTGGCGGTGAGCGCCGCGCCTGTCAGGGCGAGGGTCAAGGCGAGGGCTTTGAGCCAGGTCACTTTTTCGCGGAGGAAGATCACCGAGAGAATGAAGACGAACATCGGGTAGAGATAGAGCAGGAGCGCGACCAATCCAGCCGAGGCATATTTGATGGCCGAAAGATACGAGAACGATTGTCCTGCGTAGCCGAGCGCGCCCATGCCGATCAGTTGTGCGAGGACGTGTCCGCGTGGGAACGGCTCGCGGCGCAGGACCAGGATCAAGGTCATGACCGAGGCGGCGAAGAGGAAGCGCAGGAAGAGCAGGGTGAATGTGTCCAGCCCGTCGGCGTAGAGAAATTTCCCGAAGATCGCCAGCGTCCCGAACGCGGCGGCCGAAACGATGATGAGCAGGATGCCAGTGAGTCGTTTCAAGGTTGTTGTACCGCAAGATTTATCTTGCGCCTCGCAGGTGCAACATGAATCCCCCTTTGGGGACGATGTGTTGCGGTACTGGCTAACGTTTTGGACGACGCGGCGCCAGCCGATTCTTGCCGTAACTTTTCGGCGTGGGCGCGGGACGTTCACGGCGACCCTCGACGCGCGAGATGCCGCGGCCGCGGATCGTCCCAGCGGGACGCGGCGGCGCGGGGACGGTGTAGTCGAAGCCCTCGATGGTCTCGCGTTTGAACGGCGCGCCCATGATGCGTTCGAGTTTCTTGATCAGGTCTTCATCTTCGCTGGTGACGAGCGTGAAGGCGTCTCCCGTTTTCTGGGCGCGTCCCGTGCGGCCGATGCGGTGGATGTAGGCGTCGGCGGTGTCGGGCATATCGTAGTTGATGACGTGCGAGATGCTCTCCACGTCGAGGCCGCGCGCCGCGATGTCGGTGGCGACCATGATGTCGTGACGGCCTTCTTTGAAGCCTTTGAGCGCGGCCTGGCGCTGTCCCTGCGTGCGGTCGCTGTGCAGGGCCGTGACATTGAAGCCCGCGGCTTTGATCTGCTTTTGCACTTTTTCGGCGCGGCGGCGCGTGCGGGTGAAGATCAGCACGGAGTTGGTGTCGGTGTGTTTGAGTAGTTCGATCAACAACGCGGATTTAAGATGCTGCGGCACAGGGTACAGCGCGTGCGACACCGTGTAGGCGGGACGGCTGATGCCCATGGCGATTTTTTGCGGATGCATGAGCGACTGCGCGGCGAGTTGTTCCACTTCCATCGGGAAGGTGGCCGAGAAGAGCATGGTCTGGCGCTGCTTCGGCACGGCCGCGATGATGCGCTTCACGTCGGGCAGGAAGCCCATGTCGAACATGCGATCGGCTTCGTCGAGGACGAGGACTTCAATTTGATTCATCTTCGCGTGTCCCTGTGCGATGAGATCGAGCAGGCGACCCGGACAGGCGACGAGGATCTCCGCGCCGTTTCGCAGTGCCTGGATTTGGGGAGCGGCTCCGACTCCGCCGTAGATGGTTGCGCTCTTCAACTTTGTCCCCGCGGACAGGACGCGGACCACGTCGTGGATCTGGTCGGCGAGTTCGCGGGTCGGAGTCACGATGAGGGCGCGCGCCGCGCCGCGAGGTCCAGAGAGGAGGCGATTGAGAATGGGGAGGACGAACGCGGCAGTCTTGCCCGTGCCCGTCTGCGCGGTGCCGATGATGTCACGTCCGCGCAGGGCGGCGGGAATGGCCGCTTCCTGGATGGGTGTGGCGGTTTCGTAGCCCGCCTTTTTGATTCCCACCATTAAGCGGGAATCGAGATTGAATTGTGTGAAGTTCACGAGTTTCCTATACTTTCTTATTTGAGCAGATTTTCAAGTTCTTCCGCGCTCAACTGTGCCTGCCGCAGGATGGATTGCAACACTTGTGAGTTGATGTTACCAGGGTGGTTAGGCACAGTGACGAGCAGGTTTCCCCGTTTGAATTGGATGTGACTTCCTTTTTGTCGTACTTGACGAAAGCCCGCCTTTTCCAACGCGGCTATCACTTGTCTTGGTTTCAGGACGGGCAGTTTAGGCATACGCTTTCACGGCCACATCCACCTTGAATTTGAAAACTTCCAACGCCTCTGTGGGAAGTGAATTGCGCGGGTCTTCGGATGGCGGCACAGGGCGCAGGCAGGGAAGCCCATCCTCGAAACAGCCTTCGAGATGCAAAGACGCCGCCTCCAGCAGGTTTTTTCGCGCCTCAGCGGATGTTTCTCCCTGCGAGGCCACATCCAGTTCAGGACAGAGGGCGGTAATTTCATCGCCTTCTTTCCAGAGAATGCCAGTAAACACGAACATTTCCATAGAATTTCTCCGAACAGGATTATACCCTGTGTTGCAGGGAAAAACCTGCCTCGGTCTGAAACGGGTTTTTCACTGAAAACTGCTCACTGAAAACTGATCACTGACCACTGTTCACTGGCTCTCCTGCCATCCGATGGATGCATCCGCTCCAAATTTCCTGCGGATAGACGATCATGTTCGTGCCAGGCAGGCCTTCCATGGCGAGGCCTGTGTTCAGGTCAATGCCACAGCGGAGATAGGCGCGGTAGATGAGTTGACTGCAATAGAAGGAGTCGTCAGAGTTGGCATTGAGAAAATTCAGGTTGTAAGGTTTGCCGACCTGTGCGAGGGCAAACGCGGCCACGTCTTCACGGATCTGTTCTTCGAGTTCAGGCGACAGCCCGCGCCCCGCGAGGGGATAGGCGACGCCGTAGAACGTGTCCACGAGATGGCCGCGCTTGCGCATCATCTTTTCGGCGACCCAGTTGCCGCCTTGCACTTCGAATGTGACCACGCCCTTCGCCCCCGATTCGATGCACCGTCCTTCGGGACCGAGGTACATCGCTACATGGTCCACGTCACCAGGGACGAGGCGCCCGACGAGACGCCAGAATTCGCCAGGCAGGATATCGGGTTTGCCGTTCATCGTGCAGATGACGTCGCCTGTCTGCACCGTCAGGCCGTTGATTGGATAGGTGTGGATCAAAATTACTCCGTTTTGATTATACGGATTATTCCCCGTTCCGTTTCACCAGAAAATCCATTTGGTGGGCAATGTAAACCAACTCACCGCGCTCGACCTGCTCCCGTCGGTTCGAGCGCGGTCACGCCGTCGAAGTTGATCGTCAGCCACGCCAGCGACCTGGTCAGCGAAAGCAATTGGGTCAAACTTTCGGGCATCGGGCGCAGATCCAAAAACGCGTTCGCGATCAGCAAATTAGCAGGCTGTTCGTTCTTTTGGATGAACTCGAAGACGTCTGCTTGCACCAGGCGGATGCGGACCTCCCGCACCGAATCGAACACCCGCAGCGAATCCCCGCTTCCTTCCACGCTCAGGCTGGACTCTGCCGCCCATTGCGGAATCCACGCCCGCGCGTAGGCGATGTTCTCGGCCATCTCGTCCACGAGAACGTACTCCGCCTTGTGGACGATGTCTCAGCGCAACAGCCGCACTGCCATCGTCCCGATCCCCGCGCCGACTTCGATGATGCGGAGTGGTTGGGCGGGTAGATGCGTTTTCAGCGCGCGCAAAACATCCTTATTGAGGGCGCGGTCATCCACGCTTTGTTTGGAGAGGAGATAGTTGGGGAATCCATAACTGTGTCTTCGTCATTGTGAGGAGGGCGCTCTCCCCGATGAAGCAATATCTTCGCTGTGAGTGGATTGCTGTGCCGCTGCGCGGCTCGCAATGACGGAAAAAAGAAATTCGCGTATCTTCCCCGCCGTCTCGTCCCACGCCGGTTGGAGGCGGAATCGTTCCAGCGCGTTGACCGACATCCGCGTCAACAGGTCGCGATCCGATGCAAGATGGATCAGGCACAGCGCCAGCGGGCCAGGTTCCTCAGGCTCGACGACATATCCCGTTTTGCCGTCTTCGATGACTTCGCTGGCCGCGCCCATCGTTGTCCCGATGGCGGGCAGACCGAAGCCCATTCCTTCGAGATAGACAATCCCAAAACCTTCGTATGATGACGGGACAACCAGCACGTGCGCCTGTCGAAGTTTTTCCACGAGCGGTTCATTGTCCAGCGGGCCGTGAAATGCAACGGGAATGGGAATGTCATTCACTTCCACCCGTCGTTTCATGCGTTCAACATACCTTGGATCGGTTTTAAGCGAGCCAATCACATCCAGATGGTAGCGCGTGGACGGTTCCTCCTGCGACGCGAGCGCTACTGCATCGAGCAGGGTATGTAATCCCTTGCGCTCGATCACATTGCCCAAAAACAAAATGCGAAACTCGTCCCTTTTGGCGCGCGCTGCAATTCCATTCTCTGTAACACGCGCTCCAAATCTGTCTGTCGGCGGATACGCCACGACCGAGGGCTTTCCATTAACCATTAATCCATTAACCACACTCCTGGTCGTCTCTGAATTGAAGATGAACCCGTCCACCGAATTTAAATAACGCTTCTCCACCACGCGATACAAATCATTTTGCCATTTCGGTCGGCGTTCCGAACAGCGCAGGTGATGAACGAGGGAAATGACTGGGTAAGGGTGCGTGTCGGCGTTGGCGCGGATTAGCGACGGGTGGTTGAGTTCGTCCTGGATGAGGATGTCCAGCCCCGAGGGAAGTCGGAAGCGGAAGTTGTCCGTCAGATGCGCGGCGTAGTTCCGCCAGGGCAGACTGATGACCTCCACCGTGTCACCTTGTGCGCGCAGATAGTCCTCCAACATGCGGTCATAGAGATAGCCGCCGCTGAGGGTGTCGAGGGAGCCGTAGATGAGGAGGCCGATCTTCATGGAAAACATTTAGCGTTCAACGTTATATGCCGCCCACGCGTTGGCATGTTCCCACAGTACCACTTTGAGCGCGGTGATGTTTTTTGCATGGATGCGTTCATTGAGTGAAGTTGCCAGGATGCGCGCAAAATGCTCCAATGACGGATTCAATCCTGCGAACTCAGGTTTTTCGTTCAACATCTGTTCCTTGTAGTAGCCGATGATTTCATCGAGATGCTTTTCCACATCCACGATGTCCACGAGGTAGCCGTGCTGGTCGAGTCCGCTTCCTGTGAGTTGCAATTCAAGGAGGTAGTGATGCGAGTTGGGGAAATTTTCCGCGCCCCAGTCGCCTCCAATCAAAAAGTGACGGGCGATGAATTCGCGGCGGACGGCGAGGGTGTACATGATTCTCCAGTTTCAAGAATATGTGATGACGACCTGAATGGTTTCCTGCGGATTTTCATCCAGCAGACGATACGCCTCCGCGGCTTGATTCAGGGAGAAGCGGTGCGTGATCCATTTCTCTGGTTGGATTCGTTTCAGCGCCTCCCAAGCGACCGAGAAGCGGCGTGCCTTGTCCCAGCGCGCCGACAACTCTGGCGCGATGGTGCTGACCTGCGACGAGATCAGCTTGATGCGCGAGCGATGGAAGGCGCCGCCCAGCTCGATGGACGCGCGCTTCTCGCCGTACCACGAGCCGATCACCACGCGTCCCGAAAAACGCGTGGCGGCGATAGCGTCGTTGAGCGTCTCTGGGCGGCCTGTCAGCTCGTAAACCAGATCGAATCCATCCTGCGCGTAGCCAGATAAGGAGAGGCGGAAATCTGTGGCATCGGGATCAAGCGAGGCAGTCACGTTTTGTTTGAGGGAGGTTTCGCGTCGCAGAGAGAAACAATCGGCGGTCACCAATGCGTCAAGCGGAAATTCTTTTAGAAGGGAGGCGGTCAGCAAACCGACCGCGCCCTGCCCAAAGACCATCACGCGTTCGCCCAAAATCGGCGCGCCATCCTGCACCAGGTTGACGGCGGTTTCCATGTTGGGGAGGAAGCAGGCAGTTTCAGGGGAGAGTGATTGGGGAATGGGGATTAAGGATGAAGGATGAGTGATGAAGGATGAAGTATGCGGCTGAAACGCGAAGACAAGCCGATTTTCCCATTCCCGATTTACCAATTTACCAACTTTCATCACCCGTCCCACGCACGCGTACCCGTATGCCAGCGGATATTCAAAGCGGGCGCGCAGGCCCGCGATGGCCGCGTCCGCCTCAAGTTCACGCGGGAAGCGACCGTGGTAGACGAGCATCTCTGTCCCTGCGCTGATTGCCGAACAGAGCGTCTCCACCAAAACTTCGTCCGCGCCGAGGGCAGGGAGTGTCTCCTCGCGGAGTTCCACCTGTCGCGGCGCGGTGAAGAAAAGCGTCTGTCGTTTCATGCCCCCATTGTAATAGGTTTATTGTTTATCGGCGCGCAGGAGCAGGATCAGAATCACTTCTGCAATCTTGGCTGGGACGCCGTAGAGCGAGTCGTGACTGAAGAAGGGCGTGCCGTTGATGATGACGTATTGGACGACCCAAATGAAGACCCATGCCGCGATGGTGATGGCGGCAAATGCCATGAGCGCGATGCGGACGAGGTTGTGCCGTTGTTGAAAAAATGGAATGGGGAGGAAGTAAGCCCCCAGCAGGCCAAGGAAGCCGAGACCGTTCAGAAGGAAGAGCGGGTCAACATGGTCGGGGAAGAGGATCTTGTCGAACGCGGCGAGCAGATGGGCAACGGCGGTGACGAGCGTGGCGACGATGATCCCGTAACGAACATTATTCAATTTCATGACACATCTCCTTTACCAATAAAGTTTTCTGTTAGACGACATCGGTGGGACGTCTGTTACTTGGTCACGCCGCGTCCCGCCAGAAGCAATCCGACTCCGCCCACCAAAATATCGCGGGCGCGGATGATGAGCGTCAACCCAATAGCGGAGGCCGCGTCCACGCCGAACGCGCCGAGTGCGAAGACCTGACTGGCTTCGAGCGCGCCCAACCCGCCAGGCCACGGGACGAGGAACGCCAGCCAGCCCGCCGTCCACGCCGCGATGGTTTGCGCCGCGCTGAGCTCGATACGCAGGAACGATGTGACCAGGAAATATTCGCCCACCATGCCGAGCGCGGCGAGCAGGGAAACGAAAATGGCCGTGAGCAATTCTTTGAAATGGCGCCGACAAAACATCCCCGCCATTCTTTCGGAGGCAATGATGAAGCGCGTAAATTTGGTTTTGGCGAACATGCGAAGAATGGAAGCGAGCGGATGCCTTCCGCGTTGTAACAGAATGATATGCGCGGGCGGCCAAATCATTAGACCTGCCAGCCCAATTAAACTCACAATTGACAGACTTCCATTCGACGGAAGAATTCCCGCCTGCAAAACCGATGCCAGTCCGATTGCCAGCAAAACGAAATTAGCGAGAAATTCCAGCAACTTGTCCATAATGACCGTGGATGTGGCGCGCGTATACGTCAACCCGTAGCGATGACGCAGCGCCAAAACCTGCAAAGGTTCGCCGCCCACCTGAGGTCCCAGCGTGAAGTAACTGACTCCGAATACGGCCACGCGCACCGCCAGCAATGGAAAGTATGGGACGTGTGTCGCTTCTGCCTGTGTGATGATCCACCAGCGCAATGTGACCAGCGCGTAGATGCCCGCGTTGATTCCGATCAATGTTGCTATCTGCCAGAATTGAAGTTGCCGCAGCGTTGACCAGATCTCGGTCAATGGCGCGTTTTTTAAAGCCCAATAAAGCAAGGCCGCGAGGAGGAGAATCCAGAGGAGGCGGAGGATGTTTTGGCGCATGGAGAGATAGGTCGGAGACCTTCGTATGTCAGCACGGCGGATTTTATCCCCGTGCGGCGCCCAAGGGTAGACGGCGCGCGTCGGGCAGTATTCGTTCGACGCGGAGTCTCGCGGTCAGCGCGGCGCGTGAGGAGCGGATTCTGTTTCGATGGGCATTCACGACGTTGATGAGCCGCACGGGGATGGAATCCCCGTGCTCACATACAAAGCCCTTCGGACTAATTCTCTCCATCAGGTGGGTTTTCTATCAACCTCTTCATCTCCGCCAGCACAGCCTGCCGGATGACCTGTGTTTCCGTGGAACTCAAATCCCGCGCGTAGATCGGCCTGCCAATCTGCACGCGGACATGGACATCAGTCTGCTTGAAAACAACGTGTGCCAGCAATTGCAGTGCCGCCGTCAATTTTTCTCTTTCTTCTTTCGTCTTTCTTGTTTTGAGCAACGGATGCCGCGCGGACTTTCGTCTCACCACGCCGCGCACCAGGACGGGCAGGATCGTCGTCTCCGGTGCCATGCGGAGAAACACGCCCACGCTGTCGGTCCAGCTGTCCAGCGAGTCGACTGCGCCCGGGTATACGTCCGGATCGGGTTCGATGCGGCCCGCGGGGAAAGTCAAGGCCGCGCCGCCTGCCCGCAGGTGCGCGGAGACCTGCCGCACGAGAGTCATGCGCGAGGTGGGATCGTCTTTGACGTAGAAAAGTTGTTTCTCCGTGTTGGGCAGTGCGTTGAGGAAGGGACGGTCGAGGGCGATGATTTTTAAATCGGGGCGGTTCAGCGCGGCGAAGAGCGCCAGTGTGTCGGTCATGCCGGGGTGGTTGGACAAGGCGAAGAAGGGTGACGGGTGACGAGTGGCGGGCGACGAAGTTGCAGGGAGGTTTTCGATACCGAAGACGCGCAGGGAGCGAACGTATTTTTTCAGGAGCAGACGCGAGGCTTCGGGCAGGCCGCTTGTCCCGACCACATGGTCGAATTTCGCCATGTGCGCGGCGAACGTCCGCGCGGGTGCGTAAAAGAGTCGGCGCAGGAGGCGGGCGAGAAGCGGGAAATCCGTCCAGCCGAAGGAGGAGACAAGATCGTCGAGGTTGATCTGGGTGAGGAGGTCGAGTTGGGATGCCATTGTTTTTTTACCACGGAGCACACAGAGATTTAAAGAATCTCCGTGAACTCAGTGTTCTCTATGGTGGACATTATTCGGGTTCCATCGAAAAGTGGAGCGGCCAGCCCTCCAGCCCTGCCGCGAAGTGGGCTTTGTTGATGCGCTTTTCCGCCTCGGCCTTCGGCAAAATCTGCACAACGGCCTGACCTTTGTAATGCGCTGTGAGCATGATCTGAACCGCTTCGGGGTAACCGAGAAAGAAGATGGTGACGAGGATGTGCGTGACAAAGTCCATCGGGGTGACGTCGTCGTTGTGGATGAGGACGCGGTAGAGCGGTTCCAGTTCGGTCTGCTGGTCGGGAGTGATTTCGGGGATTACCTGGGTTTGGAGTTTCATGTTTTACCGCGAAGGACACAAAGTATGCATGAAAGGGTTTCACCCGAAAGATGAAAACCAGTACCGCAAGATTTATCTTGCCTGCCACGAGCAACATGAATGTTGCGGTACTATTTTCATATCAGGAACACGAAGGCTTCTTTCTTCTTCTGACTTTACTTCTCCCACGCCCTGTTCAGCCGCGCCATCTCATCCTGGCTCAACACAATCTCTGCGGCATCGAAATTTTCTTTGATGTGCTGTGGATTGAACGACATGGGAATGGTGATGACGCGCGGCTGATTGACCAGCCAGGCCAGCGCGATTTGATGCGGTGTAGCGGAATGCGCTTCCGCGACTTCGCGCAGGGTCTGGTTGACGCGGATGCTCCGAAATTTGACGGGGGAATAGGCGGTGACCAGAATGTCGTTTTGCTGGCAATATTCGATCACGCCGTTCTCCACGTAGGATTTGTCGGGCAGGCGGTAGGGGACCTGGTTGGTGAGGATCGGCGTCTCGGAGAGTTCCTGCGATTGCTTGAGTTGCTTCAGGTTGAAGTTGCTCACGCCCAGGTGGCGCACCTTTCCATCGCGGACGAGTTTGTTCAAAGCGCGGAAGGCTTCGGGCAGGTTCATGCCGCGCGACGGCCAGTGGATCAGGTACAGGTCAATGGGATCCATTTGGAGGCGGCGCAGGCTGGCCGTGCAGGATGTAAACACATCATCGTAGGCCAGATGCTCGGGCGAGACTTTGGTGGTGATGAAAAGTTTCTCGCGTCCGATCCTGGATTCGCGAATAGCGCGGCCAAGCAGTTCTTCGGCGTGACCTGCGGCGTATATCTCGGCGGTGTCGAAGTGGGTGCAGCCAGTGTCCAGCGCGGCGTGGAGAGCGGCCAAAGAGGACGCGTCCCGCGCCGGGTCAGGAAATGAATCGCCGCCGAGACTCCACGTCCCGAAGCCGATTTTTGGGAGGGTCACATTGTGGACGGTCTCGTACTTCATGGGCAGGATTATAGCAAGAAAAAACCCGCCTCTCACGAGACGGGCTTCTCCAATTACCATTTACCAATTACCATTTACCCCATCTGTGCTTTCGCCAGCGCGTAGCCCTTATCCATCGCGGCGTAGTTGTTGGGGATCAACTTCTGGTGCTTGGCGGGGAGGTGCGCCTTGAGCGCGGCTTTGGCCTCGTCCAGCGTCAGGACGGGGAATGCCGCCAGCAGCGCGCCGACCATGACCATGTTCAGCAGGCGGCGGTCGCCTGTCTCTTCGGCGATTTCGTTGCCAGGGACAAAAATGGTGGTGATGTCCGTCCGCTTGGCGGCGCGGTCCACCATGGACTGGTTGACGATCAGCACGCCGCCGGGCTGGACGAGTTCCTCGTATTTGTCAAACGACGGCAGGTTCAGCGCGATGACCGCGGGCGGATTCTTGACCAGCGGTGAGCCGATCTCCTCGTCCGCGATCACGACGGTGCAATTGGCTGTGCCGCCGCGCATTTCGGGACCGTAGGAGGGGAACCACGTCACGACCTTGCCCGTGTCCATGGCTGCGTAGGTGAGCACCTGCCCCGCAAACAGCACGCCCTGTCCGCCAAACCCAGCGATGAGAATTTCTTTTTGCATGTGTTCACTCCGTGAAGGTATACAGGTAAACAGGTACACACGTACACAAGTCAATGTAACTTGTAACTCGTAACGTGTATCTCCTATCTCCTAGCTTGTAATCCATCAAACCTTAATTTGCGCCACACTCGCCCCAACCTTGTAATCGCCCAGCGGAAACGCGGGGACCATGTGCTCTTCCACGAACTTGAGCGCTTCCACGGGTTTCATGCCCCAGTTGGTGGGACAGGTGGAGAGCAGTTCGACCAGCGAGAAGCCCAGTCCGCGCGCCTGCGTTTCGAAGGCGGTGCGAATGGCTTTCTTGGCGAGGCGGATGTTCTTCGGGTCGTGCAGCGAGCGGCGCACAACGTACCCCGCGCCATCGAGCGTGGACAGCATCTCGGACATGCGGATGGGATAACCCTGCGTTTCGACATCCCGACCATTTGGCGACGAGGTCGTTTTCATGCCGGGCAGGGTGGTCGGCGCCATCTGTCCGCCCGTCATGCCGTAGTTGGCGTTGTTGATGAAGATGACGGTGATATTCTCGCCGCGCGCCGCCGCGTGGACGATCTCGCCCATGCCAATCGAAGCCAGGTCGCCGTCACCCTGATAGGTGAAGACGATGCGGTCGGGCAGGACGCGCTTGATGCCCGTCGCCATGGCAGGCGCGCGTCCGTGCGGGGCTTCGACGAAATCGGTATCAAAATAATTGTAGGCAAACACCGAGCATCCCACCGGCGCGACGCCGATGGTACGCGGGATCAGATTCATCTCTTCCAAAACCTCGGCGACCAAACGATGTGCCACGCCGTGCGTGCAACCCGGGCAATAATGGGTCGGGGTATCGGTAAAACCTTCGGGTCGGTCATAGACTAAATTGCTGGGAGCAACCATTCGTCACCTCTCAATCACGGACGCCATGCGCGTCTGCCAGGAATCGCGCGGGTCGCGGTCAACCGACCATTGTCCCGCGGCGATGCGGCGGATCTCGGACAGGATCTCATCGGGGAACGGCACCACACCGCCCGTCCGTCCGTAAAATTCGACGGGGACGCGTCCGCGCACCGCAAGGCGCACGTCGTCGAACATCTGCCCCATGTTCATCTCGGTGACGAGGAACCCGCTCACGCGACCCGCCAGTTGGTCAATGACCTGATATGGATACGGGCTGACGGTGATCGGGCGCAGCAGCCCGACCTTGATGCCTTCGGCGCGCGCCGCGCGCACAGCGGACAAAGCCACGCGTCCCGCCGTCCCGAAGCCGACCACCACGAACTCGGCATCGTCGAGATAATATTCCTTGTAGCGGACCTCGTTGGCCTGCACCTCCTGCCAGCGTTTGCCGATGCGCAGGTTGGCGACTTCTTCTTCAGGCGGGTTGATGTAGATGGACGAAAGAATGCGCCGCTCGCGGTTGACTGCGCCGTTGGTGGCCCACTCGAAATCCTTGCGGACGACGGGTTTCATCTCCGGCATTTCGGCGGGTTCCATCATCTGTCCGATCGAACCGTCCATGATGATCATGGCGATCATACGATATTTCTCTGCCAGGTCGAAGGACAGTCCCATCAGGTCTATGGCTTCCTGCACGGACGAGGGCGCCAGCACGATGCGGGGATAGTCGCCGTGACCCCCGCCGTGGACCGCCTGGTTGTAGTCGGATTGGGCGGGGGCGATGTTGCCGAGGCCGGGCCCGCCGCGCATCACGTTGACCAGCACCGCGGGGATTTCGGTGCCAGCGATATACGAGAGTCCTTCCTGCATCAGGCTCACACCCGGGCTGGAGGAGGTGGACATGACGCGCACGCCCGCGCATGCCGCGCCGTAGACCATGTTGATCGCGCCCAGTTCGCTCTCGGCCTGCAGGAAGACGCGTCCCAGTTCGGGCATGCGCCGTGAGAGATATTCGAGCGCCTCGGTCTGCGGGGTGATCGGGTAGCCAAAGTAGGCTTCCAGTCCCGCGCGCACCGCCGCCTCGGCGATGGCTTCATTGCCTTTCCATAATTCTTTGGGCATTTGTTTCTCCGATTGAGAAAGTATACAGGTACACAAGTACACAGGTACACAAGTACACA
>DYKX01000069.1 GCA_020722375.1 Anaerolinea thermophila
TCGGTCTCCACGGGGCAGCCCGCGAGTTCATCATCGGGCAGGGTGGCGCGGTGACTGCGGAGCAGGACGATGTCCTTTTCCCCGAGGGCGATTAAATTTCGGAAGTGTCTCCTTCCGATTGATCCCAGACCTGCAATGAGAAACTTCATGTCAAAACCTTTTTAGGCGCGGATTGTTCAGTACCGCAAGATTTATCTTGCTACAGGAGGCAACATGAATGTTGCGGTACTGGCCGAGTCCAGCGATGAGAAATTTCATGTTTCATTCCTTGCGGGGAGGCGGAACGTACGTCTGCCCTTACCGTTTCGTGTATGGCGCGTTGACCTCGGATATTTTATCAAGCAGTTCCTCTTTCATCCGCTTGCCGAACGCGGGCAGGGACGGAACCAGGTCGTTCATTTCTTCAATGTCCGACTCGAGGTCGTAAAGTTCAAAGGAGTCTTCGGTTTCGTAGCCTGTGTAGTAAATGAGTTTGTGGCAGCCCTGCCGCATCGCGAACGAGGCCTTTTTGAGCGGCGCGAACGCCGAATTGAGTTTCGCTTCGACCACGTACGTGCTTCGTTCGTAGTCTTCCTCGCCGCCCAGCCCGGGGAGGACGTTTCCCTCCGCCCACGAGGGGATGGGTTTGCCCGTCAGATTCAGGAGGGTGGGGAGCAGGTCCACGGCGTTGGTGGGCGCGTGGATGTCGCGGCGCGAGACCTGTCCCGGCGTGGAGACCATCAACGGCACATGCACTACCGGGTCATAGAGAAGCGGGGTGGTGTGCGCCTTTTCGCCGCGTTCGAACATCTCGCCGTGGTCCGAGGTGACGATCACGTAACTGCTCTCGAACACGCCCGAATCTTCCAGCAGGTCCAGCAGTTTGCCGAATTCCGAATCGGTGGCCGCGATGTACTCATCGTACGAACGGCGCTGGCTGGTCAGTTCCGCATTGGAGAGGCCCTCGGACAAACGATGGATGGGCTTCTTGAGCGGACGGTAGTCGTCATTGAATTTTTTGAAGAAGTTGGCGTTGGTCCGATAGGGACCGTGCGGCGGGTAGACGTGCAGATAGGCGAGGGACGAGGCGGGCAGGCCGGTGACGAGGGAACCCAGTCCCGCGAACAACTCCTCCAGCCGAAAATGGACGGGATACTCGACCGTGTCTGGGATGCCTTTGGGATAATCCGCCGAGGGGATTTGCGCGCTCTTGCGGTAGTCAATCAGTCTCTGCAACGGGCCGAGCATCATCGAAGCGGGCGTCTCGTTCATTTTGAAGACGAAGTCATCCAGCGCCCGCGCCGCCATGTTCTGGTCGTTGGGGAAATGGCTGTTCAGGATGAGGTCCACTTCGCTGAACGCGCCCGAAGACAGGAGTGTTTCGATGTCCTTGCGGAATTGTGTGACGATGAAATTGGCCCACGTGTTTTGTGCAAAAGCCAGTCGGTGATAGTCGTTTCCGAATTGACGGAAGAGGTTGTCCTCCACCCTGTCGCGACGGATGACGCCGCTGTGATTGATGGCCCTGTGCGTCCAAGGATACGTTCCCGTTAACAGGGAGGCCACACCGGGGATGGTGTAATTTCCGCTGGCGTAATGGGAGTGATAGACGGTGGCGCGCTCCGCAAATCGCTCGAGGTTTGGCGACGTGGAACGTGGGTAGCCATACAGCGACAGGTTCCGCGCGCTCATCGCATCGAACACAAGGATGATGATATTCGGCCGTTCGACATTTTCCTGCCGAAAGGTCCGCTCTGCCCACGCGACCACACCGGGGGCAAGCATGACTGGAACGGCGGCCCCGGCCAACTTCAGAAAATCACGGCGATTCAAATTCGACATGGCAGCCTAAAATAAATTCCGAACCAATATCGTCAAAAGCGAAAGAATGGAAAGCGGGAGGAAGATGTAGAGAAAGACCGTCAGGCGATCTCCCAACTCTTCCAGAATCCGTCCCAGCCAATTGATTTTGTCCAGCAGAAAGGTGAGCGCGAGAACGGGCAGGACGATCAGCGGAGTCCATTTCGCGAGGCTGTAGGGAAACGCGGCGTCGGCCTGAATCCTCCAATCGAAATAAGCCAGGTATCCCAGCCCAAGGATCACCAGCCACATGCCCCGCGTCACGAACCGATCCAGAAACCATCGGCGCGGCAGAATCAGCGACAAGGCAACGGGCGCAAGAATCGCCAGTCCGCTTTCGATGAAATTCACCATGAATAAATAGGCGAGCGTCACTACGATCTCGCCCATCGTTGAAAAATATAACCAACTCGGAAACCGCCAGAAAAAATGGATGAGCGACCACGCGTAAAGGATCACGACGGCGGTCGCGTACACGGCGGCAATTTGATTGCGGGCGGGTAATTTGCCAGACAGGGACTTCAACTCTTCACCTTAAAAACGCCAGCGCCGCCCGCTTGCCAATCCATGTTTTTTTCGTATCCCCACTGGATCAACATCTTCCCTGCGACCTCTTTGAAAATGGACTTGTCGCGCGCGGTGAAGAGACGCGTCCAGTTGCCAGCCTGCCCTTTGGGGAGGAACGAAGCGATTCCCTCCGACCTTTGGGCCTGCCACTCCTCATCGGGGTTGGAGGCCATTTCGGTTTTGATCTCCTCCCCGAGCGCGCGTCCGACTTTTTTCGCGCCGAGGAATTTCCAGAGTTTGGTCATTTCCTCGAAGGGTGTCGCGAGCAGGTCTTCGTAACGCAGGGCAAAATAGTTTTTGCCGTACAGGCGGCGGGCTTCATCTTCGGTCTCTGTCAGATTCGAGACCCAGCCCGAGGCGACGCGGCGGATGAAGGTCTCGGTGAAGATCGAGCGGCGGCCGTCGCTGAAGGGGGCAGAGTCCGCTTGAAGGTCCGCGAGGATGCGTTTGTCTTCGGCGGTCAGGAATTTGGATTCCTCCACGAAGTTGCGGAAGCGTTCCGAGATCAGCACGTCGCGTCCATCGCGGACGATGTACACCAGTTTCGCGTCGGGGTAGACCGCGTGCAGGTCGCGCACGGCCTGGCCGTGGATGACGGACGAGGGACTTTTATCGCCGACGATGCGCTTGCCCGCGCGGGCGGCGTCGCGCTCGAGGATCACGTCGGCGGCGGCGCGCAGGACGATGGGCGAGAGGTCGCGTCCCTGATTCCAGCGGTTGGATTTGCGTGTCAGCCATTCCTCGATCTCTGCTGAGTCAACCAGCGATTTCAACAACGGCTTGCGTGTGAAGAAATGCGCCTGATAGTTGCAGTGGACTTCGGGATGTAAACGCACAAGGCGCATGAGCAGGGTCGTCCCCGAACGGGCGTGGCCGAAGATGAAGAATTTTTCGCGCGGGAAGAATTGCTTGATCTCCGCCACTTCCTCAAGAGTGATGGCGGGGATGGGGTTGCGGTGATGCTTTTTGGGGTCACCCTTGAGGAGGATGCGGGCGGCGGATTTGAAACGCGTGGTGATTTCCATAAAATATGCCTTGACTCCGAGGGGGAAAATATGTATCATAAAAGCGTAAAAGTCGTAAGACTTCTCCCGCCCGCGAAAGGTCGCCCTTGAGGCGGCCCCGCCCCCGTCTGGACGTGATGACGGTGTGGCTAGCGAGGCGGGTTATTTTTATGGGTGGTATTCCAAAACCGCGCGGAACTTGGCTCTGATCATGTCAAAGGCTTCCGAGTCACGATGAGCGTCCCGCCGCAAGACGGAACCGGCAATGAGGTCCGCGACCTGAATGAGCGGCTCGCTTTTGGAGCGTTTGGTCAGCACGCGGGCGAAATGACGCGGGATGTTGCGTCGCTTCATATAGCGGCGAAATTCCAACGGCAAATCAGGCTCACCGCCAAATTCATCCAGGATGAGCGTGGCTTTTTCGCGCTGTTCGGCGGGAATGGCTTGAAGCAACTCGGTGACGAAGAACAGGTAAAAATCCAGCCTTTTCATGTAACGCAGAGGCTCGTATAAAGTGGTTTTGTCCACCACCAATGCCCAAGCTTCAAAGTCCGCGCCTCGAAGCGCTTGAAAAACCCGTTGGCGTATCGCGGCGGATGACATGCCATGAAAACCGAATTCATAGGCGGTGGGCAGATTCAATTCCTTCCTCACATCTGCCAGGGCTTGACGTACTTTTTGCGATTCCGTGGTCGCGATGACCGCCATCACATAATAGCGTGATGCGCCCTTCCCAAAATTGAAACTGAGGTCTCCGGATTCGTCGCCTGCGAAGGTGATAGTTGTTGACATGGGTTATATAATCTCCGAACTATTGGCGGGGATTGGATTGCGGCTTTTCTTTTTGGGGTCACCCTTGAGGAGGATGCGGGCGGCGGATTTGAAACGGGAAAGCATAATGAGGAAAACTCCGAGAAGCGGGAGATCAGGGGTTCGCGGCCCTGTCAATGGCCAGCACACATTCCTCGCCTGGCTCATTGATGGGGGAACGTTTGTTGATCAGGAAAAGCCCGCTGTTTTCGGTCAATTCGAAGGTCCAGAAGTGTGCATCGGTCATCGTGGTTGGTTGGGCGGCGTCGCGGGCATAGAGTAATTCTTCCACAACGACAGTGTCGGTGTCGCAGCCATAGAGTCTATAGACCGCCTTGGATGCCCACCACGTGTTCGTGAAGTTGGTCAATTCACAATTGTCGCGGGGATTGCATTGTTCCTCGAGACTCAGCATATTCCACGGCAGGCCGAGTTCTTCGGGAGACTGGGCCGCGTTGATAAAGGTGTAGAACATATCCACGGTGATGACGGCTGGGGAAATGGCCGAATCGTCCGCGACGGGGGCGGGGGTCGGCGTGGCGGACGGGGCGCAGGCGGCGAGAAGAGCGAGAACTATCAAAGCAGGGAGAATAAACTTATTCATGAGATTCCTTTGGAGTGTTGATTATCTTTTCCAGTTTAGCATAATCAGGCCAGCGAGACAGACGAGGATTCCAACAATATTGATCCAGTTTAATTTGTCCTTGAAGAGGAGAATTGCCATTTCGAGCAGATAGCGAGGGTGATGGAGAAGTAGTAGCGGAACATGTTATGTGGTTTCATAGTTGCGAGGTTACGTCGTTGGATTCTACCTGTCATTTCATTGCGAGCGAAGCGAAGCAATCTCCGCGTGGTTGAGGGGATTGCTTCCCTGCGGGATGCTTCGCGATCGTTCCCTCGGTCTCGGTACGGCGGGAGAACACCGCCTACTCGACCAGCGGTCGCTCGCAATGACGTTACTTATTCAGTACCTTCAAAATAAACTCCGCCGTGCGCTTTCCAGAAGTGCCATCGGTGAAGGTAACTTCATCTTCTACAAACTTGCGGCGTTCGGCGGCGTCGAGGGAGGGGTCTTTCAGGTAGGCGTTGATGACCTCGCGGAGTTCGGATTCGGTTTGGGCGACGCGGCCGGCTTTGGCTTCGCGGAAGCGTTTGTGGGTCGGCCAGTTGCCGATCTTTTTGAGGGAGAGCGAGAATTTCCTGGGGACGTTCCAGCCGCCAGGAGTGTCGATCACTGCGGCGACGATGGGCGTGTCGTGGACGGCGGTCTCGACCACCATCGTGGAGTAGACCGTCACCAGCACGTCGGAGTGCGCCATCATGGAGGATTTCTCGTCCATGTCTTCGCCGCCGTAGTAGCCGAGCGATCCGCCCAGGGGGACGGGTTTGACCACGTGCACGTTGGGGTATTGCTGTTCGAGGGCGAAGATGCGCTCACGTTCATCGGCGAAGATTTTGGGCTTGTCCTGAAAGTGACTCGGATGCAGGCGGATCAACAGTTGCGAGGGTTCTGCCAGCGCGTCGGAGGAGACCAGTTTGGCGAGGGCTTCCACGTTGGGATAGTTCGGCGCAAAATGGACAAAGGAGCAGGCGTATGAAATTAATTTGCGCTTGGGATCGAGGCCGTGTAGTTTGAAGTAGTCTGCCTTCGAGAGTTGCCATTCCTTGCGGAAGTAACCGTCGTACGAGGGGATGCCGCCAATGTGGACGCGTTCGGGAGACCAATCGGAGCCGTAGACCAACTCGTCCTTTTGCAGTTGCGACCAGCAGGTGGCGTAGTCCATCGGCGCGCCGCGGATGGCGTAACTGGAGGGGTTGTCCCAGCCGACGATGGCGGCCATGGTGGGGATGCCGCGCGCGTGCGCCTCGCGCAGGAGGTAACGATCCAGCCGCCAGCCTGCGGTGGAGGCGATGACCAGGTCGGGGGAGTGAGTCTCAAATAGATCGGCGTACAGGTTCGGGCGGGGAATGAAGCGGTTCTGAATCCGCACGAGAAAATTGCGGGCGGAGGAAAATGTCCGCAGGAGGAGAATGGCGAGGGCGGCGGGAATCCAAATCCCGAGGCGAAATTTCCAACCGTTCTCGACCCAGACTTCCCAGATGTGGCTGTCCATGGCTTCGGTGTTGATGCGCCACGAGCCGCCGACGCGGCGGAGGTAGGCGAGCAGCCATTGGATGCGGGGGCGGACGGTGTTGGCGTAGTGGGTGGCTTCTTTCAGACGCAGGCCTTCGGTGGTGAGACGACCTGGCGTATTGCGTGTTGCGTATTGCGTAGTGCGTGACGCGAGTTTTTCGACAAGGGCATCATCGGTGAGGAGGACGATGTCAATGCCCGCGTTGAGGAGCGTCGGGACAACGTCGCTTTGGAGGAAGTAGATGATGGCCATGCCGTGGTCGGCGGAGATGAAGATGCGTTTGGTCATTTAGTCTGATGGTCTCATGGTCGGATGGTCGCTTCGTTCTTGACTGGAGATTGGTTCTGTTTCGAGGGGCGTTATTCTACCCGTCACTTGGTTCCACCGCCGCCGCCCCAGTTTCCTCCGCCATCGCTATCTTTTTTTGTTGGGGTTGGAGGCACAGGCGTGTTCGTGGCGGTGGGCGTGGGGGTTTGCGTTTGCGTAGCGGTTGGGGTCGCGGTGGGGGTGAAGGTCGGTGTGGATGTGGAGGTTGGGGTGGGCATGGAGGTGAGGGTGGGTGTCGAGGTGTTGGTTGAGGTCGGGGTGGGCGTGCGGAAGAGTCTGCCGAGGTTTTGGGAGTCGGCGAGGAGGTAGAGGGCCGCGAGGATGGCGAGGGTGAGGAGGATGAAGATGAGGAGGATGAAGAGGAGGTGTTTGGGTTTCATGGGGTTCGTCTTGCAATGTCTGGAAATCCCTCGTATTTTAGCACTTTACGTTTTTCGCTTTACGTTTTATCTTTCCCCGCTTTCCTGCCATCCCACACTGATCACTTACTTCACCAACCCCACCACCTCAAATACTTCCAACGGCTGGGCCTTGCCCTTCACGCTCATCGGCGCGACGGGGCGGACCTCCACCTGCTTTTTGACGCGCTCGTAGGCATCCTTGCTGAGCAGGATCTGGTTGCGGGCGGAATTTTCCTGAATTCGTTTGGCGGTGTTGACGCTGTCACTGATGGCGGTGTATTCCAGCCGCTTCTCGGTGCCGATCAGACCGAGGACGGCCTCTCCATAATGGATGCCCGCGCCGAAGGCCAGGTGCGCTTCAGCAGGAAGTTCGGTGTACAGGTTTTCCACCGAGGCACGGATGGCCAGCGCGGCCTTCACTGCGCGCAGGGTGTGATCGGGCTGCGGGATGGGCGCGTTAAACCAGGCCATGATCGCGTCGCCCATGAACTTGTCAATGGTGCCTTCCTGCGCCAGCACGGCCTCGGCCATCGCGGCGAGATAACGGTTCAGGATCGCCACCAATTTTTCAGGGGATTTCTGTTTTTCGGAGAAAGTGGTGAAACCGCGGATGTCCGCGAAGATGGTCGTGATGTCGGCGCGCTTGCCGCCCAGTTGCAGTTTGTTCGGGTCGAGTTGATTGATGACCGCCGGCGAGACCATACGCTCGAAGAGTTTGCGCTGCGCTTCGAGACGTTTGCGCTCGGTCAGGTCGTCCAACACGATGGCGATGCCCTGCGTTTTTTGCGCGTCGTCTTTCAGCGGGGAAAGGTTGAAGCGCCAGTCCACGTTGCCGCGCGAGGGCAGGATGGGGCTGAATTCCAGGTCCATCACGGCCGCGTCCTTTTGGCGGACGGAGGCCAGATGCGGGCGGAGCGCGTCCGAAACGGGAGCCAGCACATCGTCCACGCGATGACCGAGGATGTCCTGCGCGGTTTGTCCCAGAATCTGCTCGGCGGCGCGGTTGGCGAGCGTCACCTGCTCCTGCACATCCATCGTGATGACGCCGCTGGTGATGGACGCAAAAACATTTTCCATCAGGTTTTTGAGGGCGGTCACTTCGGCCAGAGTCTTTTTAAGAGACGAGAACAGCCGCGCGTTGTCAATGGCGACCGCGGCCTGGTTCGCGAACGCGGACAGGAGGTCGCGTTCCGTCTCGGTGAAGATTCCCGAACGGATGCGGTTGTCCGCGTAGATGACGCCGATCAGTTCGTTCTTGACCTTGAGCGGGACGCACAAAATGGAGCGCAGGTTGAAGGCGATGATGCTTTTCTGCCCGCTCAGGCGCGGGTCTTCCTGCGCGTTGGTGGTGAGGATGGCTTCGCCCGTTTCGACTACTTTTTGGATGACGGTGCGGCTGATGGCCATCTCGGCGGAGTTGATCGATTCTTTTTCCCAGTTGCGCGCCACGTTCGCTACAAAATTTCCGTTTTCATCCTTCAACATGAGGAAGCCGCGTTCGGCGCGCGAAAGCCCCACGATGTTGTCCATCACAATGCGCAGCACTTCGTCGAGTTCGAGCGTGGAGTTGACCACCTGCCCGATCTCGATCAGCGCGAGGGTGTGACGGAATTGCGCCTCGGTGCTGGCGATGAGTTTGGTCAGGCGGTCGAGGTCGCTGTCCACCTGGGAAAGGCCATCCAGGGTGCCGCTGGGAAATTCAAAACGCGAGGCCTGCAATGCGGCGCGCGTTTTTTTCACCACACTGCGCAGGGCAGTCATCTGTTCAGCAAGGGCGGCGGGGCGGGTCTTTTCGAAAGCCATCGGGTTCCTGGAGTTTGCGTTATTTTATCATCCCAGGCGGTCTATGAACGCACGTATTCCGCGCCAAAAAAGTTTTCGGCTGGCATGCCGCGCCGCGCGAATGTCGCCGCCGCGCGGCGCGTAGTGCGAGGCGTGGTATGCCCCCATTAGAATATTTATTTCATCCGATGCCTCGGGCATGATTTCTCGCAATGCTCTGGCGCGTTCTGCGGGGGTGAGATGCGGCGCGGGGGACTGTCCCATCCAGCGCAGATTTAAGTTGACGGAGTGGAAGGCGCGCTCGAACGGGTCTGCCAGCACGAACAACGCCGCATTCCTGACCCAGACCGGGCCGCGCTCCCCGCGCCTTTCCACTGCGGACAGGACGTATTCCGCGGCGCGCGTTGTCAACCCGAATTGGCGGTTGAAGAAATAGATGCCAACCGCGAGGGTCAGGATGGACGCGGCCCACATCCAGAAGGCCTGTTGCGGAGTCAGCGGCGCGGGTTCGGAGGAGGAAGCGTCCTCTTCGGCAGGGAGAATGGGAGGCGGCGCTTCGCCCGGCGCCTCCGTCGGGAGGGCGGGGACCGGCTGAAGTCCCGCGTGAGGCGTGGCCGGTCGGATCAGCGGCGACTGGTTGCCCGTCGGTTCGAATTCCACCCAGCCGGTGCCGGGGAAGTAGACCTCCGGCCAGGCGTGCGTGTGTTTGCGGTAGATGCTGTATTCGCGCGCGGTGGCTTCGGTTTCGCCGGGACGTTGAACGCCTTCGGTCACTTCTCCCTGGGCGTATCCCACCGCCATGCGGGCGGGGACGCCCAGCGAACGGAGCATGAGCACTTCGGAGGTGGCGTAATAATTGCAGTAGCCCTGTTTGCCTTCGAAGAGGAACCATTCGATCAGGTCTGTCCCTGCGGCGGGCAGGGTGAGGTTGGGCTCGTAGGTGATCTGGGCGCGCAGGACGGTGGTGACGGTTTGTGTGATGTCGTAGGGATTGGTCAACCCGAAGGTGATCTGTGAGGCATAGTCGCGGACGCGCGGCGAGAAGTCCTCGGGTAATTGCAGGTAGCGCGCCGTCACCCATTCGGGATAGTCCGTTCCTGCCGCGCGCAATTCCTGAATGGACGGGTTCGCCATGGCGGCGCGCACGCGGAAGGTCTCGCCGGGTTCGAGGAAGGGAAAGGACTGGAGGAAGAGCAAGTCCCGCGTCCCGTCTGGAAGCGGAAAGGCGACCACATCTGCCGGGCGGCTGATCCAGACCGGTTGTGCGGGCAGACTGAGTATCGCTTGATGCTGTGTGAACGAGGTGACGGTGAATTCGAATTCGGTCCGTCCCGCCAGGTCGGGGATGGAGAGTTCGTCATCTTCGGGAGAAAATTCTCCGGTGGCCGCGGTCGATGCGGACCAGAGTCCATTTTCGTAGCGGTCGTAGACGCGGGCGCGCCAATACAGGCGCGGCAACTCGGTCGCTTCGGGCGGCGCGATGACCTTGAAGATGGTCGCGTCTCCCTGTGCGGCGCGGCTCCCCAGTGACATGGAACTGCGGAAGGATTCGGCTCGTTCGGCCGCGTCCTCTCCTTCGAGCGCGTCGAAGGCGCGGCCTAAACGGTCACGCGTGGCGCGCCAGGGTTGGGTGAAGTCCTGCCATTTCTGTTCCAGCGCGGGCGCGCCCGTCAGGTCGAGCGGCAGGCTCCAGGCCAGCAGGATCAACGCGGCCGCGCCGACCAGCGCGCCCATGCTCAGGTCGGGACCCGTTTCGGGCGCGAGTTGGACGCGGCGTTTCGCCCAGCCGATTCGGTCGCGCAGATATTTGCCGCGTCCGATCAACGTCAGCGCGGCTACGAGGAACAGGGCGATGATCCAGAGTCGGTCCGCTGGGCCCTTGTCGAACTGGTGGATGACGAGCATCGTCAACCCCGCAGGCAGGATGGCCGCCAGCGTGTTGTTGTGGCGCGCGAGTTGATAGCCGGAGAACAGCGCAATGGCCCAGTACAGGATTCCCATCAATGCAATGAAGAACAGCGGGTCTTTCACGGGTTTATCGGCTATGAACTCGCCGATGGAAACCAGCAGGCGTCCGCCCACGCTCACGAGCCGTTCCCCGATGTAAATCTCGTTATCGTAGAACGCAATCAACTGCCGCGGGATGAAGACGAGTGTGTATCCCAGCGCCAGCCAGCGCACGCCGCGTTTCTCGAAGCGGCTTGCGCCGAGCGCCAATCCCACGAGCGCGGCGACGGAGGCCAGATTGATGATGTAACCGAGGTTGTCCGTCCAATCGGTGATAGTCAGCCGCCAGACCGAGATCAGGATGATCAATATGAATAAAGCGGCGGAAGATGGGTCCCACCAGCGGGATGGTGACTTTTCCATGACCTGAGTGTACAATGGAGACACATCCCCGTCAAATCTAAAAGGAGTTCTCATGGATGGTTTCCTCTCCTCCCTCCTGGCGGTTAATGCCGCCTTTCAAGGACTGGGCGACTGGCTCGCCGGCCCCATGAAGTTCTTTTCCTTCCTCGGTTCCGAGGATTTTTTCCTCATTGCGCTGCCGCTTGTGTATTGGTGTCTCGATGCGGCGCTTGGCCTGCGCATCGGTGTGATGCTCCTCGTGAGCAATGGACTCAACGCCCTCTTTAAGATGGCCATCCACGGGCCGCGTCCATATTGGGTGAGCGCAGACGTGAAAGGATTGGCCTCCGAGACGGGATTTGGCGTTCCTTCGGGACACTCGCAGATCGCGGCGGGCGTGTGGGGCATCGCGGCGGACGGTCTCAAGCGGACCTGGGCCTGGGTTGCCGCGGCGACGGTTGTCCTGCTCATCGGCCTCTCGCGCATCTACCTCGGCGTCCACTTTTTGCATGATGTGTTGGCCGGCTGGTTGTTGGGCGGACTGACGCTTTGGGCTTTCATTAAATATTGGGATCCCATCGCGGCGCGGGTGAAAAAACTGACCATGCTGAATCAGATCCTGCTGGCCTTCGCGGTGTCCATTGGGATGATTCTGCTCGCGGCGTTGATCGTTTTTCTCTCGCGCGATTTCGTGCTCCCCGCGGAGTGGATTGCCAACGCCACGCGCGATGGCAGCGACACGCCCAATCCGTTTTCGATGGCGGGCATGGTCACTGCCATGGGGACGTTGTTCGGTCTCTTCGCCGGGGTGGCATGGCTGGCCCCTCGAGGCGGGTTCCACACTTCAGGTCCCGCGTGGAAGCGGGCGTTGCGTTACGCGGTCGGGCTGGTGGGAGTCGCCGTCTTTTATCTCGGTCTGAAACTCGTCTTCCCCGATGGCGAGGATCTGGTCGCACTGGTCTTTCGTTACATCCGTTACACACTGGTCGGCGCGTGGGTGTCCGCGGGCGCGCCGTGGCTATTTGCAAAGTTGCAACTTGCTGACACCCCCAACAGGCAGGGGCGGCTCTGATATAATCGCCACACTTAGGGCCAAAACCAACCATGACACTTGAACGCGGCACACTTCTCCATAAACGTTATCGCATTGTTGAGATCCTCGGCCAGGGCGGCATGGGATCGGTCTATCGCGCAGTGGATGAGAACCTGGGCGTGGACATCGCCCTGAAGGAAAACCTCTTCACCACCGACGAATACTCGCGTCAGTTCCGACTGGAGGCGGTCATCCTCGCCAACCTGCGTCATCCCAACCTGCCGCGCGTCTCCGACCATTTTGTGGTCGGCGAGCAGGGACAGTATCTGGTGATGGATTACATCGAGGGAGAGGATTTGCGCCAGCGCATGGAACGCGTGGGCACGATCGGCGAAGATGAGGTCATCTCCATCGGCGCGGCCATGTGCGACGCGCTCTCGTACCTGCACTCGCGCAAGCCTCCCATTTTGCACCGCGATCTGAAACCGGGCAACGTCAAGATCACGCCCGACGGTCACATCTTCCTCGTGGATTTCGGACTCGCCAAGGTGGTGCAGGGCAGTCAGGCCACCACCACGGGCGCGCGCGCCATGACGCCCGGCTATTCGCCTCCCGAACAATACGGAACGGCGCGCACCGATCCCCGTACCGACATTTACTCCCTCGGCGCGACCCTCTACGCCGCGTTGACCGGCGTCATCCCCGAAGACGGGTTGGCGCGCGCCATGGACAACGCGCAATTAACGCCGCTTCGCAAACGCAATCCAAAAGTGTCCAAGCGCCTCGCCGCGGCCATCGAAAAGGCCATGGCCATTGACCCAGCCGAGCGTTATCAAACGGCGGATGAATTCCAGCGCGCCCTGCTGGCCTCCAAATCGAAGACCCAGCAGTTGACCGGCAATTATGTCGTCACGCCTCCCCCGCCCGAAGCGGAGGGTGAAACGCCGCCTCCCGACAAGCCGAAGTCTCGTCCGCCTGCCGGCGGTCCGCCTTATCCCGCGGAAGACAACGGCGAAGACAAACCCTTCAATCCGCAAAAGAAAAAACGCAAGAGCGGATGTTTCCCGCGCTTCCTGCTTTTCGTGCTTTTGATCGCGGCCGCGTACCTGACGTGGAACTTTATGCCGGGCGCGCGTGAACAGGTAGACGCGTGGATGTCCAGCCTGCGCGGTGTGACGGTCACACAACGCGCCACCGAAAGCCTGCCTCCCACCGAGCTGACGGATGCCACTCCCACGGTCACGAATGAACCGACGGCCACCTTCACGCCCTCCGCAACGGCCACGCCTGATTTCACTCCCACGCCGACGTTCACGTTCACGCCTGCGCCCACCCCAAGAGGCGGCGGGTTTGGACAATTCGCCTTTGCATCCGACCGTTCGGGCATCCCGCAGATTTACATTGGTACCATTGACAATGGCGATCCGGTTGTCATCACGAACATGCCGGATGGCGCCTGTCAGCCGGCATGGTCCCCGGATGGGAAGCGCCTGGTCTTCACCTCTCCCTGCGCAAGCCGCGATGCCAAGTTCAACGATTCTACGCTCTACATTGTCGATGCAGACGGCAGCAACCTTGCGCCTCTCCTCGCCGAACCGGGCGGTGATTTTGACGCGGCCTGGTCTCCCGATGGAACTCGAATCGCATTTTCCTCCTGGCACACCGGGCGTCCATCCATTTTTATCTTTGATGTCGCCACCTCCGAAGTGACGCCCCTGGTCGAATCCACCGGCGTCTTCATGGAATCGCGCAATCCGGTCTGGTCACCTTTCAACAACCAGATTCTGTATGTGGTCAAGAAATTCAACGTGTACGAGATCTGGTCCATGACGGACACCGGCAAGGGACAGACACAACTGGTCTATAGCGGGGGCGAATATTACGATCTCTATCCTGCCTGGGCGCCTGATGGGAAGTCCATCCTGTTCAGCCAGCGCAGTATCGGCCCGTCCACCATCTGGCTGATGCAATTCGTCATGGAAGAGCGCGAACTCGATGACGGTTCGCGCCTCAATATCGGTCCCACGCCCATCGAAAACGTGGAGTTCTCTCCCGATGGATTCTGGCTGATCTTCGAGACCCTCGCAGACAATAACCGCGACATCTATATGATGACCCTCGACGGCGGAACTGTCACTCGCCTCACGATGGATCCCGGCGCCGATTTTGACCCTGCATGGCGACCTGTCTCTTCCCCATAGCCAGTTTTTCACTCAGACTATTGACAGTCACCTCGCAGGTGACTGTCAATTTTTAAATCTTACACTCCTCTTATTGACTTGACTTCCTCCCGCTGTTATCATTGTGCCCGCTTGATTGGCACTCTCTCTCTTTGAGTGCTAAAAGAGAAGCGATACCAGGTTTCTTCACCCCGCTCCGCTTTGCTTCGGGGTTATAGAGAAGCCTGGTTT
The DNA here is from genome assembly GCA_020722375.1 of Anaerolinea thermophila. GTDB lineage: Bacteria > Chloroflexota > Anaerolineae > Anaerolineales > Villigracilaceae > Denitrolinea. Next base: position 14,659 of record DYKX01000069.1, read on the forward strand.
CTGAGAAACACTATGCCCAACCTCTCTGAACGTCAGCAGAACCTGCTCCTCCTTATCATCCGCGACTACATCGAGACCGCCCAACCCGTCGGCTCGAAGCGGCTGGTGGAACGCTATCACCTCGCCCTCAGCCCGGCCACCATCCGCAACGAGATGGCCGCGCTGACCGAGATGGGTTACCTGCGCCAGCCGCACACCTCCGCGGGCCGCGTCCCCACCGAGGAGGGCTACCGCGTTTTCGTCGGCCAGATGATGAACCAGGCCGAACTGCCGCAGTCGGTCC
>DYKX01000070.1:0-6557 GCA_020722375.1 Anaerolinea thermophila
GCGCAAATCATCTCCAGCGGCGCGCTCGAGACGGATCAGGACGTGCTCATCGTCACGCTCGTCAACTCGGCGGTGGACAACTTCTCGGCGCGCATTAGTCAGATGGTGGAAGCGCGCGGGCTGATTCCGCATCTCGGCTACCGCGTCCGCACGCTGCACGGACTGGCGCACGACATCGTTCGCGAGAAACCCTCGCTGACGGGGTTGGAAGATCGCTTCCAGATCGTGGATGAGCGCGAGTCCGAGTTCATCCGCAGGGAGGCCGCGAATGCCTGGCTCTCGACCTTCCCGAATGCCCTCGACGATTATTTCGATCCCGAGATGGACACATCCAAACGCGATTGGGTGCGCCGTCAGCATCTGCCCGACCTCGTCCACAGCCTCGGACTGGCCTTCATCCGCACCTGCAAAAATTACGCGCTCACGCCCGATGACCTGCGCTACAAACTCGATAACGCTCCCGCCCCCCTCCCCCTCGCCGAGATGGGCTGGTGGATCTACGACAAATATCAGCAAGCCCTGCGTTACCGCGGCGCGGTGGACTTCGACGACCTCATCATGTACGCCCACCGCATCCTCCAATCCGACGCCGAGTACCTCGCCCGCCTGCAATATCGCTTCCCTTACATCCTCGAAGACGAAGCCCAGGACTCGAGCGACATTCAGGAAAAAATTCTGCGCCTGCTCGCCACGAACTGGGTGCGCGTCGGCGACCCGAACCAGGCCATCTTCGAGACGTTCACCACCGCCGACCCCAAACTCCTGCGCGACTTCATCGCCCACGAAGCAGACGTCAAACAGGAACTCCCCGTCAGCGGACGCTCGCAACAACACATCATTGACGTGGCAAATTATCTGATCGACTGGACGAACGCTTCGCACCCCGCCCCCGCCGTGCGCGATGCCCTGGGCGTTCCCCACATCCAGGCCGCCGCGCCCGACGACCCGCAACCGAATCCGCCCGCAGACCCCGAGGGGATTCGCTTCATCCCCAACAAATTCTCCCCCGAAGAAGAAGTGACGGCAGTCGTCAACTCGCTCAAACACTGGCTCCCCACTCACCAGGATTGGACAGTGGCCGTACTCGTCCCGCGCAACCTGCGCGGCACGGACGTGATCAACGCGCTCAAGGCGCAGAAGATCGACTTCGTGGAATTCCTCAACAGCACCGACCAGACCCGTCTCACCGCAGGCGCGTTGGGAAATGTGCTCAGTTTCCTGTCCGACCCCTCGTCCCCGACGAAATTGGCACGGGCGTATCAGGTGTGGAGGCGGGATTGGCGCGAATCGTCATTGCGAGGGACGAAGCAATCCGCTCCCGATGACCCGTCATTGCGAGCGGAGCGAAGCAATCCCCACCCAGGCGAGGAGATTGCTTCGTCAGACGAACGCCTCCTCGCAATGACAGACGAAACGGAAGAACACCGTCTCGCAATGACGGCAATGTATTCTCGCGTCAGCGAACTCCTCCGCAAGGTCGGGGAGACGGAAGCGTTCACGGCGCCGCGTCCCGATTCTGATTGGCTGTCCGCTTTGGGGGAGTCGGAAGCGGAGTCCGTCATCGCCGAGTTGGACGCGTTTCGAGTCGGCGTCAACCGCTGGCTGGGCGCGGTCACACTTCCCATTGACCAGTTGCTCCTGACCCTCGCGCAGGAACTGTTCACCGACGCGGCGGACCTGGCGCTGGCGCACAAACTCGCGCTGGTGCTGCGTCAGACCGCGGACGATCACAGCGAGTGGCGCCTGCCCGAGTTGACCGCCGAGTTGGGAGTCATCGCCCGCAACGAACGGCGCTTCATCGGCTTCTCGTCGGACGACTCTGGCTTCGATCCGAACGCGCACCGCGGGGTGGTGGTGGTGACGACGATGCACAAGGCCAAGGGGCTGGAGTGGGACCGCGTCTATTTGATGAGCGTGAACAATTATGATTTCCCGTCGTTGCAGGCGTACGATAATTTTATTTCGGAGAAGTGGTTCGTGAGGGGCAAGTTGAATCTGGAGGCCGAAGCGCTGGCGCAATTGAAGGCCGCGCTTGGGTCGGACGAATTTAACTGGTACGAGGAAGGCACCGCCACGCTCTCGGCCCGCGAAGATTACGCGCGCGAACGTCTGCGCCTGTTGTATGTGGGGATTACGCGCGCGAAACGCGATCTGATCGTGACATGGAATACAGGGCGCAAGGGAGAGTCTACGCCGAATTTGGCATTGGAGGCGTTGATGGGATGGTGGGAGGGAAGGGATGTATAATTCCTGCGGAGCATAAACAATGGAAACATTTCGTGTCCGAACCACTGTTTCAAAAGATGGACAATTATCCATCAAAGGCCTGCCATTTCGCGCGGGCGCAAAAGTTGAAGTGATCATCCGAAACGAGGAAAAGGATCGTAGCGTGTTGGCAAAGGAATTGAAAGCGCTATTCAAGGAAATCCAATCCCTGCCGCAGGCGAAGACTATTACCGAAGAGGATATCGCCGCCGAAATCGCCGCGTATCGCGCCTCCAAATCAAAATGAAAGTCGTCATTGATACCAGCGTATTGCTCTCAGCCGCCTGGAGGGATAAGTCCCCCGAGGCGGTTGTGCTTTGGATTGCCGTTCAAGATGACTGGGATTGGGTGGTCTCGGAAGAAATCCTTGCCGAATATCGCGAGGTGCTTCACCGGGAAAAATTCAATCTCCCCACAGAAAAACTGGAACGCTGGGAACGAATCATCACAAACCTGACCAGTCCCATCGAAGTGGACATTGACGTTGATTTTCCGCGCGACCAAAAAGACGCCATGTTCCTTGCCTGCGCGCTGGTGTCCCGTGCGGATTTTATGATCACAGGCGACGGCGATTTTAGCGCAATGAAAAAGTTGACCGATACAACCATCATCTCGGTTTCCGTTTTCAAGAGGCTGTTTGTTGATGAATGAAAACAAACACTGCCCCGATCTCTTGTTGATATAAAAAACGGCCTTGGGCATCCTGTCTCCGAGACCGTTTTGGTTGACGCATGCGCATGTGGGTGTGTATAATGCCGCTACAAGGAGTTCCCATGCAAAATTTACAGCGAGTCAACCTGTTGCTGGAACAACGTCAGCGCGATGCGCTGGAAAAACTGGCGCGGCAGAAAAATCGAAGCGTCAGCGATTTGGTGCGCGAGTACATCACGGCTGGATTGAGGGAGGATAATAGCCAGCAACGCGAGAGAAGACTGGCGTTGGAACATGCCAGAGCCATCAGCGCTGAAATCCGAAAACGCCGCAAAGGAAAACCAATCATGGATTCCGTAGAGATATTGGAACGGATTCGCGAGGAGAGGGTCAATGAATTACTGGGTCATAGACGCTAACATTGCCATCAACACAGTAACGGCTATCACAGACTCGCTGGAACGATTCTGGGAAAAAGTTGACCATGAACAGATCACTCCCTGTGCGCCTCGGTTGTGGATGAGTGAAACCACTTCTACCATTCGTTTTTCGGTTTACCAGAAGGCAATTACCCTCGACCAAGCTGAAAATATCCTGCGGACAATCCACGGCTTGCGCGTCGAGATTATGGATGAAGATGAAGAGTTAAGTCTGCGCGCCCTGGAATTGGCTGGCAAACTTGGTCAATCCAAGGCTTACGACGCGTTTTATCTTGCACTGGCCGAAAAATTGGTCGTGGATTTTTGGACGGCAGATGAACGGCTTTACAATCGATGCCACAAAGATTTGAAACTGAACTGGGTGCACTGGATTGAAGAACTCTAAACCAAAACGGTCTCGGACATCCCCGAGACCGTTCTTCTCCCTGAATGCAACAGAACGCTTGACGCAGCGCGGAAAACTAAAACTCCGCGTTGTCGGCCTGCTTGTGGTACAGTTACGAAAACGATGAACAAACTTTCCGCGCCCTTCACTTTTTCGCAATCGTCCCTGCAGGACTATTTTGATTGTCCGCGCCGCTTCGAGTTGCGCTACATCGAAAAACTGGACTGGCCTGCCGTGGAAGCGGAACCCGTGGCCGAGAACGAACGCCGCATGGCCGACGGCAACTTCTTCCACCGCCTCGCCCAACAATTCCTGCTGGGTCTGCCCGCAGAAAAATTGTCCAAACTCGCGGCCTCGCCCGATTTATCCCGCTGGTGGGACAATTTTGCCCAGACATTTTCCTCCCCCTCGGACCTCGGTTCTCTCCACCCCGAAGCGGTTCTCTCCGCCCCGATTCGGAATCACCGCCTGCTCGCCAAATTCGACCTGATCGCCGTCCGCGACGGCCGCGCCACCATCTACGATTGGAAGACCTACCACAAGCGCCCCAAAGACGAGTGGATGGCGATCCGCATGCAGACGAAGGTTTATCGCTACCTGTTGGCACACGCGGGGAGTCACCTCAACAGCGGCCAGCCCTTCGCGCCCGAGTCCATCCAGATGATCTACTGGTACGCGGACTTTCCCTCCGAGCCATCCACCTTCCACTACGACGCGTCCCTCTTCAAACGCGATGAAGCGATGCTCGAAAAATTGGTGGACGAGATCAGTTCGCTCGAAACATTCGAGTTGACGGGCGACGAAGGCAAATGCCGCTTCTGCGCATATCGCTCCTGCTGCAATCGCGGAGTCGGCGCGGGAGACTGGAAAGACGCCGAGGCGGAGGCGGAAGTCCACGAGACATTTGACATCAACTTCGAGCAGATCGCAGAAATCGCGTTCTGATTCTATTTTTTGAAATAGATTCCAAAGTGATTTGCCACCGCGCGTTCGCGGCCAGGGATGTACAGGTCAATGGGAGAGTTGAGGAGGCGCGGATTCCCGTCCCCGCCGCGGATGACCATTGTGGAGGAACCGCCGCCATCCAAACTCATTGCGTCGTGCGCGCCGAGGTCAATCATCAGATTGGCAAGTTCTTCGAGCGTCATGCCCTGACTGTAGAACGGCTGGCGTCCGTCCACAACGACAAGGTAGAGAAATTTCCCGTTTTTGGAATAGCCGATGGCTGTCCGCGGGTGGACTTCGGTGTTGGCGACTTCCACAGGGGAACCGCCTTGTACAATACGCGTTTCCCCCGAGATGGCGTCGTAGGTTCGGTTGGGCGCGTCGAAGGAGAGGGTGTTCTTCTGGGAAATGTAGAGGGTGGGAAAAGGCTCCTCGGGTTCGCGCCCATAGACGGTCCCGCGGGAGGCGGCTTCGCCGCGTGGGGTCACGGGGTTGCCCGCGTGCGGATAATAGTCCGCAGGGCCGCGCGACCACCAGGGCGAGAATCCGTCGCCGTTGATGGCAATATCCAGATCGAATTCTTCCAGGAACTGGGATGTCGTACGCGCATTCAATGGCTTGTCGCTGGTCGGATTATCAGGAGGCGTGATGACGATTTTCAACCCCTTGGCTTTCATATTGACCTTCAGCACGTGGATGACCATCGGCCGCGGCAAAACACGGACGATACGCTGGTATTCCACACCATCGCGCAGTGTCTGCTTGACGGGAATGGGCGCGGGGCGTCCATGCAGATAGAGGATGGGCGCGCCGACGCAAAGGCCGATAACAAACAGCAGGACCACTGGCAGGAAAACCTTGCGGGATCTTGATTTCATGTCCCCGATTACTGCTTTTCCGCCTCACGCATCGCATTGAACGAGGCAATCGCAACTTCGAGCATTTTCGCGTCGGGTTCGCGGGTCGTCAGTTTTTGGAGCGCGAGGTTGGGCTTGATGATCCACTGGACAAATCGGCTGTCGAGGTGGTTCGCCGTCCAGCGGATGTATTCGACCGCGAGGCCCGCCAGCACGGGGATGAGCAGGACGCGGCTGACCAGTCTCCACAGCATCGGCAAGGGACCGAGAACGGTGAACACCAGAATGGACAGCAAAACAAGCGTCAGGAGGAAGGCTGTGCCGCAACGCGTGTGTTCGAGCGGGAATTTCGCCACCGACTCGGGAGTCAACTCGGCGCCCGCTTCGTAGGCATTGATGGTCTTGTGCTCCGCGCCGTGATAGCCAAAGAGACGCTTGACATCGGGCATGAAGCCGATCCCCCAGATGTAGCCGATCAGGAGAGCAAGTTTGAGGATGCCTTCGATCAGGTTGCCGAGCCACAGTCCCGATGTGGACGCGGCCACGTTCAACGCGGGCGCGGGCAGGACGCCTCCGCCTCCTGCAGGGACGAGGAGTCCCTCCACCCAGCCGCCGATGGCCGCGGGAAGTAAAAAGAAGAGTCCAATGCTGAAGGCGAGAGACAGGCCCAGGGTCAGGTAGAGAGGCGCTCCCTCCAGTTTTTCGTCCTCGCCCGTTTGGGTGTTGGCAGAGAGGGTGAGAGCGCGCATCCCCAGTCCGAGGGCATCCCACAACAGAATCACCCCGCGCAAAAAGGGGATCTTGGTGATGCCCGAACGGTATACTTTGGCGAGCGGCTCCGTGTGGACAACGACATTCCCATCGGGGGCGCGCATGGCGACGGCAAATGCCTTCTGTCCGCGCATGAGCACGCCCTCAATGACCGCCTGTCCGCCGTAAGTAATAATACGATCTTCCATTTGTGTTTACCTGTAATCCGTGTGTACGTGTCTACGTGTGTACGTGTCTACGTGT
>DYKX01000070.1:6657-14940 GCA_020722375.1 Anaerolinea thermophila
TACGTGTCTACGTGTGTACGTGCCCACGTATGTACGTGTCTACTTTTTCATATTGAACAAAAAGTGAACGAGCGAGTCGATGCCCTTGTACCAGGTGGGCAGGTGCAGACATTCATTCGGCGAGTGGATGTTGTCTTCGGGCAGGCCAAAACCAGTGAGGACGGATTCGACGCCCGCGTATTCCTGCAACTGGACGACCGCGCCGATCGAGCCGCCCTCGCGGCGGAAGAGCGGACGCGTGCCCCACACCGCATGCAGACCGTCGGCCATGGCTTTCACGCCCGCGCTCTTCAGATCGGTGATGGCCGCGCCAGAATCGTGCAGGCTGATGAGTTCCCAGCGGATGTCCTTGGGCGCTTTGGCTTTCAGGTAAGCCTGCATCTGCTTGAACGTCTCTTCGGGCGTCTGGTCGGGGACGAGGCGGCAGGAGATCTTCGCCATCGCGTACGCGGGCAGGACAGTCTTGCTCCCCTCGCCTGTCCAACCCGAGAGCAGGCCGTTGACCTCCAGCGTGGGGCGTCCGCCGACGCGCTCGGCTGGGGTGTACTCGGGCTCGCCCCACAATTTGGGGACGCCCGTCTGTTCGAGATAGAATCTGGCGTTGGTCGGCAGGCGTTTGAATGCCTTGCGTTCCTCCTCGGTCAACCTGCGGACCTTCTTGTAAAAACCAGGCAGGGTGACGCGGCCGTTCTTGTCGTGCATGCCCGCCGCCAGTTCCACCAGCGCCTGCGCGGGGTTATGGACCGTCCCGCCGAACAGGCCGGAGTGCAGGTCCTTGTTCGGGCCGTAAACGCGCAATTCCATATAGGCCAGTCCGCGCAGGCCATAGGTGATGGTCGGATACTCCGCGCCGATCATGCCCGCGTCGGGGTTGAGACAAATATCCGCTTTCAATTTCTTCGCGTTGGCTTTGATGAAATTGCCGAGATTCTCGGAGCCGATCTCCTCCTCGCCCTCGATCATGAACTTGATGTTGACGGGCATCTGTCCCGTCTTCAAGGCGGATTCGATCGCGGAGAACGCGGCGATCACCTGTCCCTTCATGTCGGAGGCGCCGCGGCCAAAGAGATGGTCGCCGCGCACCACAGGTTCAAAGGGAGGCGTCTGCCACAGTTCCATCGGTTCGGGCGGCTGAACGTCATAATGTCCGTAGACGAGAACCGTCGGCGCGTCGGCGCGTTTGAGCCACTCGCCATACACAACGGGATGTCCGCCGGTGGGCATCACTTCCACGTTATCCATGCCAAGCCCGCGCAGGTGGTCGGCCACCCACAAAGCGGCGCGCAACACCTCGGGTTTATATTCTGCGGCAGTGGAAATGGACGGGATTGTCAGCACATCCTTCAGATCGGCCAGAAAACGGTCGCGGTTCTGGTGGGCATAATTCAGGGCAATTTCTCGAGCGTCGGTCATGTCATTTCTCCTGTGTGAGCGTGCCGTACAAAAACCAAAATGATTCCTTCGGAAAATTCCATGCAAGCGACGGGTCCCAAACGAACGCGTCGCCCTTCAAAATGCGGCGCAACTCTGCATCGAGCGAAGTCAGCCAATCGGCTGGGGTCTCGCGAATATCATCCAGCAAAAGGGTCAGGATGGCGCGCAATCGGACTTCATACGGATATTGACGGGCCGCCTCGACGGGATAATGCCGCGCCTCCACGAGAAAATTCTTCCACAGTTCGCCTCGCGCGCGGACCTCGCGGCGGGCCTTCTCGTCCCAGGCCGATCGCCACTTCAAGCGGACCGCGTCCATCTGCATTGACAGTTCCGCCAGGCCGGGCGTTCTCCAGCCTTTCAGTCTCTCGCGGACGAGGAGCATGGCGCCCAGCGTCATCTGCGTGAAATCGGTGGTGTGGACGGAACTCGCCCAGTACAACTCTTTCGAAAGCAGATATTCCTCCAGTTGCTGGAGACCCGCTTGAAAAAAAGCCTTGTCCTTTTCGGGAGAGTTCATGGTTACGGCGCTGGGGTGGGCGTCTGCTCGAGGGCGCGGCGGGTGACAAGATACCACTGCGGGATGAGCAGGAAACGGTCACTGGTATCGTAAAGCGGCGGCATCTGCACGCCCTGAACCGTGTTGTTGACACCGTACGAATAGACGGGCACATACAACGGCAGGGACGGCAGTTCGCGCGCGAAGATCACCTGGAAGTTGCGATAGAGACGGGCGCGCAGGCCGAAATCGGTGGTGACGCGCGCCTGTTCGAGATATTCGCTCGCGGAGCGATTGTCCCATTGCGAGTAGTTCTGTCCGCCCGTGGCCTCGGCCTGGTGCCAGAACGGGTACGGGTCCGGGTCGGGCGTGCGCGGCAGGGCCAGTTCCACGAGGGCGGCCTGGTAGGCGCGCTTGGCGAGATAATCGGTCTGCAAACTCGCGTATGGGACGGGGATCAAATTCACCTGAACGCCGATCCTGGCCCAATTTTCCTGAATGGACTGCGCCATCTTCGTATGGACATCGTCATCGGGATGGACGAGGCTGAACGCCAGCGGTTTGCCGTCCTTGTCGACGCGCACCGCCCCCCCGTCCGCGGGAAGCGTGTATCCCAGTTCCTTGAGGAGGGCAATCGCCATGTCCGCGTCATAGGGAATTTTTTCCACGCCATCGTAATGCGCCCACGAACCGGGCAGGATGGGACTATCCAGCGGGATGGCCTGTCCTGCCATGAAGGCGTCGATCAAGCGCTGACGGTTCAGACCGAGCATGAGCGCGCGGCGGAGTTTGGCCTCCTGCAGGAACGCGACCTCGGGATTGTTCAGGTTGAACAGCACAAATCCCATCTGCGGGAGGCGGCTGGTGTAGATGGACAGGTTCGGTTCTTCCAGCGCCTGCGGCAGAATATCGTCGGTGAGGCGGCTGACGCCCGCCACTTCGCCCGCCTGGAACGCGTCCAGCGTGTCTGCGGAGGTGGCGTAATATTTGAAAATGACCTGCTCGATGAACGGCTTCTGGAGATGATACTGTTCATTGCGGACCAGCGCCACGCCAACGATCTGACCGTTGTCGATCAGCAGGTGGTCAAATTTGAACGGGCCAGTTCCAACGGGTTTCAGGTTGAAATCCGCGTTCAGGATCTGGTCGAGCGGAACGCCTTCCAACAGGTGTTTGGGAAGGACGCCAAAAGTCATGTAATCCAGAAACGGGGCGTAGGGCTCTGGGATTTTGAATTGCAGAGCCTTTTCATTCAGGCGGATGATCTCCACCTTCGACCAGAGTTCCTTCACGTCCGCCGGGTAGAACGAGGCGGGGCTTTTCATCAACTCGATAGTGAAGATGATGTCGTCGCTGGTGACGGGCGTCCCGTCATGCCAGGCCGCGTTGGGACGCAGGCTGAAATTGTAGACGGTGCCGTCGGCGGTTGTCCCCCACGATTCGGCCAGGTCGGGCTCGGGCATGCCGCGCGCATCGAAGCGCATCACGCCGCTGTAGATGAGACGGTCCACATCGCGGTCGGCAGGGTTATTCCAATCGAGCAGGGGGTTGAGGCGTCCCATCGCACCGACCAATCCCTCGGTGTAGACGCCGCCACTGGCGGCCTGCGGAAGAATCGGAGCGATAACCGGGCCTTGGCTGAGGAGCAAAACTCCAACCAGTACCAGCGTAACCACCACCACCAAAATCTGCCAGCGAAGACGTTTCATCAGCATAAAAAAAAGAAAGGCCGGCCGGAGGCGAATCCACAGCCAGCCAGGCCCTTCGATCAGATCAGCCGATCAGACGTAAAAGATGAGCGCGATCGCGAGCGCGAAGAACAGGACGCTCAAGGCAATCGTCACCCAGAAGAGGGTGCGCTCGATACCGCGGCGTGCGGTGAAGACACTGCCCGTATCCGCGCCCGTCAACCCGCCCAGTCCCGCGCCCTTGCTCTGCAAGATGACGCTGACGATGAGTGCGACGGACGTTATAATCAAACCGATTTGCAAAAACTGAGTCATTTGTGGCCTCCTGCCAAATTAGCGCGGGAATTATACTTGTGAAAATGACAAATCGTCAAACGATAAATGAAAATCAATTAAATAAGGAACCTGAATGCACGAAATTACCGTCAACCTGCACATGCACACCCGCTACTCCGACGGGACGGGACTGCACAAAGACATCGCCGCGGCGGCCATCCGCCAGGGCCTGGATGCCGTCATCGTCACCGACCACAATGTGCTGGCAAAAGACTTCGAAGGTTACTACAAGGAAGGCAGCAAACGCGTCCTGATGCTCATCGGACAGGAAGTCCACGACCAGGCGCGCGACCCTCAGAAAAATCACCTGCTCATCTTCGGCGCGAACCGCGACCTCGCCACGCTTGCGGACGATCCACAGGCGCTCATCAACGCGGTGCGCGAGGCGGGCGGCATCTGCTTCCTGGCCCATCCGCACGAACCCGCCGCGCCGCTCTTCCACGAAACCGCCATCACCTGGGAAAACTGGGAAGTGCGGGGCTATACTGGCATCGAACTCTGGAATCACCTCAGCCAACTCAAATATAAACTCAACAACTGGCCGAGCGCCATCTTCCATGTTTTCTTTCCCCAGTTCTATTCCAGCGGCCCCGACCTGCCGACCCTGCAAAAATGGGACGAACTGCTCAACAGCGGACGGCGCGTTGTGGCGCTTGGCGGCTCGGACGCACATGCGCTTCACTATGGTCTTGGCCCCATCCGCAAGATAATCTTCCCGTACGACTTCCACTTCCGCGCGCTGAACACCCACCTTTTGCTGGACTCGCCCCTCGGCGGCGATTCCCGCGCGGACGGGGAGCGGGTTCTCGAATCCCTCGGCCGTGGACGCGGCTGGGTGGGCTTCGACCTGCTCGCGCCGACGCGCGGCTTCCGCTTTACCGCGCAGGGACGCGAGACCAATGCCGTGATGGGCGATGAAATCCCGCTGGCAGGCGGCGCCACATTGCAGGTGAAACTGCCAGCCGCCGCGGAGATCTCCTTGTGGCGGAACGGGCTGAAGGTCCAGACATGGAAGCGGGTCGAGGCGTGCGCGTACACCGTCACCGAGGCGGGAGTCTACCGCGTGGAAGTCCATCGTAATTATCCTGGCGCGCGCCGCGGGTGGATTTACAGCAATCCAATTTATGTGAAGTAGAGTCGAAACCGGTTTTCTGGCAGAAAACGGGGTTCTGTGATAAACTACCGCCCGTTCAAGACACAATCCTGTGTCTCCTTCCGCTCCCGGCAGGCCTACGGCCCGAATGGGAGCAAACCCGTGGAAAGGAGGTTTTCCCTATGCGTAAATACGAACTGGTTTGCATTCTCCAGCCCGAACTGGACGAGACGGCGTTTAACGGCGCGGTTGACAAGGTGAAAGGTTGGATTGGCGAGGCTGGCGGCGCCGTTGACAAAATGGATGTCTGGGGCAAACGCCGTCTGGCAACCCCCATTCGCAAGCAGCGCGATGGTCAGTATGTTCTGCTGAACATCACCATGCCGAGCAAGGCCGCTGCCGAGTTGGAGCGCAATCTGCGCTTCCTTGAGCCGGTCATGCGGCACATGCTCAGCGTTGTTGAATAGTTTTCTTTAGATTCGGTAGATAAGGAGTTTGACATGAGCCGAGGCTTAAACAAAGTGATGATCATTGGACATCTGGGTCGCGACCCAGAGATGCGTTACACGCCCTCGGGCAAGCCCGTCACCACTTTCACCATGGCCGTCAGTCGTTCCTGGAACTCCGGTGATGGCGAACGCCACACCGAGACCGAATGGTTCAACATTGTGGCATGGGGCAACCTGGCTGAGATCTGCAAGCAATATCTCACCAAGGGACAACAGGTCTACGTCGAAGGCCGCCTGCAAACCCGCCGCTGGGATGACAAGGAAGGCGTCAAACATTCCAGCGTGGAGATCGTGGCCAATGAGATGATGATGCTGGGCGAGCGCCGCGAAAGCGGTCACGCGAACCAGGAGGCAGTCTCTGCCGGCGAAGATAACGAACCCCCCGCGATGGAAAACGAGTTTCCGTTCTAGTAAATTTGGAGAAACAACATGTCCGAAGATAACGTACGCGGCGGAAGAGTGGAAGGTGGCGAAGGCGGTGAACGCCGTTACTACGCCCGCCCCAAATTCTGCCAATTCTGCGCTGACAAGCAAATGATCATTGACTACAAAAAGGTCGACATGCTGAAGCGCTTTGTCACTGACGAGGGCAAGATTCGCCCACGTCGCCAGACGGGCACCTGCGCCCGTCACCAGCGTATGCTGGCTGCTGCCATCAAGCAGGCCCGCCATATCGCCCTCCTGCCCTTCACCGGCAAGTACTGGGACGATAATCGCTAGCAAGTCCCGCGAAGAACACGGGGCATGGTGAACACCCATGCCCTGTTTTTTCGCCAGGAGGAAACATGGCTCCCAGACCCACCAAACGAAGCGCCCTTACCAAAAAACACATCGCCCGCCTCGAACGCGAACATCGCCAGTCACGGATCATTGTCTGGTCGGCAGTGGCGGTCTTTGTAATCGTTGCAGGCCTGATCGGCTACAACCTGCTCAACGAGTCATTCATCCAACCGCGCCAGGCGGTGGCCAGCGTGGGCGACGAGAAGATCACCACCGCGCAATTCCAGGCTCGCGTCCGCCTGCAACGTCAGCAACTGATCGGTCAGTACATCCAGTACTACCAATTCGGCCAGATGTTCGGCATGGATTTCTCGTCGCAACTGCAACAGATCCAGATGCAACTCGACTCAGGAGGGGAGTCCATCGGGCAAAGCGTGATCGATTCGATGATCAACGAGATCCTCCTTCGCAACGAGGCGGCAAAGATGGGTATCACCGTCAGCGAAGAGGAGATCCAGGCGCGCATCGAGGAGATCTTCGGCTACTTCCCGAACGGTGAACCGTCTCCCACCGTCACCCCTACCGAAGTCATCATGCCGACCATCTCCGCGGAGCAGGCCGCCATTGTGACGATCACCCCGACGCCCACCATCGAGCCGACCCTTTCGGGGACGGAAACTGCGGCCCCGCTTCCCACCGCGACGCTCGATCCGAACGCCACCGCCACCGCGACACTCGACCCGAACATCACCCCCACTGCAACCCTCGAGCCGACGGCGACACTCGAACCCACCATCACACCGACCGCGTCCGCCACGGCCATCCCCACGCAGACCTCCACGCCCGCTCCCACGTTCACTCCCGAACCGACGGCCACCCCCCTCACCCAGGAAGGTTTTGATGCGGAATTCGCCACGAGCATGGAATCCTTTGCCAAGTTGGGCATCACTGAAGCGGATTACCGCAAACTGATCGAATTGGATATTCTGCGCACAAAGGTCATGGCGAAGGTCACCGAGGACCTGAAACCCTTCGAGGATCAGGTCTGGGCGCGCCACATTCTGGTCGGTGATGAAGAGACCGCCAACAGTGTCCGCGAGCGCCTGCTGAACGGCGAGGATTTTGCCGTCCTTGCCAAGGAACTTTCGCAGGATACCAGCAACAGCGAAACGGGCGGAGACCTGGGTTGGTTCAGCAAAGGCCAAATGGCCGGAGCCTTCGAGGAAGCCGCGTTCAGCCAGAAGGTCGGCGAGATCGGCAAACCCGTCGAGACCGAATTCGGCTGGCACATCATCCAGGTGATCGGCCACGAGGAACGTCCGCTGACCGCGGAGCAGTTCGATCAACTCAAACAGACCACCTTCGATAATTGGCTGCTCGATCTGCGCGCCAAAGCCGATGAGGCTGGACTGGTCGAGATCCTCGACATTTGGAAAGGACGCATTCCGTCCGATCCCACGCTCGAAGAGGCGCTTGGCACCGCTACCGGTCAATAAGCAAATTTACCAAACAACTGCCGCTCATTTTGGGCGGCAGTTTTGATTCCAGAGCAAATTGAGTCTTGCGCGTCGGGCTCTTTTTCTGTATAGTTGGGGCAATTTAATCCCGCCAAAGGAGAAAATCATGCCCGCCAAGTCTGCCAAAAAGATGAGCGGGGAGGTGTACTATCCTTCCCAGGATGTGATCGCTCAAGCGCGCCTGAAAGACTGGGATGCGCTGTCTGCCATGGCCGAAGAAGATCTCGAAGGCTTCTGGGCCAAAGAAGCCGAGGAATTGGAATGGTTCCAGAAATGGGACAAGGTCCTGGACGACTCGAAAAAGCCTTTCTTCCAATGGTTCGTTGGGGGAAAAGTGAACATCGTGCACAACTGTATTGACCGCCACTTGAAAGATCACCACAAAAACAAACTCGCGCTCATCTGGGAAAGCGAGGACGGAAAACAGGAGCGCACCTTCTCCTACTACGCCATGAACCGCGAAGTCTCGCGCTTCGCAAACATTATC
>DYKX01000238.1 GCA_020722375.1 Anaerolinea thermophila
TATCGGATTGCAGACTTTCAGTCTGCCTGAGCGGGCGGACTCAAGTCCGCGCTCCGAGGTTTTTTCGGATAGGTTCTAAAACAAAAAGACGGCGTGAAGCCGTCTTTTTGTTTTAAGCGATTGTCTCTATGCTGGCATTGCTTCTTTCATCAACCCCGCCTCTTTGACGATGCGCGGGATGATATCCTCCCAGCCGACGGGCATGATGTGGATCCCGTGCACGCCCTGTTTTTCGTAACTTTTGATCTTCTTGACGAGTTCGAGCGCGATCTGGGCGCCTTCTTCCTGCGCGTTGCCAGCCTTGTCGGCGTCTTCCATCCGCTTCAGGATCGCGGGCGGGATGTACACGCCAGGCACCTGCGTCATGTAATGCGCCATCTTGGCGCTCTTGAGCGGTGTGATGCCAACCATGATGTAAACCTTGTCGAGGATGCCGCGTTTGGCGATCTCGTTCAGCCAGATCTCGAAACGCTCCATATCGTAGACGAGATTGGTCTGGAAGAACTGCGCGCCCGCGTTGACCTTTTTATGCTCGCGCAATGCCTGGAATTTCGGTTCGCTGGCGAACGGGGAGGCGGCCGCGCCGAGGAAGAACTTTGGCGGGAATTTGATCTCGCGCCCGTCGAGGTAATGACCCTCGTCCCTCATGCGGCGTAGAATCCAGATCATCTGGATGGCATCGAGGTCGTTGATGTCCATGCGGCCGCGCGGATGAGGCGCCAGCACGGGGCTGTCACCTGTCACACACAGGACGTTCCGCACGCCCAGCGCGGTCGCGCCGATGATTTCCGCCTGTAAGGATGCGCGCGTGCGGTCGCGCGCGGCGATTTGCAGCACAGGTTCCGCGCCGTGTTCCACTGCAATACGGGAACAGGCCCAGGAGGTCATGCGTGGGGTGGCGGAAGCGTTGTCCGTGAAATTGATGGCGGTCACGTACGGTTTGACGAGTTCGATGTTCTCGATCAACTTTTTGGTGGACATACTCAAGGGCGGCGCGATCTCGCAAGCGACGACGAACTCTCCTGCCTTGAGGCGCCTCTCGAGCTCCGAAACAGGCTCGGTGTAGGCGGGGGCGTGATACTCCGCGTCGCCTTTCCACCAGTCAGGTTGACGCACGGTGCGGAAGATCATGTTCCATGTCTTGTAGCGTTTTTCACCCTGGTCGAGCAAGAGGCTTTTGATGACCTTGCCTGTGCCGTGTTTTTTTACACAGGTTATCACGTCCTTCCATGTCTCGGTGCCAACCTTTTCCCAATCGAGGGGCGGAAGCACTTCGAGCAGTTTTTCTTCGCGGCCCATTTTGAAGGAGCGCTCGTAGATCTTGTACCAGATGCAGGGACGGGTCTTGTCCACGTAGCAATGGTCGGGCGTGGAGCCGCCGCACGGTCCGTTGCGAAGCCCTTTCGGGCATTCCATGGGACAGATGAAAGCGGTCTCCTGCAACATGCAGTTTCCGCACATTCGGCATCCGAAGAGCGGGCCTTTGAGCATGTATTCGAGATCTTCCATCAACTTTGCGCCGATGGTTTCTTTTTTGAACGGGGAATAGGCAGGTTGCCAACGGCGTCCTGGGGTAAAGATGGGCATGGGGTTCCTCCGTAGCGTATACACGTAGACACGTACACCGGCAAACAGGTTTGTGACCGTGTGACCGTGTGTACCTGTTTTCCTGTGTACCTAATTTGCCAGATACGAATCTGCGTAGATGACCTTGTTCAGCAGGATCTGGGTCGTTTTCCAGATGGCGGCCTGCTCAGGATCGGACATGTCGAAATCGGACGCTTCGATTTCCTCGCTGTTGGCGGTGCGCTCGGCAATCTTGTTGTAGACGCGTGCCAGCGGTGTGGAAGTGTCCTTGGTCTCGATCCATTTGATGACATCGTTCTGATTCTGGTCGAATGGGTTGGCAATCATCATCTGCAAGCCGACGCCCATCAGCATGGCGCAGTAAACGCGATTGATGAGCGGGCGATTTTCGTTGGGGACGGCGTTGGAGACGTTGCTCAACCCGACCGAGATCGTGGGCGCGGGATCCCAGGCGTATTGCAGGGTGCGGACGGTTTCGATGAGATGCGGGCAATATTCCTGGCATCCTGAAACGGTCAGTACCAGCGGGTCGATAATGAGATTGCTCATCGGGTAGTCAATCTCCACCATGCGCGGGATGAGCGT
>DYKX01000239.1 GCA_020722375.1 Anaerolinea thermophila
TTCTGCGAAACAGCGTCCCCTTTGGGGATCTGCGTAATCTGCGGATTTTCGGGCAGGCTGAATAGTCACGTCTTCTCAAAGTCGCGACATTCGCGTTGAGGAAGTTCCGACTTTGAGAAAGCCATGCCACGACCCTGATTTACAGTTGCACAAATCCTTGAAATGGGAATAGAATGACTTTATGAAAAACCCGACAGGCCCTTTATTGGTTGTGGAAGACATCCCCGACACCCTGCAATTGCTGGATGTCACTCTCACGTTCAAAGGATATCGCGTGGTCACCGCGCGCAATGGAAACGAGGCGCTGGAAGCCATCCAAAAGGAGCGGCCCGCGCTCGTCATTACCGATATTTTGATGCCCCAAATGGACGGGTTCAGCCTCGTCCACCGACTGCGACTCAATCCCGACACGCGCGGCATCCCTGTCATTTTTCTCTCGGCCACCTACGTGACTCCCGAAGACAAGGAATTCGCCGCCGCCATCGGCGTGACGCGCTTCCTTGAAAAACCCATTGTCATTGAAGAATTGCTGAAAACGGTCGCCGAACTCCTCTCGCGTGGCATGATCGCCGACAGTAAGCCGCTGGACGCGCGAAAATTCTACGAGGGGTATCGCGCCCGATTGGAGACCAAATTGAAGCAGAAGGTGGCGCAGATCGCACGGACTGATTCGATGCTGCCGACTCTGTCCGAAGCAGAAAAACCAGCCTTCCGCGCGTCCCTCCAGTCTGCGGTTGAAGAACGGGACGAGATCCAGCTCCTGCTCGATCAACTCCGTGACCTGTTGGAGGGTGACAAGTAGCAAGCGGCCCATTCACGGGCTGACGACGAAATCGTACTCCTTTGGTTCTGCCTGATTGGAGAATCCCGAAGCGATCAAGATTGTTTCGGGATTATTCATTTGCCCGATGAGCAAGTTCCCTTCGCGGAAGAAGATGAAATGCTCCGCGTCGATCCAGCGCAGGGAATAGGGCGAGATGGCCTCGGTCAACGGGGAGGGCGGGATGCCGATTCCCGCCGTCAGCAACAGCATGGGATGGGCGTTCGAGAAGACGACGCGCTTCGAATCTGGCGACCAACCCCACGGGACGAGAAGAGGCGCGTCCTCGTAGGACGCAATGATTGTGTCAGCGGTGGAGGCTTCGATGATGTGCAATTCCTCCGCATTGACGGTGTGCTTGACATAAGCGACCTTTAATCCATCGGGGGAGACGATAGGCGGGATTGAACCTTCGTATTCTGCCAGTTGAGCCGAAAACCCGCCTTGGGCGGAGACAAAAAGATATTTGCTCATTTCGCCATTTTCATCGGGAATTACAGTGTAAAAGCCCGTCTCATCTGAAAGCCACACAACCTGGGGTATGTAGGCGCTTGTCGCAGAAATGATGGGATAGGAAAGCGCGGTGACCAAGCCGCTTCCATCTGCGTGGATTACCTTGATGCTGGTCAGGGAGGCGAGTGCCAGTAAATTCCCATCGGTTGAGAAGGTGATTGTCCCGCCATCTCCATCGAGCAACATCTGCGGAGTTGGCGCATCTGCATTCACGCGATGCAAATCCCTGGATTGAATGATGGGCTTTTCTCCTCCCCAGGCGGTGGCGAAATAAACCCAGTGCGTGTTTGGCTGAAATTCAAATTGGTCGAGGAACAGGGTCAAACCCGCGCCGCGCTCGGGCAGAACGGGGTTTGGGTAGGCAGGGACATCCACCAAAAGACGCGGTAACGCCCCATCTGTATTGGCCGCCCACAGACTCTGTTCCCGCTGGTAGGCGATGACCGCGCCGTCGTCTGAAATCTTGACCTGTGTCACATCGCCGTCAGTGGTGAGTTGCCGCGCGGAAGTAGCCTCGCTCCAAAGCCAGACATTGCCATCGAGAATGTAGGCGATCTTCAATTTGCCAAGCGGTTCGGGCAGGGCGGTTGCCTGTGGCGTCACCGATGGAACGGACTCGGGCGTCACGGCGGAGTTGCTGGTGGGGAGCGCGGTCGGTAGTGGCGCGCCGAAACAGGCCAGCGTGAGCAGAACGGTCGCAAGGAGCAGAAGCGCTTTTTGTTTCACGGTTTTCTCCTCGCAAGCATTGTACAACAAACTTTATTTGTAATACCAATTGTCTATTGAAAGACCGTGTTTGGTGAGGGTAAATCTTTGACTGACTGGCGGATCCAA
>DYKX01000071.1:0-1484 GCA_020722375.1 Anaerolinea thermophila
GTGGACTGCATCTGCATGGACATGGAAGACGGCGTGGCCGTCAACCGCAAGGCAGAGGCACGCGCCACAATCGCCCAGGCCTTGCAGGAATTGGACTTCGGCAAAAGCGAAAAACTGGCGCGCATCAACTCGGTGGGGACGGGTTGGGAGCGCGAGGATATTGACGCCGTCCTGCCGTTTCGTCCCGATGGCATTGTGATTCCCAAAATTGAATCGCTCGAACAGATCGAATGGGGCAGCAAGATCATCGAAGCCGCGGAGTTGAAATATGGCTGGCCGTTCCATTCGATTCGGATGCTGGTGGGCGTGGAGACCGCCAAGGGGATTCTGAATCTCAGGGAGATCGCGTCGCATCCACGTTTGGACGGGGTCATCTTCGGCGGGGAGGACTTCGCCGCCTCCATCGGCGCGCGGCGGACGCGGGACGCGACCGAATTGTTGTATGCGCGTCAGGCGGTTGTCACGGCTTGCGCGGCGTTCGGATTGCAGGCCATTGACATTGTCTTCATTGATTTCAAGGACGCGGAGGGACTCCGTCTCGAAGCGGAGCAGGGAGCAGGATTCGGCTTCAGCGGGAAACAGATCATTCACCCGAACCAGGTTCAGGTCACGCAAGAGGCGTTCACTCCATCCGACGCGGCCGTCGCGGAAGCGCGTCGAATCGTCGAGACGTTCGAAGCCAGTCAAATGGAGGGGAAGGGCGCGTACGCGCTGGACGGCAAGATGATTGACATGCCGCTATTGAAAAACGCGCAAAAGGTGTTGGAAAGAGCAAAGGCCGCAGGTAATCGGAGCGCGGACTTTTAGTCCGCCAAGACGGATCGCGGACTTCAGTCCGCCCACTCCACCTCAAAGGGTCAACCCATGCAATGGTCAACATCTCCTCATCGTCCTCCTCACCTCTACATGGACGCCGCATGGTATTTCATAACTGTGTCCACCTACGATAAAGCGCGCATTCTTGCCACAGACGAGCATTTGAACCTTTGGGTGAATACATTCAAAGATCTGGTCATTGAATATAAGTTAAGGCTTGCCGCCTGGGTGACGCTGCAAAATCATGTTCACTTTCTTGGTCTTCCCAAGCACGGGCATGAAATCGGCAATTTTATGAAGCGATTGAATGGGCGCACATCCCACGGACTAAACACGCTCGACTCTGCCAGAGGGCGGGCGGTTTGGTATAGTTACTGGGATACCTGCATTCGAGGCGAGCATGATTTCTGGACTCGTTTCAACTACATCCACTACAATCCAGTCAAACATGGCTATGTGGACAAACCTGAAAACTGGGAGTTTTCCAGTTATCGCCATTATCTTCGTAGCGATGGAAATGTTTGGTTGGCGAAGTGTTTTGATGAATTTCCCGTTACCAAGTTGTTTGATGATGATGAGTTTTAACGCCAAGGCGTCGCTCGGAGCGCGGACTTGAGGCTGCCAAGTTTGGGCGGACTGGAAGTCCGCGATCCGAATGTCGTGTGTCG
>DYKX01000071.1:1584-3357 GCA_020722375.1 Anaerolinea thermophila
CGGAGCGCGGACTTGAGGCTGCCAAGTTTGGGCGGACTGGAAGTCCGCGATCCGAATGTCGTGTGTCATAAGGAACTACCTTGCTCTCCATCCTCTTCGGTCTCGGCGCGGCGCTCGGTTGGGGCGCGGCGGATTTTTTCGGCGGGCTGGCCTCGCGCAAAGCGGGAGCCTATCGCGCCATCTTTTACGGCGAAGGCATCGGCATCGTCTTTGTTGTGATTGCCGCCCTCATCTTTCAGCAAGACTTTCCCACCGTGCGTTCCTGCCTGCTGGCCGCGCTGGCAGGGATGATCGGCACGCTCGGCATTCTCCTCCTCTACCAGGCCATGACGCTCGGCCTGATGAGCATCGCCACGCCCGTCTCGGCGTTGATGGCCGCGGTCATCCCGATCGTGATCGGCGCGGCCGCCGACGGCCTGCCCAAAGCGGTGACTCTCCTCGGCTTTGTCTTTGCCCTGTTTGCCATTTGGTTCATCTCGCGCGGCGAAGGCAATGTGAAGGACATCTTCGCACACATCGCGGACCTGAAACTGCCTCTGCTGGCGGGCGTGGGGTTCGGACTGTACTTTGTCATTATTCACGAAGCTACGCGCGAATCCACGCTCTGGCCGATGGTTCTTTCGCGCTCGGCGGGGATGCTCTTGATGACGACCTTTCTCCTCGTCCGCCGCGAATCATGGAAGGTGACGCCATCCGCCTGGCCGTTGATCGCGGTCAATGGCCTCCTCGACGTGGGCGGAAATATCCTCTACATTCTGGCGAGTCAACTGGGCCGCCTTGATGTGGCCGCCATCCTCAGTTCGTTGTTCCCCGCATCCACCGTTCTGCTGGCCGCGCTCTTTCTCAAGGAACGCGTCCCCCGCTCGCAAACGCTTGGGATCGCGCTGGCGTTGATCGCCATCATTTTATTGACCATGTAGGCGACCCATGATCGAAGTCCGCCCCGTCTCCAATCGCCGTGAACGAAATATCTTCCTCACCTTCCCGTGGCGCGTCTACAAAAATGACCCGCTCTGGGTCCCGCCGATTCTGTCCGACCGCGCCAAGGCCACCGACCCCGCGCGCACACACAGGTGTATAAAAAGTATCGGTTCTATCGGAAAGAAATTGTGTAGGACAAATTGCCAATTTGTCCCATACGCAAATTGGCAATTTGTCCCATACGCAAATTGGCAATTTGCGCTACAAGTAAATCATGTCCAACCATAAACTTACCCCTCTCGAAAAATTCGCCCTGCGCGCCGAAGACTTCCTCCTCACGCGTCTCGTGCCGATGAATAGGCCTGGCGCGCTCTTCAAGTGGCTGTTCAAAGTCCCGATTTTCTTTTACAAGATCGGCCTGCCGTTGTTTGGCGGGTTCATCCTCCTGCTCACCACCACGGGACGAAAAAGCGGACGTCCGCGCCACACGCCGCTCGAGTATCGCCGCGAAGCAGGGACGGGTAACCGAATCATCATGGCGGGCTGGGGCGGAGACACGGATTGGCGGAAAAACATCGAAGCGAATCCGCGCGTCCACGTGCAGGCGGGCTGGACGAAGTACGACGCCCTCGCCGAAAAATTGACCGACGATGAGGTGGCCGATTTCCTCGCGGAAGCCATGCGCCTCAACCCTCGCAGTGAGCGGATCTGGTCACGATGGGCGGGGGAACCCGTCCGCGCGGAGGAACGGGAGAGTCTCTTGTGCGCGGCGAAGTTCTTCCCGTCGTTTCGGTTGAAGAAGTTGTAACGCAAATTGCCAATTTGCGATGTGCGGGACAAATTGCCAATTTG
>DYKX01000071.1:3457-8539 GCA_020722375.1 Anaerolinea thermophila
CAAATTGCCAATTTGCGATGTGCGGGACAAATTGCCAATTTGTCCTACAGGAGATTCATATGAACAAACTATCAGGCAAGACCGCCATCATTACGGGCGCGACATCGGGAATTGGAAAGGCCACGGCGCTCCTCTTCGCGGACGAGGGGGCGGACCTGGTCATCTCGGGGCGGCGCGCGGAGTTGGGGAGGCGCGTCGAAACGGAGGCCCGCGCGAGGGGAGTCCGATGCGCCTTCGTCGAGGCGGATCACACGCGGGCGGAGGACTGTCAACGCGTGGTGGACGTCGCCCTGCGTGAGTTCGGCCGCATTGACATTTTGTTCAACAACGCGGGCATCGTCACCAGCGGGACAGCGGAGACGACCAGCGAGGAGGTCTGGCGTGAGACGCTGGAGATCAACGTGACGGCGGTCTGGCGGATGTGCAAGTTGGTGCTGCCTGTGATGAAGAAGCAGGGACGCGGCGTCATCGTCAATAATGGCTCGGATTGGTCTGTCGTCGCGGGGAAGGACGCGTTCCCGTATATTGCCAGCAAGGGCGCGGTGGGGATGATGACGAAGGCGATGGCGCTCGACTTTGCGCGGGACGGAATCCGCGTGAATGCCGTCTGCCCGGGCGATACGTTCGTGGACAGGTGGCTGGAAAAGGGCTACTTCGAGCAGTCGGACCCGGTGACGCGAGAGGAAGCGATGAAGGAATCGAGCGCCTACATCCCGATGGGACGGTTCGGCCAGCCCGAAGAAATCGCGCGGGCGGTGTTGTTCTTGGCGTCGGATGATTCGTCTTTTGTGACGGGTCATCTGCTGCTGGTGGATGGAGGAAATACGGCGCAGTGAGAGAAAATTTTTTGGCCGACTCCAAAGCAAGGAGTTGGCCAAATCTGTGTAAACCCGTGGCTAAAGATTAAATTCGGGGTAAGCCGTGTGACAACTTACCAGTCGTTTGTCTTCTCGTACCCGAGCCTCACCAGCAAATCCCCCGCGACTTCTTTGAAGAGACGTTTGTGTTCGTCTGAAAAATATTCGCGCCACCCGCCCGTCTTGCCAGAACGGAAGGTGTGACTCTTCTTTGGCTGGATCGCGTCCACCAGGATGGAAAGCGCCTGTTCGCGCGGCGTGGGGATTTTGTAACCCGTCTTCTCCACTTCGTCGAGCATGGCGGACAGGGTCGCGTCGCGGTTGCCAACCAGGTCCTCGAAGCGGATGCACATCACGTTTGTCTGCGCCAGCCATTGGAATACTCCCTCGTAACGCTGCTTCACGCTGACCATGTACAGTCCGTCGCGGTCAATACCGGTGATGGCGATCTTGAGCCGCTCGCTGAAATCGGGCAGGGACTGGTAGAAGTCGTGCATCCCATGCTCTTCGTGCATGTCGGTGGCGAAGAAGACCTGCGAGACGAGCAGGTCGCGCGGGTCACGATAAATGAAATAGTTCACGCGCCCGCTCTGGGTCAGGAAGGAGACGTTTGCGGGGGTGGCGTCCAGATAGCCCCAGCCGATCACGCCCGAGGGAATCCGTTTCAACTCCGTCAATATTTCATCTTGCATGTTGCGTGTTCCGTTTTTCGTGATCGTCCGAATCGGTTCGGCCTCCACGTAACGGTAGGGCATGATGCGCGTGAAACCGTTGAGAACCTGCAACAGCAAATGCGAGCCGCTCTTCGGTTTGGCGTTGCCGAAGATGGGCGGCGCGTCGTTGAAGGACAGTCTCATCCAACGCGCGATGGCCTGCGCGGTTTTTCCCGCAGGCCGAATGGCACGGCGGATGGATTGCGAAATAGTCATGTCCTAAATTTACCACAAAGGGACACAAAGAATCCTTCGTGTCCCTGATTTGAAAGTAATGCGGACTCCAAAGTCTGGAGACTTTGGAGTCCGTCGTTCGTTACTCATTACGCAATACGCAGTACGCAATACGTTTTACTCATCGTTGACGCGGCGCAGTTTTTTCAACGAAGACTTCTCGCTTTCATACACGCGCTTCACGCCATCGCCCAGCGCGGCCTCGGTGACGCGGATGTATTTGACGAGGCGCTCGAAGCCGCCAGGTTCGACGGACGCGGCCTGGTCACTGCCCCACATGGCGCGGTCGAGGGTGAGATGACGCTCCACCATGCACGCGCCGAGCGAGACGGCCACCGCCGAGGGGACGAGTCCAACCTCGTGTCCCGAATAGCCGATGGGATTGTTGGGGAATTCGCGGCGGAGCGTTTCGATCATTTTCAGGTTCAGTTCTTCAGGCTCGCACGGATAGGTGCTGGTGCAGTGCATGATGACGAGATTGTCTTCGTCCACGGCCCTGGCGCCCTTGCGGATCTGCTCCATGGTGGACATGCCCGTGGAGATGATGATGGGCTTGCCCGTTTTGCGCGCGTATTTCAGCAGTTTATGATCGGTGAGCGATGCGGATGGAATTTTGTAAGCGGGCGTGTCGAACTTCTCCATAAAATCCACGGCAGGTTCGTCCCACACCGAGACCATCCAGGCGATGCCCTTCTCTTTGCAGTGACGGTCAATCTCGCGATACTGCGCTTCATCGAACTCGACCTTGTAGCGATATTCGATGTACGGGATATAGCCCCACGGCGTCTCGCGCATCTGCGACTTCTGCGCTTCGGGCGTGGACACATCGGGCGTGCGCTTCTGGAACTTGACCGCGTCCGCGCCCGCGTGCACCGCGGCGTTGATCATCTCTTTGGCGATGTCCAGGTCGCCGTTGTGGTTGATGCCGATCTCGGCAATGACGTAGACGGGATGCCCGTCACCGACCATTCGATTTCCAAGTTTAATTTCGCGTGCCATGTAATCTCCTTGATTTAGTCACTAGATGACTAGAGAGCAGAGAGCAGTCAAAACTAATCTCTGTTCTCTACTCTCTGTTCTCTATTTTTTTCAACACCAACTCGCACAACTCGCGCACCGCGCCGTGACCGCCAGGTTTGACCAGCACATGGTCGGCGGCTTGCAACACTTCGGGATACGCATCCGCGACTGCCACTGCCCAGCCCGCGATCTCGAAACAGGGCAGGTCGTTCAGGTCGTTGCCGATGTATACCACATTTGCCGCGTCCACTTTCTTCTCGGCCAGCAACTGTTTCAGCGCCTCGCCCTTGCCGCGGATGTCGATGCCGTGGATGGCTTCCACGCCCATCTTCTCGGCTCTCGCCTTGACGACAGGATTCGGCTCCGATGACAGGATCATCACTTCGACGCCGCGCTCGCGCAAGGTGCGGACGTGCATCGAATCTGACCGTGAAGCGACCACCGTTTCGAGTCCCTCTTCACTCGTCCAGACGCGGTTGTCGGTGATGACGCCGTCGAAATCGGAGACGATCAACTTGACGTTCGCGGGCATCGGACGACGCGCGCGTCCCGCCCAGACCATATCCAATCCGCCCGTGGCGACGAGATGCTCGTAGCGCGCCCAGTCTTGCAGGTTGTCAATGTCCACAGTGAAGCGCGAGTCGATCACCAGCGGATAGATGTTCTTGCCGCTCATCGAGCCGTTGAGAATCGTTGCCGTGCGAATCGCGTCAATGTGACCCGTCTGCCAATAGACAGGTGGGAGGATCTGCCGCGGCGCGTTGTACGGCTCGTCAATGCCTTCCACGTCCAGCAGGTTTTTCATCGGCGCGTTTTCGCCGTTTGGCAATCGCCACATCTTGTGCGGATTCTGTCCCGCCGAGACGACGCCGCGCACGCTATCCGCGTCGGGATGCGCCAGCAGGATTTCGATGGCCTTGTCCGCCAGTCCGCGCGGGCGGATGGGCGAAGTGGGGCGCAACTGCACGACCACGTCGGGCTTGTAACCCTCGTGTTCGTCCAGCCATTTCAGCGCGTGGACGAAGACGGGCAGATCGGTGGTGTTGTCCTGCGCGAACTCGGAGGGACGCAGGAAGGGCATCTCCGCGCCAAATTGACGCGCCACTGCCGCGATCTCCTCATCGTCCGTGCTGACAATGATGCGCGTCACGGATTTGGATTGTTTCGCCGCGGCGATGCTCCACGCGATGAGCGGATAGCCCGCGAAGTTGCGGATATTTTTGCGCGGGATGCCTTTCGAGCCTCCGCGAGCAGGGATGAGAGCGAGAACTTCAGTCATGGGAAAATGGAGACAGGTACACAGGTAAACAAGTATACACGTACACACGCAAGCCTGTTTACCTGTCTACGTGTGTACTTGTATGCGTGTCTACCTACCAGGCTGTCCACCCTCCATCCACAACCACATTATTTCCAGTCATGTACGATGACGCGTCAGACGCCAAAAACAGCAACGCGCCGTTCATCTCGTCCTTGCGCGCCATGCGCCCGAGGATGGTTTTGGCGGAGTAATTCTTGACGAAGTATTCTTCGTGATTGTTGAACACGCCGCCTGGGGTGAGCGCGTTGACGCGGATTTCCGTCCCCGCGTAGTAGGCGGCGAGATATTTGGTGAAACCCATCACGCCCGCTTTTGTGACGGTGTAGTAGACGGGTTTGAAGGCGACGCGTTTCCCGTCCTTGATGTAGATGCGCTGGTCGGGACCGTTCAACCCGTAGGTCGAGCAAATGTTGACCACGCTTCCCTTCTTCCCCTGCGCGACCATCTGCTTGACACACGCCTGCGTGACGAGGAACATGCCCGTCAGGTTGACGTTTAGCGCGGCGTTCCACTGCTCGAGCGGATAGTCCTCGAACGCGCCTGGAGCGATTCCTTTTGCGGCCGCGTCGGGGTCGAACTTCGGGTCGAGGGCCGCGGAGTTGACGAGCACGTCCACCCGCCCAAACGCCGCGAGAACCGACGCGGCCATCGCATTGACCGACTCAGGCTTAGTGATGTCGGTGGCGATTTCGAGCGCGCGGAATCCGTCGCGGGTCAGGTCGTCGGCCACTTGTTTGGCCGCGTCCGCGTTCAGGTCAACGACCGCGACCGACGCGCCCGCCTCCGCCAGCGTACGGCAAAATTCCTTGCCGAGCAATCCCACACCGCCCGTCACGATGGCGACGCGGCCTTTCAGATCGAATTTTTCTTGAATGGTCATAAGGCTCCTTGTAGGACAAATTGCCAATTTGTCCCGCGTGCGCAAATTAGCAATTTG
>DYKX01000071.1:8639-14719 GCA_020722375.1 Anaerolinea thermophila
CAATTTGTCCCGCGTGCGCAAATTAGCAATTTGCGCTACAAAAGCAACATGAATGTTGCGGTACTGAAATAAGGCTTACGGCGGCGGGGCGTAGAAAACCACATCGCCGCCAGATTTCATGATGGGATACAAACCCTCGGTCAGCATCGCATAATCGGGGTCTTGCGCGTTCACATCGAACAAGGCCAGCACGGCGTGGCCCGAACGGACCTCGTTGCGTACGTTTTCGACGCCTTCATTAAAATTATCCCAGGCGAGTCCTGTAACTGGATCGACTCGCTGGGGCAGGACGCGGCATCCGCGCCCCGTGTAGAGATAGACCGCGCCAGGCTCGTTGGTGTAAATCGGCAGGCCGTCCAGCGTCTTCAGGTAATCCATGACTTTCGAATCGTACCACTTGAACGACGCGTAACCCGTCCCGCCTCCCGCCAGACTTGTAACGGTTCGCACCTGACCGAGGGCGGACACGCTAAAGACCAGCGCCGCCAACCCGACGACGATCACGCGGCCCGCGCGTCGGAAGCGATTCCACATCCACACCCCCGCATGGACGGTGAGCAGCAGCAACGGTAAATAAACAGGCGCGAGGATGCGCACTTTCAGCGGCGTGCTGGCGTCGAAGAGACTGATCGAAAACAGCACCGAAGCAAGATAGCCAAAGATGTACAGGCCATTGGCGAACCCGATCACCTCTGGCATCGACGTGGACGGCTGGAAGAATCGCCGCAATCCATTAACCATGATCCATGACAAAATAGCAAGTGAGAGAATAACAATTACCGCCACAAAGATCTCTGGCGTCTTGAACAACTCCCTCCGCCACTCCTCCACAGGGACGAGGAACTCGGAGAATGTGCGAAGTCCCTGGTCGAGCGTCTCCGCGGTGACAGGATGCCAGATCGTCGTGCGGTTGGTGGCGTTCCCTGCCACGAGTCGATTGCGGACGCTCCACGCGATGACGAGGGGCAGAAAACCTGCGAGGAAAATCGCGACGCTGGTCAATCTTTTTTTCCAGGTGTCGTTCAGCAGAATTAGAGCGACGACAAATGTGGCGACCAGCGCGAGGCCAGAATAGCGCGTCAGGTAGGCGAGGGCGGAGAGGATGCCTGTCAAGGCCAGCCATCCCTTCCCCCCTCTCCCGTGTTCGTCGGGAGAGGGGATGGGGGTGAGGGCAAAAGCAAAACTCAAAAACGCCAGCAAACTAAAAAACAAAAACAACGGCTCGCTCATCGCCACCGCGTGGACGCGCAAGAGCGAGTCGTTGACGATGAACAGCGCGGCCGCGAGCATCCCCGCCACGGAGGATTTCGTCATCCGCCAGCCGAGCAGTCCGAGCAGGGCCGCGTTGACTCCGAACAGCAGGGTATTGACCAGCCGCGCGCCGTTGACGGGATCGATTCCCGCCAATCCGACGAGGGCGAGTGTTCCAGAAAAAGCAGGGGGAAAATGGGTGACGAACTGGTTTGATTCGAGCCAGGCCTCGCGATAGCCCTGTCCTGCCAGCAGACTGCGCGCCCCCGCGATGTACGCGATGGAATCGTCCGAGAGGCCGAGTCCTTCGGGAGTCGCCGTCAGCGTGAGAAATGTCCCGATGACGGCGAGCAGGCCAAAGGCGACGCCCTGAGCGTGTCGAAGGGTCAGAAAGGAGGCGAGGGGGAGTCGGCGGGAGGTCATTCCCAAAAAGAGATACGCAATACGCAATACGTAGTACGTACTGCGTATTGCGTATCCATGTCAACCGATTACTACGGCAGGATGTAGCCCTGCTTTTCGAGATACGCCAAAATCTTGCGGGCGTTGTCTTCGGGCGAGGCGCCAAAACCCTTGAGCGTGATCTCGGGTTCGATGGGCGGCTCGTAGGGGTCGTCAATGCCCGTGAAGCCCATCGGTTTGCCGTCGGCCATGGCCTGGCGCGCCTTGGCATAGAGACCCTTCACGTCGCGCTGTTCGCAGATTTCGACTGGCGTATCCATAAAGACTTCGATGAAATTTTCGCCGACCATCTTGCGCGCTTCGGCGCGGGTGGCGCGGTACGGGCTGATGGCCGCGCAGACGACGATGCCGCCCGCGTGGACGATCTCGCCAGCCACGAAGCCGATGCGCAGGATGTTGGTGTCACGGTCTTCCTTGCTGAAGCCGAGGCCCTTGCTCAGGTGCGTGCGCACCACGTCGCCGTCGAGGATGGCCGTTTCACGTCCGCGCTCGAGCAGCAGGGCGGTGAACACCTGTGTGGTGGCGCTCTTGCCCGAGCCGCTCAGACCGGTGAACCAGATGCAAAAGCCCTGTTTGTGACGCGGCGGATACATCTCGCGCAGAATTTCGGCGGTCTCGGGGCGGGTGAACCACTCGGGGAGCAGTTTGCCTTTGGCGAGATATTCGTTGCGCACCTGCGTGCCAGAGATGTTGGCGACCTTTGCGCCCTTCGGCACGTCCTTCTCCTCCACGTAGCGGTCTTCGTCGGGGAGATAGACGAGCATTTCAAAGGGAATCATCTTGACGCCCAACTCGGCTTCGTACTTGCGCATATTTTCCTGTGCGTCATACGGACCATAGAACGGCTTGCCCGCCGAATCGTTACCGGGTCCCGCGTGGTCGCGTCCGACGATGAAGTGGTTCACGCCGTGGTTGCGGCGGATGATGGCATGGAGCAATGCCTCGCGTGGTCCAGCCATGCGCATCGCGAGCGGGAGCAGGCTGAGGAGCGTGCTGTTCTTATCATAGTAATTATCCACCAGCGCCTTGTACGTGCGAACGCGGGTGTAGTGATCCACGTCGCCGGGCTTGGTCATGCCGACCACCGGGTGGATGAGCAGCGAGCCCTTCACCTGTGCGGCGGCGCGCTTGGTCAGTTCCTCGTGGATGCGGTGCAGGGGGTTGCGCGTCTGGAAGGCGACCACGTTATCGTGTCCCATGTCTTCGAGAATGGCGCGCACTTCGGCGGGCGTGCGGCGCAGGGACACGAAATCGTAATACTTCGGCATGTTCACGACCTTCATCGGGCCGCTGATGCACACCTTGCCCCAGCGCTGCATCTCAGAGACCATCGGGTGCTTCGGATCAGTGGAACCGTAGGCCAGCATGGCTTCAGTATCCGCATCCCAGTGGAAGATTTCGTCGAGTTTCATGATGGCGATCACGTCATTGTTCGCGTTGCGCAGGACGATCTCCTCGCCAACCGCGGGCAGTTCCTTCGGGTCCGCTGTCAGGGTGATGGGAAGCGGAAAGAGAGTCCCATCGGAGAGGCGCATTTCGTGCAGAACGCGCTCGTAGTCGGCTTTGCCCATGAACGTGGTCAAGGGCGAGAATCCACCCGAGGCGATCAACTCCAGGTCGCACAGGTTGCGCATGGTGATTTTGATCGAGGGCAGTTTGGAGGCGCGCGCCAGAAGTTCCTCGCGCTCTTTCCCTTCGACGACCAGGTTCACCAGTTTGCCGCCATAGGGGGGGATCAATTTTGCTTTTGCCATTGTTACTCCAAAAATTGTAGTAACGAATTAATTCGTTACTACGTGGTTTTCAAACGCCCGCAAATTATACTTTAAAATTCAGTCAATGAATTTTGGATTTCTATTCTGCACAAAAAACCGATTCGATCACCTGCACCACCGATTCAGACAACCCCTCCATGCCTCTCAACCTCTGACAGACCTGACTGGCAACATACGCGTCCGAGCGGATGAGCGGGGACAGCGCCTCGAGACGCGCCACCTCTCCCTCGTGCGCGTACGCCTCGAGGAACGGCATCCACTCGATGAGGTCCCCCGCCTCCCATCCCTGACTTTGGGCCTGCTCGCCAATGCGGACGACCTCTCCCCACTCCCCGCGTTGACGCGCCAGCGCGGCCTTCTGGTAGTAATAGCACCATCCGTGCATGGGTTCTTCCCCAAAGTAGAGCGCGGGTGGGACGTGGAACGACTCATCTGTGAGAATATGTTCGGTCTCGGAATAGGCGGCGATGGCGCGCACCTCCGCATTTTCGTAGCGCGAGAGGTCGGGACGGGAACCATCAATGATCTGGACGCAGGAATTCAGCGTCGGCTGGGTCACGATCAAAATATTGCGATAATTCTTGTACGTGCGGATGGAACGCCGATTGTCGAATTCCTGCCGCTCGCGGGCGGTCACCTTGACGATGGTCTCGTCGTTGAGGATCGCGGCGTGGATGCCAGGCTGGACGAAATCTGGATTCGTCCCTGCGGGATAGTAGATGAGATTGGCAGGACCCCAAATGAAATAGTCCTCCTCCGTCCCGCCGATGGGGTAGTGAGCCGCCAGGGTTGTCCCCTCATCGAATTGCGGCGCGCGCCAACTGACCTGCCACCAGAACTCGCGTGTGGCCTGCGTCTCCTGCGCGGCGCGGATGTTGTTGGCGAAATGCGTCAACGCGGAGAGACCGACCAGTAGTGAAAGGAATGCCAGCCTGACGGTTTTCTTGTTCAGCGAATAGGCGAATGCGACCAGCATCATCGCCGCACCCGCGGATGCCACGAGCGTGTAGCGCGAGTATTGCGGAAAGACGATGTGACGGTTGACCAATATGACAGGGAGTATTCCCGCAAGGATGGCCGCGCCTCCCAGCCAGAACGCTTCGACGCGCCAATCCGTCCCCTCCTCCTGCGCGGAGTCGTCGGAGGCGCGGGCGAACATCCATGCCAGCGCGGACAACGCGAGCGCGACCGCGAATCCGATCAACGCGTGGGAGAGGCGCAGGTCGAAGGCGAGGCGCGTCAGCGGGACGCCGTACGCGAGCAGAAGCACGTTCAGAAAGTCCTGCACGAGGCGGACGAGCCACCAGAGTCCCGTTGCGAGCGGAGAAAGCGCCAGTTGGCCGAACTGCGCGCCGAGGTCCGTGGCGCCGCGTTCGCTCTCGAAGAGGAACATCCGCCAGAAGAGGAATCCGATCGGCGCGAGGAGCGAGGGATACGCCCATCGGACGGCAGTCCAGCCCTTCTGAAGGAGCGAACCGCCGCGTCGTGCGGTCAGCACAAAGACACTGCTCCAGCGAATCGCCTCGAAGCCGATGTACCATTCCATCTGTCCGAGGTAGAACCAGCCGAGCAAAACGGAGAGCGCGTGCAACGTCCACCTGGTTGCGCGCTTTTCCGCGAGGCACGCGCGGATTGTCAGCGCCAGCGAAGCCAGCGCCGCGGCCAGCCCCGCGAAGTGACTTTGATAATCAATTGCGTTCGTCTGCGAAAGAAACCCAGGGTAGATGAGAAAGAGGAGCGCCATGAGCGTGGACGCGGTGCGTTGGCGCGGCCACAAGACGCGCACTATGTCAAAGAAAGCGAACGCGCTCAGCACGCGGAACGCGAACGCGCTCAAGTGATAGTAAATTGGGTTGGCGCCGAAAAGCAAATACGCGGGGATCATCACCAGCGCGCGCAGGGGGCGGTCCACCGCGAAGATGTCACGAAAAACGCCCGCGCCTTTCACGCCCGCGGCGTACATCAAATACCAGTCGTCGTTGGTGTAGCCGATCTGGCGAATCAACGGCAGGTAGGCCGCGGCGGCAAACGCGAGCAGGATGGTGGCGGGATGGGTGAGGAATTTTTTCCAGCGCATAAAAAAATCTCTGTCCGTCATTGCGAGCCTTCGGGAAGCAATCCCAAGTTCGACGAGGAGATTGCTTCGTCGCTCACTCCGTTCGCTTCTTGCAATGACAACAAATTATAGGTGAACGACTCGCTCCTCGCGCTGGGACTCGTGCGCGGCCAGCGCCAGACGAAGGGCTATGATCCCGTCTTCGAGCGTGCACCTCGGCTCGGACTCCCTCCGGGCTGTCTCAATGAAATGACGCGTCTGCGCCACGAACAGTTGGTTCCGCTCGAAGCCCTCGGGCGGCGCGAACGTCTCGACGACGGGCGCGGGCGGATGGTCCGAGAAAGAGCCAAACTCGGCGGGCATTTTGTGGAAGTGCAGGATGCCATCCGCGTTGTCCCAGCGGAGAGTCCCGTCCGTGCCGACGATTTCCAACCGATGAACGGGAGGCCGTTGGACGTAATTGAGATGCACGCCGCCGATCGCGCCGCTGGCGAATTTCAACCCGATTTCGGCCACGTCTTCCACGTCCATCTCCA
>DYKX01000240.1 GCA_020722375.1 Anaerolinea thermophila
CGGAAGTCCGCAAGTATTGCAAGTTGGATGAAACCAGCGAATCGCTCATGCGTTCGGCCATGACCCAAATGAATCTGTCTGCGCGTGCCTATCATCGTTTGCTCAAACTGGCGCGCACGATTGCAGACCTGGCAGGCAGTGAAAATATTCAGCCACCACATCTGGCGGAAGCCTTACAGTATCGATCAAAAATATTAACGAATTCCTGATGAGCCAATGAGCATGGGGGAAAATTCAATCGAGTGTGACTAAAATCAGTTGGGGGCATTTCATCCTATGGCCAGCGGATAGGAAACGGACACCTGCACCGACCGCAGGTGCGGTGTAAGCGGATGGAGACCCCATGATCCGCAGGAATCCGCTTATCCGCTTGACATCCGCTGGTCGTATGTTGCCCCACGCGACGCGAGACGGAATAGACCCCGCCAAAGCGGCTGAAAGATTTACCAACTCAATTTAGTCACACTCAATTCAAATGCTCCCCGTGCAAAGGGAGCATTTGTGTTTTGCCGATTGTTATGGCTTTCCACCGCCTCCCCCTCCGTTCCCACCGCCGCCGCCACTTCCAGAGCCGCCTCCATTCCCGTTTCCGCCGGGCGTGGTGGATGGTTCAGGTCCCGGGCCGTAACCCGCGCCTGGCGTGGCATTGGGTCCGGGGGTTCCATCGTTCGGACCTGGGCCATATCCACCGGGCGCAGGCGGCGTGACCGTTTCAGAAGGAACGCCTGTCGGGCTGGGAGTACCAGTTCCGTTCGCGTTCTGGTTTTGGTGCTGGTAGCGGTTGCGGAACGCGAGCGGATCTTCCAATCCCTCGTTGACAAGGCGCAATTGTTCCTGCGTTCGGACGCGCGCCTGTTCGAGAATACCCTGGTCGTCTTCAGGAGCGCTGGTCTGCAACTGCGTCATAACCTGTTCCTGCGTCCGCAGTTGAGATTGGATCTGCAGCAGGCTTCCCTGCATTTCCTCGTCACTTTGACCGGCAGCCAGTTGCAGGGCGGTCTCGATGTGCAGTTGCAGGCGCTGAACGACCTGCTCGGGAACCATCTCGCCCTGTTCGACAAGGGTGGCGATTTCCTGGGTACGAATCTGCGCCAGTTCCACCAGGCGCTCCATCTTGACCTCGGGGTCGGTCGCCAGCCATAGACCGACATCTTCGCTGATGGTTTTGACGGGGTAAAGCGGCTCGGTTGGGAGGTCGTTTTGTGCCGCAAAGACGCCGCCAACGCCGACGAACAGAAGGACAAAAACTGTCAACGCGGAGAGAAGGATTTTCATCGCGGGTGACTCCTTTCGGAACATGATGCTCCACCCGTTGTGACGCTGATTCTTCCGAAGGGATGCGGTCTCGCGCAGTTGGGACGCTTCAGCCAGGAATCGCGCCCGTCCGCGCGCGGCCGCTTGCGGGTCCCGCGGTGAAACGGATTTTAATTCCCGTATTTTCGAGATGAGATTTGGATCTTGATTATTTGCGTTCATGTTTACCTGATTCTTGTAAATGCCGCTGGAGAGTGCTCAACGCGCGATGTTGTAATGATTTGATTGCGCCGACCGGCTTTCCGAGCGTGCGGGCGATCTCTTCGTTCTCGCAGTCCTGCCAGAATTTCAGCACGATCACCTGTTGTTGATCTGGTGTCAATTTGTGGATGGCACGGCGAAGACGGGCATGCTGAATGTTTTGGTCAGTTGCATCTTCCAGGCTACCTGCTTCGCTGGGCAGGGTCTCGTTCAATTCTTCGGTGGGGCGTTCGCGGCGGTACTGGTCTGTGATCCAGTTGTGGGCGATGCGGTAGAGGTACGCTCTTAAATATTCGCGCGGTCCTTTTCCTGCGGCGAGCGCCTGTAACAATCGGCTGAACGTTTCTGAAACGCAATCCTCGGCGAGGGCCGCATTGCCCAGCAGGCGCATGGCGTAGCGGTAGATATCGGGACTGTATAAATCATAGATTTGCGCCAGTGCGATGGAATCGAGACGATGGGCAAGGCGAAGCAGTTCAGTTTCCGAGGGAATTTGTGCGTTCATCTTTTATGACGACCTTTTGAACGAATAGTTACTGTGTATTGGAATGGGGAGCGTAACTATCGTATTGCGCCAATGTAAAGATATTATAAACTTTCGGTGAAGTTCCTGGCATGGGAGGTAAGTACCCATATCTCAG
>DYKX01000241.1 GCA_020722375.1 Anaerolinea thermophila
AGGTTTCCTTTGCTAACGAAAACGCCAATTAAACGGCGGATTCCTGCAATCTTTGGCTTTGGTTTGCGGGAAAAACCTTTAGGGTCTGACTTAAAAACGGGTGTGACTAAAATCAGTTGGGGGCATTCCATCCCATGACCAGCGGATAGGAAGCGGACACCTGCACCGACCGCAGGTGCGGTGTAAGCGGATGGAGTTCCCATGATCTGCAAGAATCCGCTTATCCGCTTGACATCCGCTGGTCATGGGTTGCCCCACGTGGCGCAGAATAGACTTTGCCAAAGTTGCTGAAAGATTAACCAACTCAATTTAGTCACACCCTAAGAAACACTCTCTTAGGGTCTGGGGTCTGGGGAATTTACGGAATTTTTACTTTCCGCGCCCCTGTTTTTAGCCTTTTTTTGTGTTCGTTTTGTAGAATGGGGATAGTTGCAGAGTCGCCTGACCTGCCCAATTGCTTTCGCTCCCAAAGGAGGAGTACCTTATGAAACGCAAACTGTTTGCCCTCTTGTCCGTTCTGGTCTTTGCCAGCCTCGCGCTGGCGGCCTGCGGACCCAAAGCCACACCCACCGAAGCGCCGGTTGTCGAAAAGACTGCGGTGGTGGGTTTCACCGCCTCGTTGACGGGTAAGTTGAATGTGGAATCCACCCGCCAGAACAACGGCTTCCAGTTGTGGATGGACCAGGTCAACGCCGCGGGCGGCATAAAATTGGCGGACGGTTCGGTGGTCAAGTTCGAGTCGAAGTCCTACGACGATGAATCCAACAAGGATCGCGTCCAGGAACTGTACACCAAACTGGTGACCGAAGACAACGCCGACTTTTTGATCAGCCCCTACTCTTCGGGCCTGGCGGATGCCTCTGCGGTCATCGCCGAGCAGTACGGCAAGATCATGATTACAACCGGCGCGGCCTCGGATAGCACGTATCAGAAGGGTTATACCCTGGTCTATCAAGCCTACACTCCCGCCAGCAAGTATCTGACGGGTTCAGTGGACCTGCTTGCCACCCTGGATGCCGGCGCCAAGAAGATCGCCATCGTCCATGAGAATGACAAGTTCTCGAGCGATGTCGCCGCCGCGGCGGAGGCATACGCCATCAGCCAGGGATACGAAATCGTGATGAACGAAGGCTATGACACCGGCACGACCGACTTCGCTCCCATCATCAACAAGATCCCTGCGGACGTGGATGCGGTTATGGGCGGCGGCCACTTCGCCGACGGCCAGCAGTTCGCCAAGTCCCTGTTCGACAAGGGCATCAACGCCAAGTTCGTCAGCCTGCTGGTCGCTCCGCCCGAGCCGACCTTTGCCGAGATTGGCGACGCGGCTTTCGGCATCGTCGGTCCCAGCCAATGGGAACCGCTGGCCGCCTTCACACCCGATTACGGCCCGACGGGCGCCGAGTTCGTGGAGGCCTACAAAGCCGCCTACGGCGAGGAACCTTCCTACCATGCGGCGGGCGGATACGTAGCCGGCTTGATCCTGCAAAAGGGCATCGAACTGGCCGGCTCGCTGGACGCCGCGGCAATCAAGGCCGCGCTGGATAGCGTGGATATGATGACCTTCTTCGGCCACATCAAGTTCGATACCTCGGCCGAGAATCACGGCTTGCAGATCGGTCACTCGATGGTCTACATCCAGTGGCAGAAGGACGCCAGCGGCGCGCTGGTGAAACAAGTCGTCTGGCCGGCGGAAGGCAAGACGTCGGAACCCGTCTATCCCCGCAAATAACATTTCCCGCCGAGTCCCCGCAGGCAGGTTGTCCGCCTGCGGGGACTTCGTTTTATTATCTCGCTACCGTACATGCGGAAAAACAGTCTCATTTCTTTATCGCGAATTACGCAAATCGGCGAATCTTGCGAATGGCTTATAAAATAATTCGTGGTATTCGCTCATTTGCGGCATTCGCGTTGATGAAATGTACGGTATAAAATCTTATTATTATTGTTGCGTGAGGAGGCATTATCGAATGAATGCGGTCACTCTACTCACCTCGCTCGTGGACGGCCTGCTGATCGGCGTGGTCTACGGGATCGCCGCCATGGGGCTGAACCTGATCTGGGGCGTGATGCGCGTGATCAACCTGGCACACGGCGCGCTGATCGCGCTGGGCATGTTCGGCGTGTACCTGCTTTTCGGCAGCCTGGGGTTGA
>DYKX01000242.1 GCA_020722375.1 Anaerolinea thermophila
CGGCAACCCGACCTGTGGGCAAAACAGACTTGGCGAAGGTGAAAACGCCTCCAGACTGGATCACTTTGTAGTTCTGTTTGATGACCGGATCGCTCAGGCTCCATTGTTCCGAAAGAACCGGACAGGGAAGGGCGGTGACTTGGACAGTCTCAGCGGGAAAGAGCGGTGTCGCGGTCTTTTCTTTGATAGGCGCGTAGGTCTCCTTCATGGAGTATTTCAACAGCAGTTGATTGACCCACGACATTCCGCCTAACGCGATGACAATGAACAGGATGACGCCTGCCACCACCGCATACTGGCGCGGCTGTCTATGACCGGCCAGGTCGGTGAAGGTCAGGCCATCCAGGATGGCGTTCCACAATGGTTTCAAGTTTTTCTCCAAGAATATTATTGATCGCCGCGCGTCACGCCGTGCGCCAGGTAACCGATGGCGCGCACTGTGATCCACCGCGCGGGCAAAAGGATTCCTGCGGAGCGCGTCTGCGCTTCCAGCAAGCAGGCCGGTCGCCACTGATGCCGGCCGCAGGATACGAAAACGAGTTGGGCATAGGATGGACGCTGGGCTTCGAAATATCTCATCGCAATTCCATCCCCAGCCTGCGTGGCAGTGATCGTGCCGTCCGGCAGGACGGTGATCTCCTGTGCCCCGGCGTGTGCGGCTAGATCGGCCGTGGCCACCGTCTCCATCACGCGCGCATTCGTCACCATGTAGTCCAAGATGCCCAGCAGGAAGAGCGACATGAGCGGCAACAGGATCGCAAAGAGCAGGATGGATTGGCCGCGTTCGCTGCGAAGTTGTTTCATCGCCACCTCGCTTTCCAGGTTTCAGAGCGTGAGACGAACCATTCGTCGCTCCATGTACCCTGACTCAGTCCAAGCAGACCGTTGAAGGGCACCGGCGCATGGAACGAAACCAGGCAGCGTCCCGCTTCGCCCGCGCCGCTTGGGGGCTGTACCTCGATGCGGTATTCCACACCCAGCATGGCGGACCAGTCCGCGTTCAACGTTTGCCAGGCGATCAGGCGGGCATTGTTCTCGGCGCGCGCCGGGTCAGGCGACTGCGAAAGAAACTGTGCGCAGGCGTACGCTGCGGCAGTCGCGGCGGTTCTGGCGCGGTGGGTGGGAATCCAGGACAGGAGACCGAAGGCCAGGATCACAGCCAACATCGCGAAGAGGGTCGTCTCGGCCATCGCCTGACCGCGTTCACTGCGTCTCATTCGATCACCCCGCTGGGAGGTCCGGGATAGAAGCGCCACAGACGGAAGAAAGTCTCGGCGCGTTGCGCTTCGAGCAGGCGGATTCCGAAGACCCAGTCGCGCGAGTCCTCCACCGAGATCAGCGAACGCACCTGGCGCAACCCGCCGGGGCCGGCGTTGATGCGGTTCGATAGATCCGGCCAAAGCACAGACTCGCTGGCAATTCCGGTGGCAGGCGTGTTATATGACCCGCTGGCTACGCCTTCAATGAACACGCCCCAGTCCACGGAAGCGGAGCGGAAGGCATAGAAGGCCGCGAAAGTCATGCCGAACAGGAGCAGGATCAGGACCGGGATCATCAGGGCGAACTCGGCCATAGCCTGTCCCTTCTCTTTGACGCGAAACATCTATCCGCCGCGCGCCATGCGCAGGGCTTCGATGCCGGCCTCGAAGGCGGCCTGCAGTTCGTTGCGGTAGCGGGCGATGACGGCGATCGCCACCACGCCGATAGCGCCCAGGATCAGGGCGTATTCGGCGAAGTCCTGACCGCTCTCTTCACGCAGGAAACGCTGGAACAGTTTGAATATGTGCAACTCCTTTTTGAAATGAAAATCGGCTGGCAGTTGGTTCTGCCAGCCGGGATGATAAGGAATTGCAGAGATGGGTATGGGGATGGTGTCGCTTGATATGCCCCCAACAACACACATTAAGAAGACAACAAGATTTTTGGCCGATACTGTAGCGCTTCTGCCAGGTGGGAAGTCTGAATGTTCTCGCTCCCGGCCAGGTCCGCGATCGTGCGCGCCAGTTTAAGAACGCGATGATAGGCGCGTGCCGAAAGGTTCATCTGACTCATTGCTGAACGCATGAGCGATTCGCTGGTTTCATCCAACTTGCAATACTTGCGGACTTCCG
>DYKX01000072.1 GCA_020722375.1 Anaerolinea thermophila
ACAGTCACTTCCGAAGTGACTGTCACGTTGCACACTCTTTACAGATGAGCCAACATAATTAACCCATCGCTCGCATCTGACGTCCGCCGATCAAATGCAGGTGCAGATGAAAGACGGTCTGTCCGCCCTGCGGGCCGGTGTTGACGATGAGGCGGTATCCGTCCGAGAGATTTTCCCGCGCCGCGATCTGCTTTGCGACGACGAACATGTGACCTGCCAGGGACGCGTCCGCCTCCTCCAGTTGGTCCACCGAGTCGATGTGGCGGTTCGGGACGATGAGGATGTGGGTCGGCGCGGCCGGATGCAGGTCTCGAAAGACCGTTACCCGTTCGTCGCGGTGGAGGATGTCGGCCTTGGCGGTCCCGTCCACGATTTTGCAGAAGATACAGTCGCCCATGTTGTAGTAGATCCGAAAGAGGGATTGAGCGAACCGACTAAGGAACGGCGGCAGGAATCGGCCCAAGCGTTGGCGCGCAAACGATATCATAGTATTCCAACTCCACGGGCTTGACCTGTTCGGCGTACGCGGCGGCCTCGTTGCCCATGATACGGATCTCGTCCAGTTTAGAGGCGGCGTCGGTGTCCCAGTAACGCGGCAGGGTCAGGAGCGGGTCGCCCACGGGACCTTCGGCAATATCGTACGGATTGGCGGGATCGTCCGTATCGGCCTGGGGAATCCAGTTGAACATGAGCGGGCCGCGCGGATTGACGGTGAATCCCAGTTTGTAGCCGAGTTGACGCGCCATCTGCACGGGACGCACGCCAAATCCGCCGCCGGGCCAGATGATGGCAATGGGCGCCTTGCCGTAGTATTGCTGGAACACGTCGATTGAGCCTTGCAGTTCGCCGCGCAAATAATCGTCAGTAGAATCATCGCCCATGGGCGTGTTGTGGACAACGCCATGCGCCTGATGGTCCACCCAACCCTCCTTTTCCAGCGCGACGTTTTCGGCCAGCACGTTATCCGCGCCGCCGAACGCGCTGATCCAACTGTTCACCACTGGCCAGCCCCATTCGTTCCAATACGGGCGGAACCAGGTATTGAAATTCTCCGCGTACTTGCGGTCGTCCACCACCAGCAGGACCGAGCGCGAGGGAATCTTTGCGTTGGTATATAAAAAGTCCGAGAGTTGCTGGGTGTTGATGGCCGTGAACCCCAGTTCGTGCAGGTCGTTCATCAGTTTTTTGAAATCCCTGGAACTGATGTTTTTGGGGTCCATCGCTTCGGTGGAAGCCTTCTCGATGCCGTGGAACATGATGACCAGCACCACCGTACCGGGTGCGGCATTGTTCGGGTCCCATTTGGCGCGCAGGTACTGACAGGTGTCGGTGATGTACGCGTGCGGAGAGACGAACGGCGCGAGACTGGAGGACTGGTACGCGGTCGGGAGCGCGGGAGGCGTGCGCGGGATGGTCGCGGTCGGGACGGGCGTCCCGGTCGGCGCGGACGATTGGGCGGTCGCGGTCATCGCGGCGTTGACCGTGGCGAAGGCCTGTGTCATCGCCGCGTTCGGGTCGAGATTGGGCGCGGGAGGCGCGTCTGTGCCACAGGATGCCAGTAAAACAGCAAGCAGGCTGAGGCTCAGGAGGAAGCGTTTCATAGTCGGAGTAAAGTTTGTATTGCGTATTTCGTATTACGTAACACGCAATATGCACTACTCATTACTCTCACCCTTGATGAACGCCTCGGTCATCTCGCGGCAGACAGAGTCGCGGAATTGCTTGGGCGGAGTTTTGAAGAAATAAGAGGAGGGGCCAACAATCGGTCCGCTCAGGCCGCGGTCGAGGGCGATCTTGGCACAGCGGCAGGCGTCGATCATCACGCCCGCGGAATTGGGGCTGTCCCACACTTCGAGTTTGGCTTCGAGGTTGAGCGGCACATCGCCGAAAGTGGTTCCCTCCATGCGGACGTAGCACCACTTGCGGTCGGTCAGCCACGGCACATGGTCCGACGGCCCGACGTGGACGTTATCGGGATCGAGTTTGTAGGGCAGCATGGACGTGACCGCGCCCGTCTTGGAAATCTTCTTGCTCTCGAGACGCTCACGTTCGAGCATGTTGAGGAAGTCGGTGTTGCCGCCGAAGTTGAGTTGGTAGGTGCGGTCGAGGCGCACGCCGCGGTCTACGAACAGGGTGGTGAGGACGCGGTGCAAAATGGTCGCGCCCACCTGCGATTTGATGTCATCGCCGAGGATGGGGAGTTTGGCGTCGCGGAAGCGTTTGGCCCAGTACTCGGACGAGGCGATGAAGACGGGGATGCCATTGACGAAGGCACAGCCCGCCTCGATGGCCTGTTCCACGTACCATTTGGTCGCCATTTCGGAACCGACCGGCAGGAAATTGATGACTACGTCGGTTTTGGTCTCTTTGAGCAATTTGGCGATATCAGCGGTGGGACCGGGCGCCTTGGTGATAACCTGTGAAAGGTACTTGCCGAGGCCGTCGTGGGTCATGCCGCGCACGACCGGGACGTTGAGTTTGGGAACGTCTGTGAACTTATAGGTGTTGTTCGGTTCGGCAAAGATGGCTTCCGAGAGGTCCTTACCGACCTTGGTGGCGTTGATGTCGATGCCGAGGGTGAACTCGATATCACGGATATGATAGCCGCCAAGACGCGCGTGCATGATACCGGGGATGTTTTCGTTATCTTTGGCGTTCTTGTAGAATTCCACTCCCTGCACGAGAGAGGACGCGCAGTTGCCAACACCGATGATGGCAACGCGAACTTTTTTACCGGGCATGATGATTCTCCTTGATCTATAGTGTTATTGATTACCTGAAGGGGCAAAAACTTTCCAGCCCTACAGTATAATCTGGTTGGAAAATTCCATGGACAGCGACCGCATCAACCGCCTGCTAACCGTGATCCAAACCCTGAACGAATCGCTGGAATTCGGCTCGTTCCTGCAATCCATCGTGGAGGAGGTCTGCGAACTGACGTCCAGCGAGACGGCCTCCATATTGCGTTACGACTCGACAGCCGATGTGCTGGTATTTGCGGCCGCGCCTGCAATTCAACTCGAATTTTTGCGCGGGGTACAGGTTCCGCTCGAAGGGAGCGCGGCAGGCTGGACATTCCGTCACGCGCATCCGCTGGTTCTGCAAAACACTGCGGAAGATCTGCGTCATTACAAGGAAGTGGACCGCCTGACCGGTTTACACACCCGCTCCATTTTGGCCGCTCCCCTGATGTTTCGCGGCGGGCCATTGGGGGTAATCGAGGCTGTCAACAAAACAGGCGACGCATATTATACCGAGGATGATGTCATTATTCTAGAGACCCTGGCCGCGGTGACCGCCTTCGCCATGCATACCAACGAACTGCAGGGACAGGTGGACCACGCCTACGGCGAGATGGCCAGCCTCAACCGCCTCAAATCGGACTTTGTGGCGATCACCTCCCACGAACTGCGGACTCCGCTGGGACTGATCCTCGGTCACGCCACCTTCCTGCGCGAACTGATCGGTGCGGAATATCACGAGCAGTTGGACCTCATCATTCGCAACGCGACGCGGCTGAAGGAGATCGTGGACAACCTCGCCAACGTGGACAATTACCAGAGCGGCGCGGCACGCGTCCGACAGCGCCAGGTTTCGATGGGACGGCTGGTGCAGGATGTGGTGGAATCCTTCCACGAGGAGGCGCGGCGCAAGGGCGTGGAACTCAGTATGAGGATTGGCGCGGGCCGCCTGACAGTCGAGGGAGAGGCGGGCAAGATCGAGATCGCGTTGAGACACCTGGTGCGGAACGCCGTCCTGTTCACCGATTCGGGCGGACACGTCCTCGTCACGGCAGAAGCGGTGCCGGGCTACGTCAAAGTGACAGTGGTGGATGACGGGGTCGGCATCCCCGAAAAAGACCTGGAGCGCATCTTCGAGCGTTTCTATCAGGTGGAGTCGCATCTCACGCGGCGGCACGGCGGCATGGGGCTGGGGCTTTCGGTGGCAAAGGCCATGATCGAAATGCACGGCGGGCGCATTTGGGCCGAAAGCGTGGAAGGCGGGGGAAGCCGTTTTATTTTCCTTTTGCCTGT
Organism: Anaerolinea thermophila; assembly: GCA_020722375.1. Classification (GTDB taxonomy): domain Bacteria; phylum Chloroflexota; class Anaerolineae; order Anaerolineales; family Villigracilaceae; genus Denitrolinea. Next base: position 4,035 of record DYKX01000072.1, read on the forward strand.
GAACGCCTCGCAAGCCAGCGCGGCCGAAAAAGTGTTCATCACTTAATGGAACCATCCTTCATCCTCGTCGGTCAAATCACACGCGACTACCTGCTCCCGCCTGTCGGTCAACCCCTGCTCGATTCGCCTGGCGGGAATTTGCTATACGCGGCGGGCGGGCTGGGCGTTTGGGATGCGCGCATTGGGCTGGTGAGCCGCGCGGGGGAAGATTACCCCCGTCAGTGGTTGAAAGACCTGCAGAAGCGCGGCTGGGATATTAGCGGCATCCGCATCCAGCCCGAAGCGCTCGACCAGCGCAACTTTATCGCCTATTCCGATGATTTCGAGCCTGTCCGTTCCAACCCTGTTTCGCAATTTTCCCAACGCGGCATTCCGTTTCCCAAAGCCCTGCTTGGATTTCATCCGCGCGCCGATTCGCAGCCCGCGAGAAAGGTCGCTCCCGCTTCGCCGCTCCTTTCCGATATCCCGTCCGAATATCTCGACGCCGGCGCGCTCCATCTCTGTCCGTTGGAACTTCCCGCGCTCCAGCAGTTTTTGGACGGTCTGCGCGGGGCGCTGCGCATCCTGACCCTCGACCCGTCGGCGGGAATTATGACGCCTCTCACCCTGCGCGAAGTGCGCGGCCTCGTCCACGGGCTGACCGCTTTCCTGCCCTCGCTCGAGGAGATCAACGCGCTCTTCTGGGGTGAGACGAACGACCCGTGGGATATGGCCGCGACGGTCGGCGAGTGGGGATGCGAGTACGTGATCATCAAATGTGGCGAGCGCGGACAACTCCTCTACGACGCGCACAACAAAGGGCGCTGGGAGATTCCCGCCTACCCGGCGCGTCTCACGGACCCCACCGGCGCGGGCGACGCGTTCTGCGGCGGGTTCCTGGCGGGCTATCGCAAACAATACGATCCGCTCGAGGGCGTGCTGTGCGGCAACGTCTCGGCCTCGCTGGCCATCGAAGGCTCGGGCCCGTTCCATCCGCTGGAGGCAATGCAGGGACTGGCAGAGGCGCGGCTGGGCGCCTTGCGCGAGATGGTGAGGAAGGTTTGAGGCAGAAGGCAGAGATGGAAGATGTGAACCGTTTGATCGAATTGGCAATTGAGATTCAGCAGATTCCCGCGCCCACATTCGACGAGGGGGAGCGCGCGGAATTTGTGCGCACAAAATTTTCCGAGGCGGGATTATCGGATGTGGAGATCGACCAGACAGGCAATGTCTACGGACGCTGGGCGGGAGGCGACGCGCCGCCGCTGGTGGTCAGCGCACACCTCGACACGGTCTTCGCGCGCGGGACGAACCTGCGCCTCACGCGGACTGGCAATCGGATCCACGGCCCGGGCATCGGTGACAACTCGATGGGTGTCGCCGCGCTGCTCGGCCTGGCATGGACTCTGCGGGTGCGCGGGACGCGTCCGCGCGGGGACATCTGGTTCGTGGCGAATACCGGCGAGGAGGGTCTTGGCGATCTGCGCGGGATGAAGGCGGTGGTGGAGCGTTTCGGCGCGAACGTGACGGGCTATCTCGTGGTGGAGGGCGCGGCGCTGGGACACGTCTATCACCGCGCAGTGGGCGTGCATCGGTACCGCATCTCGGCAAAGACCGCCGGCGGACACGCCTGGTCGGATTATGGGCATCCCTCGGCGGTGCATGAACTGGCCGCGTTGACGGCGCGCATCGCCGCGCTGAACCTGCCGCTCACGCCGCGCACCACGCTCAACGTGGGACGGATCGCCGGCGGGACTTCGGTCAACACGGTGGCGGCGGAGGCCTCGCTCGAACTGGACATGCGTTCCGAGTCGCCCGCGGCGCTGGAGGAACTCGTCCGCCGCGTGGACGCGCTGGTCGAAGCCGCGAACCGCCCCGGGGTCCGTGTGGAGGCGGAGGTGATCGGGCATCGTCCCGCGGGGGAGATTCCCGCGAGTCATCCGCTGGTCGAATTAGCCGTCTCCTGCACGCGGGCGCAGGGAATCGAGCCGAAACTGATCGGCGGTTCCACGGACGCGAACGTGCCGCTCAGCCGCGGCATCCCCGCGGTGGTGATGGGCGTGACAATGGGCGGCGGCGCGCATACGCCGGCCGAGTATGTGGAGGTGGAATCTGTGGCGAGGGGGATGAAGGCGCTGGAAGAATTTTTGGAGAGGGTTTGGTAGGCCGCGTTACCCCTTGTTCTCTTCCCAGACGGTGACACAATTCCGCCCGCTGCGCTTGGATCGATAAAGCGCCTTATCGGCTTTGATGACGATCTCTTCGCCTTCCGTGCCGTGGGCGGGATAGGCCGCGACCCCGAACGAAAGGGTGACCTTCAAGTCTTTTCCGTTGTGTGAGATGCGCATCGCCTCGCATTGAGCGCGTAACTGTTCGGCCCGTTTGCGGGCGGCCCGGGCGTTCGCACCCGGCATGACAATCAGGAATTCCTCCCCGCCGTAGCGGCAGATGATATCCGAGCCGCGGGCATGGCTTTGGAGCAGTTTGGAGATCTCGGTCAGGAATTTGTCGCCAACGCAATGCCCATGCTTGTCGTTGATCTTCTTGAAGCGGTCGATATCCATGACGATGACACTGACGGGTTTCTTTTCGCGCTTTGCCAGTTTCAGTTCGCGTTCCATGGTCTCGGACAGATAGCGGCGGTTGAACAATCTGGTCAACGGATCGCGCAGAGCCTGTTCGCGCAGTTCAGATTGCAGTTGCTCGATCTGTGCCAGGCGGGCATTGAGTTGTCGATTGGCGGTCTTCAACGCCTGCTCCGCTTTTTTGCGATGGGTGATATCGCGGTAGTTAATGACCACAGCCTGCACATTTGGCAGATGGAGAAGATTGACGGCTGTCGCTTCCGTCCACCAGACTGTGCCATCTTTTCTCACGGAACGGAATTGGACCTCTTTGGTGATGCCCTTGCTGGCAATCACCTCTGCGAGGGTGTTTTTCACAAAAGGCAGATCGTCTGGATAGATCAGTTCGAGTCCGCTCCTGCCCATTCGTTCTTCAGGATAATAGCCCGTTAATTTCCGGGCGCTGGGGCTTTCGTACACAACCGCGCCATGCGCGTCGATCAGGGAAAGGGCGTCCGCGCTGTGTTCGATCAGGGTGCGGAATCGCTCATCGCTTTCGTGCAGGCCCTGCTCGGCCCGTTTTTGTTCGGTGACATTGCGCGTGATCGCGACAATGGATTTGACATTCCCATTTTCGTCGAACTCTGGATAAGCACGGGATTCGAGGAAGCGCTGAATCCCGCGCCGTTTCAAGGTGTATTCAATATCCAAAGGTTTCCCAGACGCGATCACCTGGCGGAGGGAACGATCGAAAAAACTGGACAGCGCTTTTGGAAGCCCCGTTTCCCTGTGCGTTTTCCCAACCAGCTCTTCGCTTTTTACATCCATATATTGCTCGATGGATGGACTGGCGTACACAAAGCGCAGGCTGAGGTCATAGCGGACAACCACATCCTGCGCATTCTCGATCAGACTGCGAAAATCGATTTCGGTTCGATCCAGATCTTTTTCGACCCCGCTGCCTGCGGTAAGACCAGATCCTGGTTCCGCGATTCGCACACGGACTATTCTCTCTTTCTCGAACAGTTGCAGAGCGGCCTTCACGCTCTTGCTCATTGATTGTACTCCTGAGAATCGTGTTCGATTTCAACTTGCTCGGAATTTTTGACGCGGCCCCGGCTCGGCTTGAATAGCGAGAACAGGACTACCGAATCGATGAACAGGCATTAAAAGTATACACCACCTTGCATTTTTGTAAGGTGGTGATTTTCATGGAAATGGTCATGGCTTTCTCAAAGTCGGAACTTCCTCAACGTGAATGCCGCGAATTTGCGAATACTAAAGTACAGTGTGACGCGAATAAATTCTTGGCGCGCCAAAGCGTTGGGATAACCGCCGGGTTCAGGCGGCAGTTCAACTGCCGCCCCATCGGTTTGGCGCGCTAACAGAAGAATCACGCCGTGCGGTAGTAACCCACGTCCACCGAGTAGACGCGTCCCTTTTTGATGACCTGTTTGACGAGGTTCGTCCCGTAGCGATAGCCCAGTTGACGATAGTCGCTCACCGAAAGGATCAGCATATCCGCCTGCTTGCCAATCTCGATGGACCCAATGCGGTCCGCGCGGCGAATGGCGTGCGCGGCGTTGATGGTGGTCGCGGCAATGGCCTGCGCGGGCGTCAGTTTCATCATGCGGCAGGCGAGGGCAATGACAAATTGCATCGACTCGTTCCAGGTGGTGCCGGGGTTGCAATCGGTGGCAAGGGCGAGGTGGGCGTCCGCTTCGATGAGTTGGTGCGCGGGCGTGTACTCGTTCTCCGCAAGGCCGAAGGGCGTGCAGGGAAGCGAGACCGCCACCGTCTCTGATCTGCCCAGCGCGGCGATATCCGCCTCCGAGGTCTTGACGAGATGGTCGGCGGAGGCCGCTCCCAACTCCACTGCCAGGGACGCGCCGCCGAGGTTGTCGAACTCGTCCGCGTGGATCTTGAGTGGGAATCCCAGCGACCCGGCGCGGGTCAGGATCTGACGCGATTGTTCGAGGGTGAAGGCCTTGTTTTCGCAGAACACGTCCACGAAGGGCAGGGGATGATTCGGCGCGTGAGTCCCCCACCAATCCTTTAACATGGGCAGCATCGTGTTCGTCACTTCGTCGGTGTACCCCTGCGGATTGTCTTTATATTCGGGCGCGATGGCGTGCGCGCCGAGAAACGTGATGGCGAGTTCGAGCGGACCTTCGTCATCGAGTGCGAGCAATGCCTTGAGCAGGCGCAGTTCGCTGGCCGCGTTGAGGCCATAGCCCGTCTTCGCTTCGGCGGTGGTCGTGCCGTGCGCGAACATGCGCAGCAGGCGCGGACGCGTCTGCGCGATAAGCGCCTCGAGGCTGGCAGTGCGCGTCGCGCGGACCGTGGAGATGATTCCGCCTCCCGCGGCGAGGATGTCGAGATAAGGCGTGCCCGCCATCTTCATCGTGAACTCGTCGGCGCGGTCGCCCGCCCAGATGAGGTGCGTGTGCGGGTCCACGAAACCCGGCATGACGACACAGCGGTTCGCGTCGAGGGTCGGTTCATCGGGATAGGCCGCGCGCAGTTCGTCGGTCCTGCCGACCGCGATGATCTCCTCGTCACGGACGACGACTGCGCCGTCTTCGATGATGCCGAGGGCGCCGAGGGCATGTCCGCGCTGCGGGCCGCCCGCCAGGGTGAGGAGTTGGGAAGCGGAGTGAATGAGCATGGGAAGTGTTCTCAGTAGTCTGAATGGCCTAATTGGTCGGGGTCTTCGGAAAGGGTGAGGGTGTAGGAGGCAGAGGGTTCTTTGACAGCGCGTTGACGGGGTTTGTGAAGGCAGGTTATCAAGCCATTGATCTGTTTCTTGCAGATGGTTGCTTTTTCGTAAGATGAATGGTCGCCATGCCTCGATTATACAAGACACAGCGACCATTCGACAAACAAACTATTCAGACCGCTTAGCCTCTATCCGAATATCGGATTGCAGACTTCCAGTCTGCCTGGGGCAAGCGGACTCAAGTCCGCGCTCCGAGGTTTTTTCGGATAGGTTCTTAGCCTCTATCCGAATATCGGATTGCAGACTTCCAGTCTGCCTGGGGCAAGCGGACTCAAGTCCGCGCTCCGAGGTTTTTTCGGATAGGTTCTTAGCCTCTATCCGAATATCGGATTGCAGACTTCCAGTCTGCCTGGGGCAAGCGGACTCAAGTCCGCGCTCCGCAATTTTCAAGTCCGCGCTCCGCAATTTTCAAGTCCGCGCTCCGCAATTTTCGGAGAGACTCTCAGACCAACTGTTCGGGCGGCGCGAAGAACTGGAAATACGCGAACCCCATCGCGACAACGAGATACACCGCAACGATCACCCAGCCGAACCAGCCGAACACGCCCGTCAGCGTGGCGTTCAATGCGACCACCACTCCCAGCACCCCCGCAAGAATGTTGGCGTAATTGATGGCCGAGCGCGCCTTCGCGTCGGTCACGTCGCGGGCCAGCAGGGTGATCATGCCGCCCACCACCAGTTCCACCGCCAGCAGGCGTCCAAGCGTTTGCGCGTCGGGGACGTTGTCCATTCCGAACAGGCTGAGCATCACAGGCGTCATCAGGAACAGGCCGAGCGCAAAGAGCAGACTCACAACCGTATTGAGCAGGTACATGTTTCGCAGTTTCATGGGATTCTCCTTTTTAAGTTTATTCATTTTATTTCAACCCATCGGCAGGCTCAACGGTACGTCTGTACGGGGGCATCACGTACAAAAAGATCAGGTTCTCCCGGTCAACTTTAACAGGTTCCCAATCGGGAAAATTCGAACCGACTGTGACGACGCGCGCGCCGTTCCGCAATTGACTCTCCAAATGCGTTTGCAGACGACTCAACTCGCGCGTCGTGGCATAGACGAAGACCACGTCTGCCGCGCGCACATCCGCCCGATAAAAATTTCCCCGCGTCACACGGACCTTCGAGCGGACTCCGTTTCGAATCGCGTTTCCCACGCTGACAAGACACTGCACAGGGCCGATCTCGACCCCCGTGGCAAACGCGCCAAACTCGCGCGCCGCGATGACGAGAGTCCGCCCGTCGCCGCAGCCGAGGTCGAAGAAGGCCTCCCCCGCTTTGAGGTCCGCGAGGCGAAGCGCCGCGCGGAGGCGGTCATGCCGCGTCGGCACGGAGGGCAGTCCATACAGCGCGGGAATCAAAATCCACAACGCGGCGAGGGTCAGGAAAATCCCAGCGAGGAGGTAGAGGAGCGTCATGCGCGGCGCGGTGCGTCCCATTGACGCGCGAATTTCAAAATGCGCGGACGGATGTAAAAAGCGAACGGGTCGGCCACAGAACGGCGCTCCGAGATCAACGTCATGGCCGCGTGCGGATCCTGTCCCTGTGCGATGAGGACGGCCGCCCCCATCGCCACGCCGCGGTGACGTCCGCCCGCGCAATGGGTGTAGACCTTGCCGCCGTCGCGGATCGTCTCGAGCGCGGCCCGCGCGCCGCGAATCAATTTTTGAATCGGGATGGGAAAGAAGGGGCTGTCAATCGTCCGTAACCAGAGCAGGGAGAGGGGTTCAGGGTGCGGATCGGGCGTGGGGCGATGTTCCCAGCGCATGTTGATGATGAGGCGCACGCCCAGGTCTCGTAGGCGCGGGTAGTCATCCACGGAGGGCGTGGTGCCGATGAAGAGGTCGGGGGTGATGGGGGAGAAGTCCATGTGCGAAATGTTATCACAAACGATTGGCGAAAATATTTTGTGTTAGACTTGCCGAAATCTTTCAAAGGAAGACCCGCATGAAATATCACGGACTCCTGGACAAATACGACGCCTTGCTACACCTGCCCGATCACACGCGCCCTGTCACATTGCTGGAGGGGGACACGCCATTGATCCCCGCGCCGAATCTCGCGCGCGAGATGGGCGGCGGGTTTGAGTTGTTCATCAAGTTCGAGGGACTCAACCCGACCGGCTCGTTCAAAGATCGCGGCATGACCGCGGCAGTGAGCGAGGCGCTGGGGCGGGGCGCGACCATCGTCATCTGCGCGAGCACGGGCAACACGGCGGCCTCAGCCGCGGCCTACGCGGCGCGGGCGGGGTTGAAGTCCATTGTGCTGATTCCGCAGGGAAAGGTCGCGGCGGGGAAACTGGCGGGCGCGCTGGCCTACGGCGCGCAGGTCATCCAGGTGGACGGCTCGTTCGACGACGCGCTCTCGCTGGTGGTGCAAATTTCGGAGAAGCATCCCATCTGCCTGGTGAACTCGATCAACCCGTATCGCATCGAGGGGCAGAAGACCGCGGCCTTTGAAATTTGCGACACGCTCGACGCCGCGCCCGATTGGTTGTGCCTGCCCGTGGGCAACGCGGGCAACATCACCGCGTATTGGGCGGGCTTCAAACAGTACGATCAAATCAAATCCACGGGACTGCCGCGCGTGCTGGGCGTGCAGGCGGCGGGCGCGGCTCCGCTGGTGTTGGGCCATCCCGTGGACAAGCCCGAGACGGTCGCGACCGCCATCCGCATTGGAAGACCGGCGCGCGGCGAGCAGGCCTTGCAGGCCGCGGAAGAATCGCAGGGACGCATCATCGCCGTCAGCGACGAGGAGATCCTCGACATGCAAAAGGCGCTCGCGCGGCTGGAGGGAATCTGGGTGGAGCCAGCGTCGGCGGCGGGGTTGGCGGGGCTGGCGGCTGAGGTCGGCGCGGCCCGCCTCGAGGTCCGCGCGAAGCGGGTGGTGGCAGTCTGCACGGGGCACGGGTTGAAGGATCCAGACATCGTCACGAAGGATATGGCGAGTCCGAAAGTCGTCGCGCCGAAGTTGGACGCGTTGGAAGAAGTCATTTTGGGAAATTAACCGCGAAGACCGCTAAGGTCGCTAAGATTTAAAAAACTTTGCGTTCTTCGCGTGCTTGGCGGTAAAGAGGTGTTGAGATAAAAATCCAAGTGAAAGTCCCTGCAACGACGGCCAATTTGGGGCCGGGTTTCGACGCGCTTGGCCTGGCGCTCGACTTGTGGAATGAAGCCATCTTCGAGGCCAATCCGCGCGGCGATAAAAATATTCACGTGACGGTGGAAGGCGAGGGCGTGGACAAGTTGCCGCAGAACGCCGATAACGCCATCGTGGAGGCGGCCCTGCAAATTTATGAACGGGCGGGCAAAGCGTGCGAGGGATTTCGCCTGCGATGCGTGAACCGCGTCCCGCTGGGGTCGGGGTTGGGGTCGAGTTCGGCCGCGTTGCTGACCGGCATGTTGGGCGCGAATGCCCTGCTTGAGAATCCGTTCAGCGAGGAGCAGGTGTTGAAGTTTGCCATCGAAGCGGAGGGACATCCCGATAACGTCGCGCCGGCCATGCTGGGTGGGCTGGTGGGGTCGGTGATTCACGGCGAGCGGGTGGTGTCTATCAAACTGCCGGCGCGCGCCAACCGCGGGCCGATCCATGCCACGGTGGTGTTGCCCGATTTCGACTTCCCCACCAAACAGGCGCGCGCTATTTTGCCCAAGCAGGTGGAGCGCAAGGACGCCATCTACAACATCAGCCGCGCCGTGATGGTGACCGAGGCCCTGCGGACGGGCGACCTCGACTTGCTGGGCATGGCGATGAAGGACGCCCTGCACCAACCGTATCGCCTGCCGCTCATCCCTGGCGCGCTCGCGGCGCTGGAGGCTGGCAAGGAGGCGGGCGCGGCGGCGGTGGCGCTTTCGGGCGCGGGGCCGAGCCTGATCGCGTTCTCGTCCAAGCAGAACGCGGCGATTGGCGCGGCGATGGCGCGGGCGTTTGAGTCGGCGGGGTTGGCGGCGCGGATCTTTGAACTGTCGCCGAGTTATGAGGGGGCGGAGGTGGAGATTGTTTAGGGGGGAAGCGTTGAATGTTTAACGAAAATGGACTCAGCCATCGCCGAGTCCATTTTTGTTTGAGGCATGTGATTCTTAACCGTATCGTTCCCTGCTCTCACGCACCGCCAAAAGGATGTCGTTTGTGGTAATGGGAAGTTTAACGCTTCGCACATCCAGAGGGGATTTATTTGAGGCTTTTTCCGAAACCACAGGTTTGATTAGAAAAACCTGTCCGTCCCTCGTCTTAAACCAAATCTGCCCGTCCAGCAAGGCTTTTTTTAGCAGGTCGGGAAGTTGTTGTTGGACTTGTGAGGTTGTGTAAATCATGGCGACACCTCGATTACCTGTATGTTTTCACGCTTTGCGATTTCAACCAAATTCTTATCGAGAGAGATCAACGGCAGTCCGTGTTCGATGGCACATTGCAGAATGTAAGCATCGTACGCATAAATATTATACTTCCCTGCCAGCCGCATTGCGTCTTTCAAATTGATCTCAACCGTCTCCATCGAAATCGAGTGATAGACTTCAATTGCGTCAACCGCCTGCTCAAGGGTAATTCGCGAGCGTTTGAGCATGGCGGAAAACGCATTGCCGATCTCCCATTTGACGGACGGCGGAACGACAAGGATTGCGCCTTTTGTCAGCTCGACAAGCCGCGCTTTTTCAGGCTCATCCGCGATGACGGCGATTATTGCTGACGTGTCAAGAACGATGTTCATGGATCGAAATTATCCTGTTCAAATTATACCGCGCCTATAACCGCAAACAAAAAATGGACTCAGCCATCGCCGAATCCATTTTCGTTTCAATTACCACTTACCAATCACCAATTACTTTTCACTCCCCTTCGGCACGAAATACACATCCGTCGGCTTCAACTTCGAGTTGCGCAGGAAGCGCGGTCTCACTTCCATGCCAATCCAATCGAGCGACGGAGCCTGCGGG
>DYKX01000073.1 GCA_020722375.1 Anaerolinea thermophila
CGAGCCTCCGCTTCGCGCTCGATCTTCGGCATGACCATGTTCGTGATACCCGTCACGGTTCACCTCTCCCTTTGCATAGAGAACAGGCTTCGACCGTCAACATACCGGTCGAAGCATTGACCAGTACTACCGTGAGTAGTATTCGACGATTAACTGCTCGTTCAAGTTACCGTCGATTTCGGCACGCTCGGGCAGTCGGGCAATGAAACCGCTCATCTGCTTCAGGTCGCGTCCGAGCCAGGCTGGGAAGGTGCGCTTCTCAGCCAGATCGCCCATTTCCTTGAAATAGGCCAGGTTGCGCGAACCGTCGCGCACAGCGATCACATCGCCCTCTTTGAGGATCATCGAGGGGACGTCGGTGCGGCGGCCATTGACCACAAAGTGGCCGTGGGTCACCAGCAGGCGCGCCTGGGCGCGGCTAGCGGCAAAGCCGAGACGGAAGATGACATTGTCAAGTCTCGACTCAAGGATCTGCAAAAGGTTGAGACCAGTCAAGCCGCGGCGGGTCAACGAGGTCTCGTAGTAGCGGCGGAACTGTCGCTCGAGAATGCCGTACACGCGGCGGGCGCGCTGTTTGGCGCGCAACTGGCGGGCATAGTCTGACTCACGCCCGGTGCGGGTGGCGCTTCCGCGGCTGCCCGTCTTGCCATGCTGACCGGGGGCGTATGCGCGTCGTTCGAGCGCGCACTTCGGCGTGAAGCAGCGTTCGCCCTTCAGGAACAGTTTTTCACCTTCGCGCCGGCAGAGTTTACATACCGGACCAATATTTTTTGCCATAAGTCTACTTCCTCACCAAAACTACACGCGGCGCTTCTTCGGCGGCCGGCAACCGTTGTGCGGAACCGGGGTGATGTCCGAAATGGAACGCACTTTCAGCCCGGCAGCCTGCACGGCACGGATGGCGTTTTCACGTCCCGGGCCGGGGCCCTTGACGAACAAGTCCACTTCCTGGATGCCCAGCGCCTGCGCGGCCTTGACGGCCTGTTCGGCAGCCAGACGAGCGGCGAAGGGGGTGCTTTTGCGCGAACCCTTGAAGCCCGCGGAACCGGCGCTACCCCAGGCAACCGTGTTGCCCTGCGTATCCGTCACAGTGACGATGGTATTGTTGAACGAGGCAAAGACATGCACCTGCCCGGAGGACAGGGAACGCTTGCCCTTTTTGGTGCCAGCGGCGCGCCGCGTGGAACGAACACTTTGAGCCATGTCGTTTCTCTCCTATTATTTCTTCCCGCCCTTGCGGCGTCCGCGACCGGCAACGGTCTTCTTGGGGCCCTTGCGGGTGCGCGCGTTCGTGCGCGAGCGCTGACCGCGGGTGGGCAGATTGCGGCGATGGCGCAGGCCGCGGTAACTGCCGATCTCGATCAGACGCTTGATGTTCATCTGCATCTCGCGACGCAGATCACCTTCCACCGTGATGTTCTTGGTGATGTAATCGCGCAACGCGGCAGTCTCCGCTTCACTCAGGTCCTTCACCCGCACATCGGGATTCACCTTGGTGGCGGAAAGGATTTCGCGCGCGCGCGTTGGTCCGATGCCATAAATATAGGTCAGACCGGCTTCCACCCGCTTGTTGCGGGGCAAATCAACGCCTTCAATACGAGCCATAGTTTACACCTATCCCTGTCGCTGTTTGTGCTTGGGGTTTTCGCAGATCACAAACAATCTGCCTTTGCGACGCACCACTTTGCATTTGGCGCAGCGCTTTCGAATCGAGGGTGAGACTTTCATTCCAAAAAACTCCTTCGTTTTGTCCATCGTTCTGGACAGCCAAAGATTGGATTATACACGTGCCATTTCAATCCGTCCAGTGAGCAGATTGGTCTGCCAACGATCTAAGGGACAGTCAGGATGAGGGGATCTCCTGCGGTGACAGCCACCGAGTGCTCAAAGTGAGCCGTCAAAGACCCGTCAGCCGAGACAACCGTCCACTGGTCCGGGAGGACGCGGGTTGCATGCGTCCCCACAAGCACCATCGGTTCGAGGGCGATGGTCATACCCTGTTTGAGCGGCAGGCCTGTTCCCGGTTTCCCGTAGTTGGGAACCTGGGGACCTTCATGCATCTGCCGTCCCACGCCGTGCCCGGTGTATTCACGCGTAACGTGATACCCGCGGCTTTCGACGTATTGCTGTATCGCCGCGCCCACGTCACCGGTGCGATTGCCCACCCGCATCATTTGGATGCCAGCGTGCAACGCGCCTTCCGTGACTTCGAGCAGGGCGCGGGCCTTCGGGGAGATTTCCCCCACCCCGGCGGAAAGCGCCGAGTCGGCCACGTAACCGTCCAACACCGTCCCGCAGTCGATCGAAACGATGTCTCCATCTCTCAGTTTCCGGTCTTTCTTCGGAATGCCATGCACCAACTCGCGGTTGATGCTGACGGTGATGGAGGTTGGGAAAGGCGGATGGCCGTATCCCTTGAACGGTGAAAAACAGTTGTGTTTCCGCAACACTTCCTCAGCAGCCGCGTTGAGGTCGGCGGTGGAAACACCCGGTTTTAAAAGTGCCTTGACTGTGCCCAGAACCTCGGCATTAACGCGCCCAGCCTCGCGCATGATGGCGATCTCGGCCGGGGTCTTGATGTGTATCTGGCGCGCCCAGTCCATACTATTTTTCCAACGCAGACATGAAGGCTTTGGTCACCTTTTCGATGTTCTGCGTTCCATCAATCTCGACCAGTGTGCCGCGCGAACGGTAGTAGGCGATCAGCGGGGCGGTTTGCTCCAGGTAGACCTGGATGCGGCGAACGACCGTCTCAGACTTGTCGTCATCGCGCTGGTAGAGTTCCGAACCGTCAATATCGCAGACCATGGCCTGCTTTGGCGGGTTGTTCTTGTCGTGATAGACATGTCCCTGGGCACGGCAGGTCCAGCGTCCAGAGAGCCGTTCCACAAGGACTTTCTCCGGGGCGGTGACGTAGGGGACCTTGTCCACTTTGCCACCGAATTCCTTCAGCATCTTCTCGAGCGCGTCGGCCTGCGCCGTCGTGCGGGGAAAACCGTCCAGGATCGCGCCCGCCTTGCAGTCCGGGCGGGTGAGGCGTTCGCGGATCATGGCGATGGTCACGTCATCGGGAACAAGTTCGCCCTTGTTCATGTAAGTCTGGGCGAGCCTGCCCAATTCCGTTTGACCTTTCAAGTTCTCTCGGAACAGGTCACCAGAAGAGATGTGGGCAAGTTTGAGATGTTCCGCCAAAATCCTGGCTTGTGTGCCCTTTCCGACACCGGGCGGACCGAGAAGAACAATGAAAGTTGCCATGTCGTTCCTATTTGACGAGGATGCTTTCCTTGATGCCGTGGATCTTGAGTTCGGCTTCGATGTTTCGGAAGGTGTCGCGCACGACACCGACAACGATGAGCAAGCCGGAGGACGAGACAAGGAGCAAGCCAGCGCTTTGTCCTGCGGGCGGGTAGATCAACTGCAGGAGGAACGGCAGGATTGCAACGATGCCGAGGAAGATCGCGCCCGGCAGGGTGATCTTGATCTGGATGCTCTTCAGGTAATCCTGGGCGGCTTTTGCAGTGTATCTGCCCTGGATCTTTGCGCCGATACGCTGAAGGTTCTCACCGTACTTTTGCTGGTCGAACAACACAGTGGTGTAGAAGAAAGTGAATGCGACCACCATCAGGAAGTACAGAATCCAGTAGAACGCACTGTCTCCGCTTCCACTGAGATTAGTCTGAACCCAGACGGATGCGGTCTGTACCCAGGTAGTGTCCGACTTACTGAAGAAACTGGCAAGAATAACCGGGAATTGAAGCAGGGCGCTCGCAAAGATGAGCGGGATCATGCCTGCCATGTTGACGCGCAATTCCAGGTCGCGAGGCGGTTGCGCACGCTGACCGAGCTTGCGGCCAGACTGCATCGCCTTCAGGCTCGCCTGGCTGTGCGGATAGAACACCGGCACGTGGCGGGAGCCTTCCTGAACGATGACGATCGCAATGATTGTCAGAGTGATCACAACCAACGTAAAGGCCAGCATGACCCAGCGGGTCTGTTCGTCGCCAAGAATTCGAAGGAGCGAACTCGGCATACGCGAAACGATGCCAGCAAAGATCACTAGGGAAAGGCCCTGTCCGCGAATACCGTATTCCGAGATCAGTTCGCCCAGCCAGATGGCGAACATCGTACCAGCGGTCATCGCGATCAGGATCGTCAGGGAATGCAGGAGCAGTCCACTGCTAAAGCCAAAAGCCACAATCGGCGTCTGGGCAAACGAGTTAAAGAGGTTGATCTGACCAATCGCCGAGAGGGCCGCCATCGGAACTGCCAGATAGTAGGTCCACTTCTCCATCACTTTCTGACTGTCGCGTGAATTCTTCAGTTTTTCTTCCAGGGCGGGGATGATCGGCACCAGCAACTGGATGATGATCTGGGCGGTAATGTAAGGATAAACGCCCATCGAAAGCAGGGAGAAGTTGGAGATCGTGCCGCCAGAGAGCAGGTCCAGGAAACCGAGGAAGTTTCCACCGGCATTGGCATTGGAGGTAAGCGCAGCCAACGCGGCATGGTCAACGCCAGGCGCGGGGACATGGGCCGCCAGACGATAAATCGCCAGCAGGACTAGTGAAATCAGCACCCGATTGCGAATGTCGCGCTCATTCCACATGAGGCGCACCAATCGCCATTTCGAAGTTACCTTTTGAGCCATATCGTCTCCTGAGAGAACGCCGCTAGGCGATCAACTCCACACTGCCGCCGGCCGCCTCGATCCTGGACTTTGCGGTTGCGCTGACGCGATGGGCGCGCACCTTGAGCGCGATTTTGATCTCGCCGCGGCCAAGGATGACGACCGGCTTGCGGGGGTCGCGCAGGAGGTGCGACTCGCTCAGCGCTTCAGGTGTGACCTCGGCCTTGTCCTGAAAGGCTGCGGACAACTGGTCCAGGTTGACCTCGTTGTACTCCACGCGGTTGATGGAACGGAATCCCTCACCGCGCATGAACGGGAGGCGGCGGTAGAAAGGCAGGTTGCCGCCCTGACGGTACAGGCGTCCGCCCGAACCGGCGCGAGCGCCTTCGCCTTTGGTGCCGCGTCCGGCCGTCTTGCCCTGACCGGCCGAGGAGCCGCGTCCAACGCGCTTGCGATTCTTTTTAGAGCCCGGATTGGGCACAAGATCGTGTAATTTCATGGTTACTCTACTCTTCAATCCGTAGCAGGTGGATGATCTTGTCCAACATTCCGCGCAGGGCGGGGTTGTCGGTATGTTCCACCGTTTGGTTCATACGTTTCAAGCCGAGTGCGCGGACGGTTCTCTTCTGGTCCTTGGTGTAACCAATGGGACTTTTAACCAGGGTCACGCGCAGGGTCTTGCCGGTTGTTTCCTTCTTAGGCATGTTGCTTCCTCCGTTCCCAGAACGGCATCAGATCCTCCACGGGCTTGCCGCGGCGCTGGGCTTCCTTCTGCGGAGAACGCATCTGGTCGAGGGCGGCAAAGGTCGCCATCACCACGTTCAGCACATTGGCCGAGCCCATGGATTTGGTCAGGATGTCGCGCACCCCGGCCACTTCCAGCACGGCGCGCACGCCGCCCGCGGCGATAACGCCGGTACCAGGAGAAGCGGGTTTGAGAAGAACGCGCGCACCGGCCACCTTCCCAATCACTTCATGGGGAACGGTCGTTCCGGTCAGGGAGACCTGGCGGAGGTTCTTGCGGGCGCGTTCCGACGCCTTGCGCATCGCATCGGGGACCGCGTTGGCTTTGCCGACGCCCATCCCGATCGTGCCTTTCTTGTCGCCGACAACGACGGTCACGCGGAACTGGAAGCGGCGTCCACCTTTGACGACTTTCGCGACGCGGGCGATTTCGATCACGCGCTCTTCGAACGCATCCTGCTGCTCGAAATCCTGCTGTTCAGGGTTCTTGTTGTATTCTGCCATTCTTCACTCCATTGGCCTAGAACTGCAGGCCACCTTCGCGCGCACCGTCTGCCAGCGCTTTGACGCGTCCGGTATAGCGGAAACCGCCTCGGTCGAAAACGACCAGATCAATGCCCTTGCTCTTGGCGCGTTTGGCCACAGCCACACCGACCAATTTGGCCTGTTCGGTTTTGTTCTTGCCCTTCATCTCTGCGCGCAATTCCTTGTCCACTGACGAAGCCGAAACGAGGGTATTCCCCTTTTGGTCGTCAATGACCTGCACGTAGATCTCTGAAAGACTGCGAAAGACATTCAAACGAGGGCGTTCCGCGGTGCCAGCCAGGTTCTTGCGAACGCGGGCATGACGGCGAATACGAGCCTCAGCACGTTTCTTGTCAGCCATGACTTACTTGGCTCCTTTCCCGGCTTTGCCAGCCTTGCGACGAATCCGCTCCCCGGCATAGCGAATGCCCTTGCCGTGATAGGGTTCGGGGGGGCGCACCTTGCGGATGTCGGCCGCGGTCTGGCCGACCACTTCCTTGTCATAACCCATCACCTTGATCTGACGGGTCTTCTGATCCACCTCGAAACTGATCCCCGCGGGCGGCGGGACTTCGACGGGATGCGAGTAACCGACATAGAGCATCAAATTCCTGCCGCTCAGTTCGGGGCGATACCCCACGCCATCCACTTCGAGCACGGTGGTGAAACCAGTGCTCACGCCGTGGACCATGTTCGCCAACACGGCGCGCGTGGTGCCATGCAAAGCGCGTTCGGCAGGGGCATCCGATTTACGAGTGACGGTGACCTGGCCGTTCTCAAGGGCAAGACCGATCAACGGCGAGAACGTCCGTTGAAGTTCACCCTTCGGCCCTTTCACCTTCACATGCGAACCATCAATACTGATCTGCACGCCACCAGGGATGGCGACGGGCAGGCGTCCAACACGAGACATAGTTACGTTCCTCCTGCCTACCAGACTTTACAAAGGATCTCGCCACCCACGTTCAGCTGGCGGGCGCGTACGCCGGTCATCACACCCTTGGGCGTGGACAGGATGGCAACACCCAGTCCAGACAACACCCAGGGGATATCCTGCTTGCGAGTATAGATGCGGCGTCCGGGTTTGCTTACGCGTTCCAGGCCGGCGATTACAGGCTTGCGCTCGCGGCGTTCGCCGATGTATTTGATCTTCAGACGCAAGGTCTTAGCGGTCGGCTTCTCTCCGTCCACAACTTCATAACCGTCGAGGAAGCCTTCCTCTTTAAGGATCTTCGCGATCTCCACCTTGATGTTCGAACTGGGCATTGCCACCTGGGCGTGTCCAGAGAGAACAGCATTGCGGATGCGGGTCAACATATCAGCGATCGGGTCATTTACAGACATATCTCACCTCCACCGGTTACCAGGATGACTTGGTCACGCCGGGGATTTTGCCCTGCAATGCCAGTTCACGGAAGCAAATACGGCACAGCCCAAAGCGGCGCATGTAACCGCGCGGGCGTCCACAACGATGGCAACGATTGCGCGTCTGGACCGCCTGGCGACGGCGAAGTTCACGATATTGCATAGCTTTCTTGGCCATAGATTACGCTTCCTTTTTACTGAACGGCATCCCAAGCAATTGAAGCAGGGCGCGCGCCTCATCGTCATTCTGGGCGGTCGTCACAATGGTGACTTCCATACCGCGCAGTTTGTCAATCTTGTCATACTCGATCTCGGGGAACACCAGCTGGTCCTTCAAGCCGAGCGTGTAATTACCGCGCCCGTCGAAGGCATTGGGGGAAACGCCGCGGAAGTCACGCACGCGCGGCAGGGTCACATTCAACAGGCGGTCAAGGAACGACCACATGCGCGCCCCGCGCAAAGTCACCTTCGTTCCGACAATGGCACCCGCACGCAACTTGAAGTTGGCAATGCTTTTGGTCGCCTTGGTCTGGATGGGTTTCTGCCCGGTGATCGTAGCCAGGTCTGCCACGGCATACTCCAGGGTCTTCTTATCATCCAGCGCCTCCCCCACGCCGATGTTCACGACGATCTTCTCGATGCGGGGAATCTGCATCTCGTTCTTGTAGGCAAACGCCTTCCTGAGCGCGGGCACCGCATCGTTTTGATAACGTTCCATCATTTTGTTCATGATTTCACTCCACCCGCCTAATCGATCACGGCATCGCACTGCTTGCAAACGCGGTGCGAACCAGTGTCATCGCGTTGAATCGCGATGCGGGTCATCTTGCTGCATTTTGGGCAGACCAGCATCACGTTCGAAATGTCCACAGCGGCTTCGAACTTGATGCGGCCCGGGTTGATCTGCCGCCCGGCCTGCGTCTGCACCTGCTTCTGATGCTTGGTGCGAATGTTGACGCCCTGGATGACCAGACGGCGCTCCGACGGCATCACATTAATGACCTCGCCGCGCTTGCCTTTATCCTCCAGCTTGCCGCTGATCACTTCAACGGTATCGCCTTTTTTGATCTTAACTTTCATTGCTTTCGCTCCCACGCTGGCCTACAGCACTTCAGGTGCCAGCGAAACGATTTTCATAAAGCCTTTTTCACGCAGTTCGCGCGCCACCGGCCCAAAAATACGCGTACCCTTGGGGTTCTGCCCATCCGCGTCCAGAATGACCGCGGCATTGTCATCGAAGCGGATGTGCGAGCCGTCATCGCGGCGCCATTCCTTCGTGCAGCGCACCACCACCGCGCGCACCACTTCGCTCTTCTTGACCGAACCCTGCGGCGTGGCAGATTTGACAGCCGCCACCACCACGTCACCCACCGCGCCGTACTTGCGGGTGGAACCACCCAGCACGTGGATCACCTGGATCTCGCGCGCACCGGTGTTATCGGCAACCTTCAGAAAAGATTCCTGCTGGATCATGCCTGCTCTCCTGACTCTGTCGCGACTTCGGGTTTCTCTTCCACACCGGTCAGGGTAGACTTATCCACGTCCGCGGAGGAGACGGCTTCCACGCCCGCGTCCGCGGTGCGGACCTCGCGCTTGACGACCGACTCGACCACCCAACGCTTCTCGCGTGACAACGGGCGGGATTCCACGATCTGGACCTCGTCACCAATCTGACAGCCGATCTCATCGTGCGCCTTGACACGCTTGCTCAGGTGCACAACCTTCTTATACAGCGGATGGCGGAACACGCGTTTGATCTCGACCACAACGGTCCTGGTCATTTTGTTGCTGGTAACAACACCAGTAATGCGACGACGATTGTTCATGCTTCACCTTCCACAGCGCTCGCCTTGCTCTCGGCAAGGATGGTTTCCAGGCGGGCGATATCGCGGCGCACCAGACGCAACTGGCTGGTGTCGGTCAACTGACCTGTCACCTGCTGAAAGCGCAGATTCATCAACTCCTGACGTTTGTCCGCCAGTTTGGATTCAATTTCCTCGGGTTTGAGGTCACGAATTTCTTTCGTCTTCATGACTACTCTCCTGCATCGTGGCGGGCCACGATCTTGGTCTTGATGGAGAACTTGTATTGGGCGCTCTTCAACGCCGCGTTCGCCACATCTTCGGGCAGACCGCTGATCTCGAACATGATGCGGCCCGGCTTGACCACTGCCACGTAATATTCCACATTGCCTTTACCGGAACCCATGCGGGTCTCGGGGGGTTTGTGAGTGTACGGCTTGGCCGGGAAAATGCGGATCCAGACCTTGCCGCGTCGCTTCATTTCGCGGACGATGGAACGGCGCGCCGCTTCGATTTGTCGGGCGGTCACCCAGCCCGGTTCCAGCGCCTGCAGACCATACTCGCCGAACGAGATTTCCGCGCCGCGCAGGGCCTTGCCCCGCATACGACCGCGCATCTGCTTGCGCCACTTGACACGTTTTGGCATTAACATAATGACAACCTCTTTTCGAAGACGACGGCGATTACTCGCTGACGTACACGCCTTCGGTCGCTTCGGTTCTTTCTTCCACTTCAGGCATTGCCTCGCCCTTATAGACCCAAACCTTGATGCCAATCTGACCATACGTGGTCGCGGCTTCGGTGCGGGCGAAATCAATGTTCGCACGCAGGGTCTGCAGGGGAACGCGTCCATCGCGCAGCCAGACGGTGCGGGCCATTTCAGCCCCGCCTAGGCGGCCAGCAACTTCGATCTTGATGCCCTGGGCGCCCTGCTTCATGGCGGTCTGAATGGCGCGCTTCATGGCGCGGCGATAAGCGATGCGGCGTTCCAACTGGTCGGCAATATTGCGAGCCACCAGAACGGCATCGGTATCGGGCGTGGAGATTTCCTTGATATCAAGGTCCACCTTCTTGCCGATCAGGGTCTCCAACGCCTGGCGAATTCGCTTGACGCCCTCGCCCTTGCGGCCGATCAGGATGCCCGGCTTGGCGGTGTAGATGGAAACCTTGGTCTTGCCCGGGAAACGTTCTACATCGACGCGGGAAATGCCTGCTTTGCCGTTCTGAACGGCGTCGGGCAACTCACGGCGCAGGGTGCGCGCCTGGGCGTTCATCGCCGCGCCGCCCTTGGAATCCTTCCCAAGCAACAGCGAGCGGATGGCCATATCCTGGTGCAACTGGTCACGGTATTGCGTACCCTCGGCAAACCAGCGGCCCTGCCACATGGTGTTAATACCCAGACGCATACCAATCGGATGTACTTTGCGACCCATAATTTCTCCTTGAGTCCTTTCCGTTTACGACTCGCGCTCGCGCAGGACAACTGTCACATGCGAAGAGCGGCGCAGAACAGGCTTGAAGCGGCCGCGCGCCCCAAAGCGCCGCCACTTGCGAGTCGGCGCCTCATTGGCATAAATCTGGGCCACATACAGATCGTCCCGGCTGATGCCGAAGTTCTCTTCGGCGTTCGCCACCGCGGAGGCCAGCAGTTTGCGGACCGGCATCGCGGGGCCTTTGGTCTCGAAGCGCAGAAGTTCCAGCGCCTCGTTGGCATTCCTGCCGCGCACCATATCCACCACCAGACGAACTTTCTGGACGGGGATGGATAGGAAACGCAGGTGTGCTTGAATATCATGCATGGCTGAGTTCTCCTACGCCGCGGCTTCTTTCGTGCTATGGCCACGGAAGAGACGGGTCGGGGCGAACTCACCCAGGCGGTGCCCCACCATGTTTTCCGTGATGTAGATCGGCACATGTCGGCGGCCATCATGCACCGCGATGGTGTGACCCACCATCTGCGGGAAGATGACACTGGCGCGGCTCCAAGTGCGGATGACTTTCTTCTCACCCTTGGCGTTCATGGCCTCAATTCTTTGGAGCAGTTTGGGCTCGATAAATGGCCCTTTTTTCAGTGATCGAGACATAGCTTCGTTCCTCGTTTACTAGCGGCTCTTCTTACTGCGACGGCGCACAATGTACTTGTCGGTCAGTTTGTTCTTGCGCGTGCGGTAGCCCAGGGTGGGTTTGCCCCACGGCGTTCGCGGACCGGGCTTGCCGATGGGCTGGCGGCCTTCACCGCCACCATGCGGATGATCGCGCGGGGTCATGGCAGAACCGCGCACGGTCGGGCGGATGCCCAGATGGCGCTTGCGGCCAGCCTTGCCCAACTTGATATTGCTGTGGTCGAGATTGCCAACCTGACCGATGGTCGCGTAGCACGCCTGACGGACGAGACGGACCTCGCCAGAAGGCATACGCACCTGCGCAAAATCGCCTTCCTTCGCCAGCAACTGCGCCGCGCCGCCCGCTGAGCGGACGAGTTGACCACCGCGGCCTTCCTTCAACTCAATGTTGTGGATCAGCGTACCGACCGGGATACTGGAGATCGGCAGGCTGTTGCCAGTGCGGATTTCCGCCGTGGGGCCAGCCATGATCGTGTCGCCCACTTTCAGGTCCAGCGGGGCAACGATGTAGCGTTTCTCGCCATCCGCATAAAAGAGCAGGGCGAGGCGGGCGGTGCGGTTCGGGTCGTACTCGATCGCCGCCACTTTCGCCGGGATGCCGCGCTTCTCGCGCTTGAAGTCCACTACACGAATAGCCTGGCGGTGTCCGCCGCCCTGATGACGGACGGTCACGCGGCCATACGAGTTGCGGCCGCCGTGCTTGCGCATGGGCACAAGCAGCGAACGCTCGGGCGTGGACTTGGTGATCTCGTCGAACGCGTAGCCGGTCATTCCACGCTGGCCGGGGGTAATCGGTTTGTACTTTTTAATAGCCATTACTGCACCCCTTCGAATACACTCAGGGTCTGGCCTGCGGCCAGGGTGATGATCGCCTTCTTGAAACCGGGCTTGCGCACCATCAGGCGGCGGCTCTTGGCGCGGCGACCGCGCTTGGCCGCAACATTAATAATGTTGACGCTTTCCACGTTGACTTCATAGATGGTCTCGACCGCATCCTTGACCATCGTGCGGGTCGCGTCTGCCGAGACTTCGAACGTGTACTGATTCAACTTGCCAGACTGATAACTGGATTTCTCGGTCATCAGCGGGCGGCGCAAAACATCAAAAATCGTGGTCATCGTTCGCTTCCTATCCAAGTTGCGCCGTCAGCGCATCCAGCGCTTGAAGCGGCAGGACAAGTTTGTCGTAACCGAGCAGGTCGCGGATGTTGAGATAACCGGCCAGCAACACTTTCGCATCAGGCAGGTTGACAGTCGAGCGCACCACGGCGTCGTAATCCTGATTCTTTTCGGACATGATCACCAACGCGCTGGATTCACCGACCAGGCGGTTCAACGCCTCGGACATGTGGCGGGTGCGTGCTTCTTCGAGTTTGATCTCATCGACGAGGATGACACCCGCATCCGCGGCCTTGGCCGTCAGTGCAGAGCGCAGGGCGGCCTGGCGCATCTTCTTCGGCATCTGCTGGACATAACTGCGCGGCTGGGGAGTGTGAATACGTCCGCCACCCACCCACTGCACGGCACGGCGCGAACCCTGGCGGGCGCGGCCGGTGCCTTTCTGTTTCCACGGCTTCTGTCCGCCGCCGGAAACTTCGCTGCGTGTTTTGGTCTTATGCGTACCAAGGCGGGCATTCGCCATCTGGCGGATGTATGCCTGGTGCATCAGATCCACATTGACTTTGGCTTCGAAGATGGCGGCAGGCAATTCCACCTGCTTCACCTTCTCGCCTTTCATATTGAAAACGTCTGCTTTCATCGCTTATACCCTCGCGCCTACTGCTTGCGCGCCTCCTTGATCATGATGATCCCGCCCTTCGGGCCGGGTACCGCGCCGTGAAGTCCAAGCAGGTTGCGCTCGGCGTCCACCAGCATGACCTTGAGTCCCTGCACGGTGACGCGGTCAACGCCCATGTGCCCGGAGCGACGCGTCCCTTTGTAGACGCGGCCAGGCGTGGTGGTGGCGCCGCTCGAACCAGGCGCACGTGTGCGGTCGGAGGCGCCGTGAGTCTTCGGTTGGCCGTTAAAGTGATGGCGTTTGACAACGCCCGCGAAGCCCTTGCCCTTGCTGGTGCCAATCACGTCCACGCGTTCACCAACGACAAAGGTTTCCACGGTCACCTTGTCACCAACATTCATATCAACTTTTTTGGAGCGGAATTCGCGCAGAATGCGCAATGGGGGAATTTCCCGGGCCTTGAGGTGACCCAATTCGCCACCCGACAATCGCTTGGGGTGAAGTTCGCCAAAGCCCAATTGGACCGCAGAGTAGCCCTCATGTTCAGGAGTGCGTATCTGCGTAACGTAACATGGCCCAGCTTCGATGATCGTCACAGGATGCGCGACGCCTTGCTCATCGAAGATCTGGGTCATGCCGATCTTCTTTCCAATCAGCCCTTTCAACATTTCAGTTTTCTCCTTCAAAAATTTTGGTTCGAGACTGTCAGCCCGGGCTTGGACTGCATCATCTCGGAGACAGCACAGTCAATCGGTCCAGTGCGACGCGCCGGGGTTGTTGGCGTCCACACATAGAGCGGTTCTTGCGCTGTTTTTTTGTCTATTGTCGCGCAGTTCGTCAGTCGTTATTCAACCACGCGACTAGCAGACCGTGAAACTAAATCTTGATCTCAATATCCACGCCCGCCGGAAGGTTAAGGCGCATGAGCATGTCAATGGTCTTCGAGTCCGGGTCCAGCACATCGATCAAGCGGTTGTGCGTGCGGATCTCATAATGCTCGTGCGAGTCCTTGTCGATAAAGGCAGAGCGACGTATTGTAAATCGTTCCAGTTTGGTTGGCAAGGGTACAGGACCAACCACATGGGCGCCGGAGCGCTCGGCGGTTTCGACAATCCGCTTGGCGGATTGGTCGAGGACGCGGTGATCGTATGCCTTGAGGCGGATGCGGATTTTCTGTTTCGTCATGGCTGACCTACTCAATGATCTTGGTGATGACACCCGCGCCGACGGTCAGACCGCCTTCACGAATGGCGAACTTGGAGCCCTGTTCAAGAGCCACCGGCACGATCAACTCCACCGTCAGGTTCACGTTGTCGCCCGGCATGACCA
>DYKX01000243.1 GCA_020722375.1 Anaerolinea thermophila
CTGATGTTACGCAGTTTTCTCGTACCGCAACATTCATGTTGCCTTCCGGGGCAAGATAATCTTCGGTACTGCGTAAGGTGAGTTAAGATTTTCCTTTGTGCCCCTTCGCGGAGCATCCTGTGGGTCGTGTACTTCGTGGTTGGCTTTTTGGGTTTTGCTTTGTCCGAATTAGGAGGAACATAAAATGAAAGCCGTTGTTCTCGCGGGCGGCAAAGGCACGCGCCTCGCGCCCTACACCACCATTCTTCCCAAACCGTTGATGCCCATTGGCGATATGCCGATTTTGGAGGTACTCCTGCGCCAGATGAAACGCTCCGGGGTAAATCATGTTGTGTTGACCGTCGGGCATTTGGCCAGTTTGCTGCGCGCCTATTTTGGCGATGGCGCCCAGTGGGATTTGGATATCGCCTATAGCCAGGAGCAGAAACCGCTTGGAACAGCGGGTCCCATTTCACTGGTCCGGGGGCTGGACAAAACTTTTTTGGTCACCAACGGCGATGTGCTGACCACCCTCAACTTGAAGAAACTGATCGCGTTTCACAAGCAAAAGGGAGGCATCGCCACCATCGCCGCGCACCGCCGACAGGTCAAGATAGACCTGGGCGTCATCCAGTGGGACGGCGATGACCGGGTTTCCGGTTATATCGAGAAGCCCACCACCGACTATACGGTCAGCATGGGCGTGTACGTCTTCGAGCCGCGCGTGCTCGATTACATCCCCGTCGGCGAGTACCTGGATTTCCCCGACCTGATCCTGAAAATGATCGCCAACGGCGAAAGGGTGAGCGGCTACACGTTTGATGGCTATTGGATGGATTTGGGCCGCCCGGATGATTACGCCCAGGCCAACGAGGATTTTAGCAAAATGAAGAAACAATTTCTACCGGAGGATAACTGATGGATTGGCGCGTACCGTTAGCCGATATTGATTTTGGAATCGCAGAGGAAGAAGCGGTCGGGAAAGTGATTCGCTCCGGCTGGTTGAGCATGGGCGAGGTCACGAAAGGATTCGAGCAGGAGTTCGCGGCGTTCATCGGCGCGAAGCATACGTTGGCCGTGACCAACGCCACCGCGGCCCTGCACCTGGCCTGTCTCGCGGCGGGCATCGGTCCCGGCGATGAGGTGATCGTCCCCTCGCTGACGTTTGTCGCCACCGCCAACGCGGTGCGCTACACCGGCGCGACGCCCGTCTTCGCGGATGTCGAGAGCCTCGACTGGTTGAACATTTCCCCGGCCTCGATCGAAGCCTGCATCACGGAACGGACGCGCGCCATCCTCGTCGTCCATTACGCGGGATTCCCCTGCGACATGCCCGCCATCATGGACATCGCCCGCCGCCACAACCTGACCGTTTTGGAGGATTCCGCTCATGCGATCGGATCCACGCTGGCGGGGCGGACGCTCGGGACCTGGGGCGCGGTCGGCTGTTTCAGTTTCTTCTCGAACAAGAACATGACCACCGGCGAAGGCGGGATGCTCGCCACCGACGATGACGCGCTGGCCGAACGTCTCCGCATCCTGCGTTCGCACGGCATGACCTCGCTCAGTTGGGACCGCCACAAGGGTCACGCCTACACCTACGACGTGGTGGACCTTGGCTACAACTATCGCATTGATGAGATGCGCGCCGCTCTGGGCCGCGTGCAACTGGGGAAACTGCCGGGTTACAACCAGCGCCGCCAGCATCTCACCTCACTCTATCGTGAACTATTGACCGAACTCGCTCCCGAAGTCCAAATGCCGTTTGGGGAAGAACGCGGCGCCTCGTGCTATCACATCCTGCCCGTTCTTCTCCCGCCGGGAACAGATCGCATCCATTTCATGGAAGGTCTCAAGTCGCACGGAATCCAGACCAGCATCCACTATCCGCCCGTTCACCAATTTCAGATCTATCACAAAGAATGGCAGCAGCGCGGCGCGTCCCTGCCGCTGACCGAAGAGGCCGCAGCCCGACAGGTCACGTTGCCGCTGTATCCCACCATGCGCGAGGAACAGGTGGAATGGGTGGCACAGGCTGTCAAGGAAACGCTCGGGTTTTTATAGTATTACTCCGTGAAAACTATGCCAATCGCGAAGATTTTGCCTCAGTAC
>DYKX01000244.1 GCA_020722375.1 Anaerolinea thermophila
CAAAAAATGACCAGAATAGTTGACAATTATGCAAGATGTCGGACAATCGTAGGGCAGGCGTAGGTTTACCGTCAAGCAAATTTCGCGCGGTGATGATAACATGACAGCGTAAGGTGATTTCTCTTCTCCTCCTTTCAAAGAGAGCCAGGGTCGGCGTCCCTGGCTCTCACGATTCTCAGGGCGGCCATCGAATAACGAGATTGCTCTGCATGGTTTTCTCAAAATCCTAAAACCAGCCACAGATTATCACGGATTGGTCATTGAGAAAGCCATAGATTGCGCTGTATGGCCGCAGCAAAGTCACATGACAATTGGGCAGGTGTGCGCCAAGTGCAAGTGTGGGCAAATTTCACAAATTTTCCTGAATTTATTCGCCCCATTCGTAAATTCGCGACATTCGCGTTGAGAAATCTCCGACTTTGAGAAAGCCATGACCTGATATGAAAATAAACTCCAAGGCAAACCACTGAGACACGGAGACACGGAGAAAAAACTCCGTGACTCCGTGCCTTCGTGGTTCGATTTTCATGCTTCGAGGTGAACCTCGTTCATGGATACTTTGTGCTTTGGTGACTTTGTGTTTGAGTTTCCAAACACTCGCGCACACTCGAGGGAAGTATAATCTGCCCATTCACATCGCGACGGAAAGGTGACTCATGGCAGTTCAAATAACCATCATCGGTCTCGGGCAGATCGGCGGCTCCATCGGGCTGGCGCTGGCCGCGCACAAGGACAAGATCAAACGCGTGGGGCATGACAGGGATCCCGAAGCCGCCCGCGCGGCACAAAAAGCCGGCGCGGTGGACAGGATCGAGTACAACCTGCCCGCATCGGTGGAAGGGTCGGATGTGGTCGTGCTGGCACTTCCGTTGAACGAGGTGCGCGCCACGCTCGAATTCATCCGCGCGGACCTGAAAGAGGAAGCGGTCGTCCTGGACGCCTCTCCCGCCAAACGTCAGGGCGAGGCGTGGGCGCGCGAACTCGTCCCCGCGGGACGCAGTTACCTCGGCCTGTTCCCGGCCATCAATCCCGCGCACCTGCTCGAAACGGGCGGCGGACTGGACGGCGCGCACGCCGAACTTTTCGAGGGCGCCACCTGTCTGGTCTGCCCTTCGGCGGGCCTATCGGAAAAAGCGGTGCGCGTTGCCACGGACTTCGTACTTCTGCTCGGCGCGAACCCTGTCCTTTCGGATGCCATCGAAGCGGACGGGTTGCTCTCCTCCATGCTGACCCTGCCCAAACTGCTGGCGGTCTCGCTCGTGGATTTGACGATGGACAAACCCGGCTGGAAGGACGCCATCAATCTGGCGGGTCGTTCCTACGCCATGCCGGTCGCGGCCACCTTCGACCGCAACCAGGCGGACGGTTTGAGCGCCTCGGTCCTGGCGAACCGCGACAACCTCGTCCGCATGCTGGACGCGTACATCGCGTCCCTGCGCGGCCTGCGCGAGGACATCCAAAACGAGCAAGGCGCCGAACTGGAAAAGAAAATCCGCGCCGCGCAGGAAAAAGCCCTCGATTGGCTGATAGAACGAAACCTGGAAGCGTATCGTCCCGCGGACAGACCCAATCGCAGGAAGGAAGCATCCAACTCCTCTTCGTTTGGAGCGCGGCTGAAGCAATCGTTCCTCGGCTCACTCGGCAGTCCCAAACGCGACGAATAGACTTTGAATACGAGGTGTGGTCTCGGTACGGCGGCGATGGTCGAGTAGGGTTGAGTAGCGAAGCGTACCGAAACCCGTACCGAGACCCTGCCGCCTACTCGACCACCTTACGAAGTATGGCCTTCTATTGCTACATCCTCGAATGCGCGGACGGGACGTTCTACACCGGCTGGACCACCGACCCGCCGCGCCGCGAGAGACAGCACAACGCCGGGCGAGGCGCAAAATATACCCGCATGCGTCGCCCGGTGAAATTGGTTTACATTGAAGAACAACCCGACCGCGTTGCAGCCATGAAACGTGAACGGGCCATCAAAGCAATGGGGCGGGAGAGGAAGATGAAGTTGGTGAGGAGCAGTGGGCAGGCAGGTAGAGAGGTAGACACGTAGACACGTACACAAGTACACACGTAGACA
>DYKX01000245.1 GCA_020722375.1 Anaerolinea thermophila
TTGGCGGAACCCGCCTCGGTGGGCGCGGCCGCGCTTCCACACGCGGCCAGCAGGACGGATAAAAGAACCAACATACTCGCTAAAATTGACTTACGCATTTTCATTTTTTCCTTTGGAATTTTTTTCATGCCTTGCCCAGTACCGCGAGATTTATCTCGCTGGGGCAGCAACATGAATGTTGCGGTACTGGAAAACTGCCGACTACTCAACCACATTGATGACCATCATCAAGCCGCCAGGCTCGACGTTGTCGTTGGTGGTGTGGTGCAGGATGTGACAGTGCAACATCCATTGGCCTGTTTCGGCGGCGACGAACTCGATATCGTATCTCTCGCCAGGCGCGACGCTGACCGTGTCCTTGGTCAACTGCGCGGCTTCGGGGACGGGATGTCCGTCGGTGGCGACGATCTTGAACGGGAATCCGTGCAGGTGCATGGGATGGATGAATTGTCCAATCCCGATGAAACGCAAGCGGACGCGGTCGCCCTTCTTCACGGTGATTGTTTCCGTCGCAGGGAACGACTTGCCATTGATCGTGAAGTAATTCGGTTCCATCCCAGACATTGGCATGGCCGCGTAGGTATTGCCGTCGGTCATGCGCCACTCCGAGATCATCAACACTTTGTCCACCGCGGGTGGATTCGACTCAGGTTCTTTCGGATCAATAATGAACGGCGCGTACAATCCCGCGCTCACCTGAACGTCACCCTCGTAATGCGAATGATACATGAACGTCCCGGCGGGTTTGGCGATGAATTCATAAGTGAACGTCTCGCCAGGCTGGATCGGATCCTGCGTGACGCCCGGAATGCCGTCCATCGCATTGGGAACCTCCACCCCATGCCAGTGGATGGTGGTCGGATCGGGCAGCTCGTTCTTCACGATGACCCGCACCTGGTCGCCCTCGGTGACGCGGATCATCGGTCCGGGCACGGTTCCGTTATACGTGAACGCGGTGACGGCCACGCCATCCAAAATCGTCCACTGCACCGCCTTGGCAGTCAACTCGAAAACCTTGACGCCGTTCTCGACGCGAAATTCGAGCGGCTGTCCGCCCTCGGTCTCGGCCGCAGGCTGGACATTCGGCGCGCTGATCGGCTCCATCATGTGCGCGGCTTCGGGATTGTCCATCGTCATGCTGCCTGGGGTGGAGGTCGGCATCGTGTTGTTGTCCATTGGCATGGAATCCGTCGGCGTGGCAGCAGGCGCGCAAGCCGACAAAATCAACGCCAGGCCGACCACTGAAACTACCAATATTCTCTTCATCGTTTGTTCCTCTCGAAAGTTGGATTAGCCGCTGACTATAAGGAATTTCCCCTGCTCCAGCCAGCGCAATTTGACGCGGGTGACAATAGGCATTTTGGCCTATGCGTCTTGCGGAATGGAAACAGGCGCATTCAGCGCCTGTCGAATTCCAGCCAGCAGTTTCGGGTTGAGGCGTTGACGAGGCTCGTCCGCAATCGAAAGCCAGGTCTGCCCATCGTTGCCGTGAAGCACCAGGGTGGCGGGCGACTCGGCACTTCCATAGACGAGCAGGATCACCATCTGGCAATCGCAGGCTTCCGTGCCGTGATTCGGGCAGGGACAATCTTCCACTTCGTGGCGCGCCCGCGTGGCGTTCAGGTCGAACGTCCGCATGACGCGCAAGCCCGCGCGCGACAGTCGTCTTCGCGCCCATTGCAGGGAGGCGGCGAAGGGGGAATCCAACGCGTGGAAGGGAGAAAGTGTGCTCATCGGTTTTGGCCGCTTCCATTGTATGAAATCCCTGCGCGAGAACCGCAGAGCCGCGTGGCGCATATGCCGATAAGCAGAATTGCCTGTCGGCCAATCCGCAACCTGGCGCGGACCTACCTCCTCGAGCAATCCGGAAAGCACTTCACCCGCGCGTGGTGGAGGCCTTCCTGCGCTTGCTCGACGCGAAACATGACCATCTTTCCTGGCGTCTGTTTTTTGCTGCAACCTTCATACACCGACCAGCCTCACACATCCCCCGCAGACGATGAGAGCGAGTGCGCCAACTGCTTAGGATTTGTCCAAAAATAAGTTAATCAATTTGGATTTGGTCGAATGGTGTAATTC
>DYKX01000074.1:0-3427 GCA_020722375.1 Anaerolinea thermophila
TCATCGGAGCGCGGACTTTCAGTCATCGGAGCGCGGACTTTCAGTCATCGGAGCGCGGACTTTCAGTCCGCTAATGTGGCGGACTGAAAGTCCGCGCTCCGCGATTCCGATATTAACTGGCTTGACAAGTTTTCGACTTTATCGTATATTTCATTTAGTAATTACTAAACGTTCTATACGAGACAACCATGACAACTCCCCTCTCCCAAATCAAACAGGAATTTGTCGAAGGCCTGAGCCAGATCAGCCGCTTCTGGGGTTTCCCCAAAGGCATGGGCGCCATCTTTGCCGTGCTGTATCTCTCGCCCACCCCGCTCTCTCTCGATGAGATCGTCGAGCAGACGGGACTCACCAAAGGCGCGGTCAGCACCGAGGTCCGTGCGCTGGCGCGGTTGGGGCTCGTCCACCGTTCGTCCAAACTCGCCGACCGCAAAGATTACTATGAGGCCGAGACGGATTTCTACAAGTCCATCCGCTCGATCCTCAAGGAACGCCAAAACAGCGAGTTCGACCGCGCGGTCGCGTCCGTGCGCGAGGCGCTGACGAAACTGGAGGAAGGCGCAAGTTATCCCGAAGAGCGCGCTTTTCTGATCGAACGCGTGCAGGCATTACAGGAATTCTTCAACGCCATTGACAGTCTCGCGCGGGCGGTTGTCAAGCTGGAAAGTCTTGGATTGGTCAACGTCCAGAAAATCTTAGGAGTACTCAAATGAAAATCGCAGTTACTGGCGCGTTCTCGTATTCGGGCAAGTACATCACCCGCCGATTGCTGGCGCGCGGCGAGGAAGTGGTGACGCTGACAAACCACCCTAACCGCCCCGACCCGTTTGATGGACGCGTGCGCGCCTTCCCGTTGAATTTTGCGGACGCCTCTTCCCTGACCTCGAGCCTGCGCGGCGTCGAAACACTGGTCAACACCTACTGGGTCCGCTTCGACAAGGGCGCGAACACCCAGCCCGCCGCCGTGGAAAACACGCGTCGCCTCGTGGACGCGGCCGTCGCGGCGGGCGTGAAGCGAATCGTCCACATCAGCATTACCAATCCCTCCGCGGATTCGCATCTGCCCTACTTTTGGGGCAAGGCCGCCAACGAAAAGGCCGTGACCGATTCGGGCATGTCGTACGCGATCCTTCGTCCGACGGTGTTGTTCGGCAAGGAAGACATCCTCATCAACAACATCGCCTGGCTGCTGCGCCGCTTCCCCTTCTTTGCCCTGCCTGGAGACGGATCGTATCGCCTGCAACCCGTCTTCGTGGACGATCTCGCCGCGCTGGCCGCGGACGCGGTCTACGAGACGGGCAACTCCATCCGCGACGCGGTGGGACAGGATATTTTCACGTTCCGCGAAATGGTGGAATTGATCGGCGCGAAAGTCGGCGCGCGCAGGCCGCTGTTCAAAGTCCATCCGCGCCTCGCGTTGACCGCCGCGCAGTTTCTCTCCATCTTTGTTCAGGATGTAATGCTCACCCCCGAGGAAGTGGACGGCCTGATGGCAGGACTGCTCGTCTCGAAAGAGCCGCCGCTGTGCAAAACAAGGTTGGGAGATTGGCTGGAGGAGAATAAGAAGACAGTCGGTACGAAGTATGCGTCGGAGTTGCAGAGGCATTTCTAACCCACCGAGCAATTTGGACGCTGATAAACGCGGAGGACGCGGATTTGGAAAATTTCATCCGCGTCCTCCGCGTTCGTCCGCGTCCCAATCTAATCCACCGCCACCACGCCCGCACAACGCGGGGAATCCATGCAACCGTAATATTTCTTTCCCGCTTTGGGACCATCGCGATGGATGCGCAGTACCATCATCTTCCCGCAGACGGGGCACGTCGGGACGGAATCCCCCAACAGGTCAGGGTGGTTGCGCCTGGCGTCCTTCAACTTTATCACTGCAATTGTGAACAAATTAACCAGGTCGGTCATTTCGTAATTTTCCCCCAGCGGCACATGCACCAGCGGAATCCCCTCCCCTGAAAACAGATCCTCCATAAACTGATCGGTGGCACGCGGCTCATTGTGCGCAATCGGTTTTACCAATTCCACCGCGATGGCGGGATGGAGCGTCTTCGGGTCGCACAGCAAAAAATCCACGTGCTTGCGAAAGATCTTGTTGTAAAAATGTACGTTTTCGTTGGGGCGGATGATGGTGAAAATGTCAGTGAGCGCAACCTTGGGGCAGATGACGTACCTTTCCCCCACCATTTTTTGAAGCAGGCGAAACAGCGCCACCTCAGGCACAGACAGAAAATGCTCCCGCAGGCGGTACGGGGAGTCCGATTTTGCGTTGGGTGGTTTGCTCTCTGGCATGAAAAAAATCCCTCGCTGAAATTATAGAGGCGAATTCGTTGTAGCACAAGTCTACAGACTTGTGCTACCGCGCAACATTTTACTCAACTCCGCAATGTGCGCGGGCGTCGTGCCGCAGCAACCGCCGACAATGCGCGCAGGCCACTTCGATGCGTGCGCGCAATAGGCTTCGGGCTTCTCCGCGTCGGTGTTGACCCAGCCAACCGCCTCGTCCGCGTAGCCGATGTTGCCGTAGGCAATCAGCGGAAAATTCGGCGGGCAGGCGGACTTCAACTCTTCGAGCGGACGCGCCAGATTGGGCGTCGGTCCACAATTGACCCCGAGGGCGGACACGCCCAACGGAAGCAGTTCCCTCGCCGCGTCGGTCAGGCTTTCGCCCGAGAGGATCCGTCCATCCCGACCGCACACAAAACTGACGATAACAGGCGTCCCCGTGATGACCGCGAGTTTGGCGATGATGCTTGCCTCGCGGATCGAGTTGATGGTCTCGACGAGGAATACATCCACGCCACTTTCGAGCAGGTGATGGACGCGCTCGCTGTGTTCGGCGCGCAACTCATCATCAGGCGGAACGAGGTCGGGACGGTAGCAATCCTCCAGCGTGGAAATCGAGCCCGCCACGTAGCGCGTCCGCTCGGACGGGACATTGGCGATGGCGGCGCGGGCAATATCCACAGCGCGGCGCGTCAGCTCGAGGGCGCGGTGCGCGTTGCCGCTCGGAGCGAGTGCGCGGACGTGCGTGCGGAAGGTGTTGGTGGTGATAATATCCGCGCCTGCACGCAAATAATCCTCGTGGATTTCCTGCAAAACGTGCGATCCCTCGTCCGTGAGCAGCGCGTTGGCCGACCAGAGCGGGAGTCCCGTGTTCACGCCGCGGCGGTTGAGTTCGGTTCCTGTCGCGCCGTCCAGGATCAAAGTTTTTGTGAGAGGAAAGATTTTGTTCAAAGCAACACCACTTCCACCACTTCGCCCGCGCTCAAGCCCGTCGCGTCGGGCGGGATGCGGAGCAGGCCATCGGCGGCGGCGAGAGAGAAGATCAAATTGCTTTTTCCAAAAATCGGTTCCGCATCATAATTAGCGATTAGCGATTGGCGATTAGTGATTAGCGATTGGCGATTGGCGATTA
>DYKX01000074.1:3527-4819 GCA_020722375.1 Anaerolinea thermophila
TAATTAGCGATTAGCGATTGGCGATTAGTGATTAGCGATTGGCGATTGGCGATTAACTTTACAGGCCACCAATCTTCGCGGCCTGCTTGCGAAGCAAGGTTTAGAGTCAACCGCGCCATCACGGTGGGACGCGGACGCGGCAGAACGCCGAGTAATTTTTCGACGACGGGTTTGACGAACAGGAATCCGTTCACCAGCGCGCTGACGGGGTTGCCAGGCAGGCCGATCACGGCCTTGCCGTCCGCCGCGCCCAAAATCGTCGGCTTGCCAGGGCGGGTGTTGATGCCATGCACCAGAACGCCAGGCGCGCCCAGCGTGCGGATCACGTCGGCGGTCATGTCGCGCGTCGAAGCGGACGAACCCGCAGTGATGATGACCGCGTCGCACTCGGCCAGCGCCTTTTGGGTCATCGCCTGCAACGCGGAAAAATCATCGGGGACAATTCCATAGCGGACAGGTTCCCCTCCCTCACGCGTGACCAGCGCCGAGAGCGTGTACGCGTTAATGTCACGCACCCGCCCCAACCCGGCGGCGGACTCTGGTTCGACGATCTCGTCTCCGCTGGAAATGAGTCCCACGCGCGGCTTGCGGACGACGTCCACGCTGACGATGCCCAGCGCCATCAACCCGCCGATCTCCGCCTCGCGCAGAGAGGTTCCGCGCGGCAGGACGATCTGCCCCGCGCGCACGTCTTCGCCGACCTGAATCACGTTCTCGCCCACCGCGACGGCGCGGGAGATCTCAATTTCACTTGCAGGGGCGGGTCTGCCTTGATTTGAGCCGTCTGAAAGTGGAGAGAAAAGACCCGCCCTTACAATTTGTGTGTATTCCAACATCACCACCGCGTCCGCATTAGACGGCAACATGCCGCCCGTGTGGATGAGCGCGCATTGACCTGCCGCGAGCGACAAGTCCGCGGGCGCACCCATGGGGATTTCGCCGATGAGGGTGAGATACCCTGGCAGGGATTCGCTCGCGCCGAAGGTGTCCGCGGCGCGGACGGCGTACCCGTCCACGCTGGAGCGGGGGAACTCGGGCAACGGGTGCGGCGCGGAGACGTCCGATGCGAGGACGCGGCCGAGGGCTTGGAGAGAGTCAATCGAAACGGAGTCCGCCAAAGGTCCCGCGAGATGCGAGAGGAGGAGGGCGCGGGCTTCGTCGGGAGGGAGGAGGGTTAAGAACTCAGGCATGGGAGGTTGGGCTGCGAGTTAGGGGTTAGGGGTTTGGTTGACCGCTCTACGTGTGTACCTGTGTACGTGTGTACCTGTGTACCTGTGTACGTGTTTACGTGT
>DYKX01000074.1:4919-13841 GCA_020722375.1 Anaerolinea thermophila
TACGTGTGTACCTGTGTACCTGTGTACGTGTTTACGTGTGTACCTGTGTCCGTTAACGCAGGAAGAGGGAAAAGGCGAGGAGGTAGGCGGTCAGGGCAAGAAGGGCGGCGGCGTTGACGGTCAGCGGTTTCCAAAGAGGCGGCGCGCCGAGGGAGATATTGCGGAGCAGAACAATTTGGAAAATCGCAAACGGAGCGGCGAGGAAGGCAGGCCAGAGGAGCGCGAGGGAGATGCCGAGAAGAGGTGCGAAGGCAAGGAGGATGAACGCGAGCAGGACAAGTCCGTGATGAAGCGGGACGGCGCGTTGCCAGGTGAGACGGGTGAGAAGCGTGAGGCGTTCGTATTTGATATCGTCGGCGAAGGAGAGAAAATCGAGAACGAGGAAATAGGCGAGTGCGAGGGCGGTGACAGGGAGTGCGAGGATCGGGAGCAGGCGATGGAAGTCTCCCATTTGCAGGACAAAGCCAAACGAGGGGAGGACGTAACCGATATGCGCGGCAAGGAGGATCTCGCCAAAACCGCGTCGGACGAGTTTGAGCGGAGGGACGGCGTAGGCAAACACGAGGAGGAGTGAAAGCGCGAGCAGGATGAGCGCGGGGCCGTGGACGCGTCCCGCGAGGAAGAGGAGGTAGGCGCATCCCGCCGCGAGTCCGAGCAGGCCGATGGAGATAAAGAGCAGTCGGTCGCGCAGGTAGACACGCTCCGCGCCGAAGAGTCCGTTGAGCGGCTCGTTGGCAGGACGGAAGACTTCGGCCAGCAGGTTCATGCTGGTCTGTGTGAGCAGCGCCCAACCGAGTCCCAGCCAGAGCGCGGCGGCGGAGATCGTCACGCCGAGGTAATCGGCAATGGCGACGCCGAGTGCGTAGGTGAGGGCGGTGAAGAGGAGGTGGAGGGGGCGGAGGAGGGTCATCAGTTTTCAGTGATCAGTTGCGAGATACGAGATACAAGTTACAAGTTACAAGTTACAAGATAAAGACGTGTGTACTTGTGTACATGTCTACGTGTGTACCTGCTTACTTCCCAGGGCCTTTTTCAAATCTCGATAATGGATCTGGTTGTGCAGGTACAGCATTTTCACCATCTCGCGGATGGTGGTCTGCTGAAGAAACGGATGGCGACCGACAATTTCCAGGTCAGATTCCTGCAAACCCAAGACCCACATCACCGAATCGGCTCGCACGGATTTAAATTGCTCCAGCAGTTCGAGTGGCGTCAACTCTTTGGTCTTCTCCTGCTGGCTGGCGTTGTAACGGTCAATCGAAAAATCATCCGCCACGCCCGCGCCGCCCTGACGGATCTGCTCGAAGAGTCGCACCAGTCCGCGCTCGGAGGTGACGAAGTGCGAGAGCACATTGCGCACCGTCCAGACAGTTCCCTCGGTGTAAACTTCCGCTTGCCATTGCGCGTCGGTCAACGCGGAGAAGATGGCGGCGAAGCGCTCTCCTTCGGATTTGAGTTTTTCGGCAAGGTCGGCGAGTTCGGACATGGGTTCTCCTGGTTATTGGTAATTGGTAATTGGTAATTTTAGACGAGGGAGTATCCCCCATCCACCACGATCGTCTGTCCTGTGACGTATTCATTGCGGACCAAAAACTCCAGCGCGGACGCGACCTCCTCGGGTCGCGCGGGACGTTGGAGGGGCAGCCGACCGACCAGCCGCTCCCACTCTTCGGGCGTGACCACGTCCGATTGCAGGACGAGGCCTGGGGCGATGGCGTTGACGCGAATGGACGGGGCGAACGCGCGGGCGAGGACTTTGGTCAACGACTCCAGCGCGGACTTGCTGACCGCGTAGGACGGGTATCGGCTCCAGGCTTTGCTCGCGCCGATGTCGCTTACGTTGACGATGAGTCCGCCCTCGGTCATCTGTTTGGCGGCTTCCTGCGCCATCAGGAACGGGGCGCGCAGATTCAGGTCCAGAGCGGAATCCCAATTCTCCAGCGTGAGTTCGCGCGGATGGCCGACAGGCATCACTGCGGCAGAGTTGACAAGAATCTTCAATGGCTCATCGAACTCGCGGACGATCTCGAATAACCTGGCTATTTCTTCAGGCTTTGTCAAATCCGCGCGCAGGAGATAGACGGAAACGCCCAGCGCTTCGATCTCCTCCTTTGCCCAATTCGCCTCCTGCGCCGAGTTGTGATAGTGGAGGCCGATGGCGCATCCCATGTGTGCCAGTGACAAGGCAAAGGCTTTGCCAAGTCTCTGCGCGCCGCCAGTGACGATTGCGAGGGGACGAGTCATGGGGCAATTATAAGGTAGTCAGGTAGACACGTAAACAGGTACACAGGTCTGCGACCTGTGCACCTGTTTAGCCTTGTACTTGTGTACCTGCGTACTTCTATCCCTTGAAGAAATTCGAGATGAAGAACCAGATATTCGCCGGCCTCTCCGCCAGTCTCCGCATGAAATACGGATACCAGTGCGTGCCGAATGGGACATACACACGCACAGGATAGCCGTCTTTTGCAAGTTTCTCCTGCAGGTCGCGGCGAATGCCGTAGAGCATTTGGAATTCCATGCCATCCTTGGGAAGACCGACTTTGTTCGCATATGAAACAGCAAATGCGATGCGCTTCTCGTCGTGCGTGGCAATCGCGGCGATGGGCGGGACGCGTCCATCGTTGCTTTCCTTGGCGCCAACGGATAAAGAAGCATCTATCATCAATTTCACCAGGAGGTCGTAGTTCGCGTCTACGTCGGCCTTCTTTGGGAAGGCCTTGTCGGGCGGTTCCTTGTACGCGCCTTTGACGAGTCGGAGGGGAGTCTTGTTCGCGAGCAGGGCTTTGGCGTCCGCTTCGGCGCGGTAGAGATAGGATTGTACCGCCATGCCAAAATGCCTGTTGGTGAAACCGCGTTCGAGCATGGCCTTGTAGATGGCGATCGTCGTGTCGGTGTAGGGCGTATCTTCGATATCCACGCGCACAAAATTCTGGTGTTCCTTCGCCCGTTGGAGAATCCGTCCGAGGTTGTCGCGGCAGACCGATTCATCCAGCCCCATGCCAATCTGTGTCAGTTTGATCGAGACATTGGTGCGTACATCCGCGCGGTCGATCTCGTCCAAAATATCCAAAATCTCATTCGTGGACTGGGCGGCCTCCTCCATGGTGGAGGTGTGTTCACCGAGATGGTCGAGAGTGGCATTAATGCCTTTTGCGTTCAATTCACGGATGGCACGGATGGCGTCCTCCGTTTTTGTCCCCGCAACAAAACGGGAAGCCGCCTTCCAGGCGAACGACCAGCCCGTCACCATATTCTGCGCCCATTGGGCTTTGGACAGATAGATCAAAAAGGAGCGAAGCATGTCTCATTCCTTGTTTTTGATTTGTCTTACATCGGTCTGCATTCCGCTTTCTGCCTTCTATTTTCTGCATTCCGCCTCCATTCTAGCACAAGTGCCATCAACGAATATGTTATACTTTTTGATGACATTCGTCACGACTTGGACATCATGAGAAACCAAAACACACCCCTTATTTTGCGCGGCGTCTCCGCCTTTTTCCTGAGCGCCGCGATCATTTTAACCATCATTGCGCTGGTCGGGTACAGCCGACAGCGCAACAATTACCCCGCAGGGATGACAATCGCTGGCATCCCGGTCGGCG
Organism: Anaerolinea thermophila; assembly: GCA_020722375.1. GTDB lineage: Bacteria > Chloroflexota > Anaerolineae > Anaerolineales > Villigracilaceae > Denitrolinea. The sequence continues at coordinate 8,525 of DYKX01000074.1, forward strand.
GCGTGGATCCGCAAACGGCCTCCCAGCGGGTTTTACAAGTCTATTCTTCACCGGTGGCGGTGGAATATGCCGGCTCGATCATCCTGATCGATCCCGCCAATGTCGGTTTTCAACTCAACATCGACAGCATGCTGGCCGCCGCCGACCTGCAACGCACCGGCGCATCCTTCTGGGGCGGATTTTGGGACTACCTGTGGAACCGTCCACCTGCCGCAACGGATATCCCGCTCGACGCCGACCTGTCCGAGGCGCGTCTGCGCGACTTTCTCCAAAACGAGGTGGCCACGCGTTACGATACACCGCCCTCTCCCGCCCAGCCCATTCCCGGGACGGTCAACTTCATCCCCGGCACACCCGGCCAAACATTGGACATTGGCCGCGCCGTCACCCTCATCGAGGACGCCCTGCGCTCGCCCACCAACCGCACCGTCGCGTTGACAGCCACGCGCACCATCGCCTCACGTCCGACCCTCGACAATTTGCAAACCCTGCTCAAACAGGTGATTCGACTCTCGGGATTCGACGGCGTGGTGGGGCTATATATGCTCGACTTGCAAACGGGACAGGAGATCCTCTTCGCCGAAGACAACGGACAACCGCTCTCCGTCCAACCGGATGTGGCGTTCACCGCATCCAGCGTGGCGAAAATCCCCATCATGGTCTCGTACTACAGCCAGTTCGGCACGGACGCGTTGAACCAGCAGACCGTCGACTCGATGATCGACATGATCCGCCGTTCCGAAAATCCGCCCGCCGATAAATTCATGAGCGCCCTGGATGAGAACCGCGGCCCGCTCCTCGTCACCGAAAAGATGAAGGCGCTTGGTCTCCAAAATACCTTCATGGCAGGATATTTCTACCCGGGCGCGCCGCTCCTCCAGACCATTCGCACCCCCTCCAACACGCGCACCGATGTAGTTACGAATCCCGATTCCTACAATCAAACCACGCCGTCCGATATCGGCATGTTGCTCGAAGACCTGTACCAGTGCGAGCAGACGGGCGGCGGCGCACTGGTGGCCGTCTTCCCTGGGAAGATCACCCAGCAAGTCTGCCAGCAGATGGTGGAAATCCTCGTGCAGGATAAACTCGGCGCGCTCCTCCAGGCGGGGGTGCCAGAAGGCACGCGCATCGCACACAAACACGGCTGGATCACCAACCCCGCCACAGGCGTCATCGACAACGTCAGCGACGCGGCCATCGTCTACTCGCCGGGCGGCAACTACATCCTCGTCGTCTTCACCTACCATCCCGTGCAGATCATCTGGGACACAACCGCCAACCCGCTGTTTGCCCAACTCTCGCAAGCCGTTTACAATTTTTTCAACGTCCCCATTCAGTAACGCAGATTGCCAATTTGCGTTTACAATCGCCCCATGAGCGCCGCCCTCGGACTGTACCGCCTCCAGCAAATTGACAGCCAGATGGATCAGGCTCGGACGCGTCTGGAAGCCATCCGTCAGATTCTGGAAAACGACGCGGATTTGCGCGCCGCATCGGAGCGCGTCGCGTCGGCGGAGAAAACGCATCAGGAAGCCGAGCGCGCTCAACGTCAGGCAGAAGCGGACGTTCAATCCCAAAGGATAAAAATCGAGCAGGCCGAATCCAGTTTGTACGGCGGCGCGGTCCGCAATCCCAAAGAATTACAGGACCTGCAACACGACGTGGCCTCGCTCAAAAAATATCTCGCCACGCTGGAAGACCGACTGCTCGAAGCGATGCTGGCGACGGAGACCGCCGCCTCTTCCCTGACCGAGGCGCGGGCCGCGTTTTCCGACGTGGAATCCAGCCTCGGCGACCAGACCCGCGCCTTGACCGCCGAGCAGGCGGATTTATCGCATGCGCTCGAGCGCCTCGAGGCGGAACGCAAAGCCGCGGCCTCTCCCGTGGACGCGAAACTGTTCGAGCAGTATGAAACCCTGCGGCGCGAGCGACGCGGCATTGCGGTCACCACCGTCAGCGACGGAGCCTGCAACGCCTGCGGAACGACGCTCACCCCCGCGCAACAACAGAGCGCGCGTTCCAGCGCCCAGATCGCCCGTTGCCCCACCTGCGGACGAATCCTTTTCGCCGATTAAACCCATGCTCTTCCTACCGTTCGAATTCGAACCATATTCGTTCTTCATCGGTTTCGCCGTTGGCATCCTGTTCTGGGCGCTGTTGGGGCGGATGCGTCCGCTCGTCAGCGAATGGCGCGAGGACATATCCACGCGGCGGGAAGAAGCGCAGGCGCGCCGCTCCTCGGGCATCGAAGACAATCATCGCCGAATTACGCTGCGCCGCGCACAAGGAATGCACCTGGCCGCGCCGCTTTTCGCATTGGACGAGATTCTCCTGCCGCCCCTGCTGATAGCCCCGCCCGCCCGCGTGGAACCGAACGGCCCGCTCATCGCGGAAGACATCGTCACGCAGACGCTTCCCTACATGCCCGCCTGGCCTGAATTGGCGACCATCTACGGCGCGCCGAAACTCACCATCCCAAAGGCATTATCCGACGGGGGAAATCTCGTCCTGATCGGCATGGACGGTACTGGCAAGACGGTCGCACTGGCGCATCTTGCCACACTGGCCGCCAATCGCGATTCGCAACTGGGCGCGCTGAGCGAGATCGTCCCGTTCCTCGTCCATGCGGCGGATCTGTCCCTGCCCGTCAACGACCCGAAAGACATCCTCAATCCGCTCGTGGATGCGGCGACCCAACTCGTCTCCTTCCTGGATTTGGGTCGGGTGACGGCTTTCATCCAATACACGTTCAAGAACGGACGCGCCCTCCTGTTATTGGATGGCTATGACGAACTCGCGCCAGATGGTCAACAAGCGATCGTTGATTTCCTGAAGACACTTCTCGAAGTGTACCCCCTCACCCGCGTCGTCACCACCGCCCTGCCCGAACAGATCGGCGGGTTGATCGGCCTCGGCTTCGCGCCCATGGCGCTCATGGGCTGGGACGCGCGTCGGCAGGAGGAATTCGTCCGCAAGTGGGGCGAGCAATGGTCGCGCTTCGTCACCACCGAAGCATGGACACAGACCGCGCACGAGTCCATTGACCCGCTGTTGCTGGATGCGTGGCTGGCCTTTGGCAACCAGAATTTGACTCCGCTCGAATTGACTCTCAAAGTCTGGGGCGGATTCGCGGGCGACAGTCTCGGCCCGCGCGTGACCGACGCGATCGCGTCCCACGTCCGACGCGTGGCGCCCGCCGACACTCCCATCGCCGCGCTGGAGACGCTTGCCATGCAGGTGATCTTGAGCGCGCAACCTGTCTTCGATCCGCGCAAAGCGCGCGACTGGGTCAAATCGTTCGAGCCAGCGGAGGAGAAACCCGCCGAAGGGCAGAGCGCCGCCGAAGGCGATTCGTCGCGGTCGCGGACCAGCCCCCTCGGTCCGAAAAAAGAAGCGACGGTGCAATCGCCGTCCAGCGGTCTGCTCGGAAAAATGTCCGAAAGCGGACTGCTCCTCACGCATCCAAACAATCGAATGCGTTTCCTCCATCCCGTGCTTGGAGGGTACCTTGCGGGGCGCGCTCTGACCGCCTACAAGGCTGACGAGACGCTGCTCGGTCAGCCAAATTGGGGCGGGAAATTGCTCGCCATGCGTTATCTCGCCGCACAAGGTGATGTAACGCGGCTGGTGGACGAATTGCTGAAAACGGAAGACCGCCTGCTCGAACGTCCGCTATTGAACGCGGCGCGCTGGCTGAGGGATGCGCCACGCGAGGCCGCCTGGCGCGGCAAGATCATGGCAGGGTTGGCGCGCGTCCTGCAAAACGAAGAGAAGCCGCGCGGCTTGCGCGGGCAGGCCATGGCGGCCTTTGCGTTGAGCGGCGACCCAGGCGCGGCGGCATTCTTTCGCCAGTCTCTGCAGTCGCTCTCCTTCGAACTTATCCTGCTGGCCGCGCTCGGGAGCGGAGCCGTTCGCGACACGAAAGCATTGGAGTTGCTCGCCTCCACCATGACCTCCGCGCCGAGCATTGGAGCGCGGCGCGCGGCCTGCCTCGCGCTGGTGTCCATCGGGACACAGTCCGCGCTGGAGGCGGTGGCACAGGCCCTCCTGAGCGGCGACGATGACCTGCGCCGCGCCGCGGCCGAAGCGCTTGCCAACGACCCGAAAGAGGGACACGCCATGCTCAGGGATGGCGCGACGCTGAAAGATATCCTCGTCCGACGCGCGGTGGTCTATGGTCTCGCCCGCGTGGATGAACCCTGGGCAGTCGAACTCCTGCAACAAATTCAGGTGGAGGATGACCAGTGGATCGTCCGTACCGCCGCGACCGAAGTGCTGGACAGCATGAACATGCCCATTGATCCGCGTGTGCCGCGTCCGCTCACGCCGCCATCTGAAACGCCGTGGCTGATCGAATTCGCGGGAAAACAGGGCATGGGCATTTCGCCAGGCGTCCCTGCCACAGACATCCTCATCAAAGCGTTCAAGGATGGCACGGTAGAGGAGCGTCTCGCCGCGCTCAATTACCTGCGCCGCACGCCAGGCGAGGGCGTGGTCAGGAATTTGTACCACGCCATCCACAGCGATGACGCGGAATTGCGCGAAGCCGCCTATCAGGCCATTTGGGAACTGGCTTCTGGCGGAGCGAGCATCCCTGATCCTGCCCAATATGGGCTTGCTTAGACGCTTAGAGCCTATTCGAATATTGGATTGCAGACTTCCAGTCTGCCTGGCTGGGCGGACTCAAGTCCGCGCTCCGAGTTTTTTTCGGATAGGTTCTTATTCTAATATTACGGAGAATTCATGACCAACACACCTATTTTGATGACCATCGCTGTTCTGGGTGGTACTGGTAAAGAAGGCAAAGGTCTCGCCTATCGCTGGGCAAAGGCAGGATACAAAGTACACATCGGTTCACGGGATGCCGCAAAGGCAGTGACCGCCGCGAGCGAACTGATGGGATTGCTCGAAGGCGAAGCCTTTGTGGATGGCATGACCAACCTCGAGGCGGCGAAAGCGGCCAACATCGTGGCATTGACCGTCCCGTACGCCGCGCACAGGTCCACGCTCGAGTCGGTGAAGGACGCGCTCCAGGGGAAGATCCTGATTGACGTGACCGTGCCCCTCGTCCCGCCGAAAGTGGCTACCGTCCAAATGCCCGCCGCGGGGTCCGCCGCGCAGGAGGCGAAGGAGGTCCTCGGTGCGGAGGTGCAAGTCTGCGCCGCGTTCCAGAACATCTCACATGAACATCTGCTCACAGACGAGGAGGTGGACTGCGACGTGCTGGTGACGGGCTCCAGCAAAGAGGCCCGCGCCGAGGCCCTGAAACTCGTCGAGGCCGCGGGGCTGACAGGCTGGGACGCCGGCCCGCTGG
>DYKX01000246.1 GCA_020722375.1 Anaerolinea thermophila
ATACGTGCCCTGGCGGCCTTTTCGCCGGACGCGCTATCTTCAATTGCGTATGCCAACCAGGAAATCTATCTTGGACTGGCTGTGGCAGGCAGTGTGGGACTGTCCCTTGCCTGGCCGATCGGGTTGGCGATCACTGGCTTGCTGGCGATCGTGGCACTTTCGTATTATCAGACGATTCAGGGATACCCATCTGGCGGCGGCTCGTACGTGGTGGCTCGTGAGAATCTGGGAACGGGAATCGGCCTCGTCGCCGCGTCCGCGCTTCTGATTGACTACCTCCTCACTGCAGCGGTCAGTCTGACGGCAGGCGTGGAAGCGCTAGCTTCGGCTTTCCCCATCCTTTGGCCGCATCGCGTTCTCATTGCTTTGGTTTTGCTCTCCGTCATTACATTGGCCAACCTGCGTGGACTGCGCGAGACGGGCACGCTGATGTCCATCCCTGTCTACCTCTTTTTGTTCACCTACCTGCCAATGCTTTTCTATGGATTGGTCGTGCTGGTGCGAGGCGGGCCAGTCTCGATGGCAGAAACCGCTCCAATGGCAACCCAGCCCATCACTACGTTCCTTTTGCTGCATACCTTTGCAACAGGCTGTACGGCCTTGACCGGTATCGAGGCCATCAGTAACGGTGTCCCCGCCTTTCAAGCGCCCGAATCAAAAAATGCTGGCCGCTCCTTGATCGTGATGGCCGTACTAATGGGCGTGTTATTTGTCGGCAGCATCGGCCTGACTCAGTATCTGGGAGTCATCGCAGAACCGCAAGAGACCATTCTCTCGGCGTTGTCCCGTCGCCTGCTCGGAAATGGTGCAGGTTATTTTTTCATCCAGATCAGCACCATGTTGATCCTGGCAGTGGCGGCCAACACCAGTTTTGCAGGCTTTCCGCGGTTGGCGGCCATTCTTGCACAGGACAAATTCCTGCCGCGCCAGTTTACAGGGCTGGGCGACCGATTGGTTTTTGCCAATGGGATCGTCTCCCTTTCGGTCGCGACAGCAGTCCTGATCGTTCTGTTTGCTGGCGATAGCCATGCCCTCATTCCACTCTTTGCGGTGGGGGTGTTTCTGGCGTTCAGTCTCTCGCAGGCGGGCATGGTGATTCACTGGTGGCGCGAGCATGGACGCGGCTGGCAGGTGAAGGCGGCCATTAACAGTTTGGGAGCAGTTGCGACGATCGTGACTCTCTTCGTAGTCGGATACAGCAAATTTCGGGAAGGCGCATGGATCACGATTCTCCTCATCCCGTTGATCGTGGTCATCTTCCTGCGGATCCGTTCACACTACCGCGTGGTGGCGAGCGAACTTTCCCTGCATGGACTGCCTCCCTCGCTCAAGCCTCTGCCTCAGCCGCGCGTGGTCATTCCCATCTCTGGCGTGCACCGCGGCATCGTCGAAGCCATGGATTACGCCCGCGCCATTTCCAGTGACGTGACCGCCGTCTACGTGGAACTCGAACCGGGGGAGGCGGAAGTGGTTCGCGAAAAATGGGAGCGCTGGTGGCCCGATATCCCGCTGAAGGTGGTCGCGTCCCCGTATCGGTCCATCATCCAACCGCTTCTGGATTTTCTCGACGAAACGGACGCGGAGCACCAGGATGGGCAACTCGCCACGGTGATCCTGCCAGAATTTGTGCCCGCGCAATGGTGGCAGAGTTTACTGCACAACCAGACGGGGTGGCTGCTGAAAGCGGCCCTGCTCTATCGCCATCGCCGCCAGTCGGGATTGCAGCGCGTCGTCATTGATGTGCCGTATCGCCTGCGGCAATAATTGCTTGACCGTCCCCGCGCCTCACGGTAAAATGATGGCCGCGCGGGAGTCGCCAAGTGGTAAGGCATCAGCCTTCCAAGCTGATATTCGCGGGTTCGAATCCCGTCTCCCGCTCTCTCTCAGTAGTGCTTCGGTGTCACGTTTCAGGTGTCAGGCACGCGACACTTGACACTGGAGCACTTGACACTTAATGGGCCCGTGGCGCAGTGGTTAGCGCAGGCGACTCATAATCGCTTGGTCGCAGGTCCGAAT
>DYKX01000247.1 GCA_020722375.1 Anaerolinea thermophila
GCATGGGCAAGCATCGGCAATGCCTCCACCGCCGAAGGCATGTTCTGGGAAAGCATCAACGCCCTCGGCGTCCTGCAAGCGCCCGCGGTCGTCACCGTCTACGACGACGGCTACGGCATCTCCGTCCCCAACCAATTCCAGATGGTCAAGGAAAACATCTTCGCCATCCTGCAAGGCTTCCAACGCGACCCCTGCCCCGCGCCCGAATGTCAGCGCGGCTTCGACCTCTACCAGGTCCGCGGCTGGGACTATCCCGCCCTCATCGAAACCTACGCCTCCGCCGCCGAGATCGCCCGCGAGTATCACATCCCGCAACTCGTCCACGTCACCGAACTCACCCAGCCGCAGGGGCACAGCACCAGCGGTTCGCACGAACGCTACAAGACTCCCGAACGACTCGCCTGGGAACAGGAATTCGACTGCCTCCGCAAAATGCGCGCGTGGATGATCGAGAACCGCGTCGCCACCGACCCCGAGCTGGATGAGGCCGAAACGAGCGAACGCGAACGGGTGGAGGGAATCCGCAAAGCCGCGTGGGACGCGTTTATCACTCCCATCCTCGAAGAGCGCGGCCAGGTGATGGACATGCTGGACGAAATCGCGTCCACGTCGAGTCACGCGTCCGAGTTGGCGGACGTCAAAGAACGGCTGTCCGCTCTCCCGTCGGTGACGAGGCGTGACGTCCATGCCGCGGCGCACGAAGCGTTGCGAATCCTGCGGGACGAGAATCATCCCTCCAAGCAAGTCCTCATCCAATGGAAACACGATCAGGACGCGATCAACGAAACACGTTACGGTTCCCACCTCTACAGCGGCGCCGCCCTCAAGGTTCCTGAAGTCAAGCCCATTTTTTCCGACGCCTCTCCCACCGTATTTGGCTTCGAAGTGATGAACGCCGCGTTCGATTCGATTTTGGGACGCGACCCGCGCGTCATCGCCTTCGGCGAAGACGTGGGCAAACTCGGCGACGTGAACCAGGGTTTTAAGGGCATGCAGGAAAAATACGGCGCGTTGCGCGTCACCGACACGGGCATCCGTGAAGCCACGATTTTGGGACAGGCCATCGGCATGGCGATGCGCGGGCTGAGGCCGATCTGCGAAATCCAATATCTCGATTATTTGCTGTACGCCTTGCAGATCATGGCGGACGATTTAGCGAACCTGCACTGGCGCACCGCGGGCGGACAGAAATCCCCCGTCATCGTGCGGACGCGCGGACATCGTCTTGAGGGCATCTGGCATTCGGGATCGCCGATGGCAGGCATCCTCAACCTGGTGCGCGGCATGTACGTGCTGGTTCCGCGCGACATGACGCGCGCCGCGGGCTTTTACAACACCCTGCTGAAATCCGATGAACCCGCAATCATCGTCGAAGTGCTGAACGGCTACCGCGTCAAAGAGCGTCTGCCCGACAACTTGAGTGAGATGACCGTCCCGCTCGGCGTGCCCGAAACCATCCGCGAGGGACGCGACGTGACCCTCGTCACCTACGGCGCGCTCTGTCGCATCGCCCTCGACGCCGCCGACAAGTTGAGCAAGGTCGGCATCGAAATCGAAGTGATAGACGTGCAATCGCTCCTGCCGTTCGACATTCATGGCAAAATTGTCGAGTCGCTCAAGAAAACCAATCGCATCCTATTCGTGGATGAAGACGTTCCAGGCGGCACGTCCGCCTACATGCTCCAGGAAGTCATCGAAAAACAAGGCGGCTACTTCCACCTCGACTCCCCCGCGCGGACTCTTTCAGGCAAACAACACCGTCCCGCCTACGGAAGCGATGGCGATTACTGGTCGAAGCCCAGCGCGGAAACCATTTTTGACGCTGTCTATGAAATGATGAACGAAGTGGATCCGAATCAATTCCCGAAAATTCTTTAAACACAAAGGAACACAAAGGCAACGAAGGAAAAGTCCTGAAGATTCAGTACCGCAACATTCATGTTGCGACTCACGAGCAAGATAAATCTTGCAGTACTGCAACATTCATGTTACGACTGACGGGCAAGATA
>DYKX01000075.1 GCA_020722375.1 Anaerolinea thermophila
TACTCGGAACAGGATTTGATCGATTCGGGATTGTTGACTGTGCGTGAAAGCGAAGCACCTACACAAGTAGACACGTACACAGGTACACAAACGGAACACGCAGTACGCAACACGCAACACGCAGGTCTCGATACGGCGGGAGAGCATCGCCTACTCGACCAGCGGCGCGTCTACGACAGGTTTAGAAACCGCATCATGATCCCCATCCGCGATGAGCAGGGACGCATGGCAGGTTTCGGCGCGCGCATCGTGGACCCGAACGACATCCCCAAGTTCCTCAACTCGCCCGAAACGCCGATTTTCAGCAAAGGAAGATTGCTCTACGGCCTCGACCGCGCCCGCAAACCTATCCGTGTCGCGGACCAGGCCGTGATTGTCGAAGGCTACCTGGATGTGATTGCCCTGCATCAGGCGGGATACGAAAACGTCGTCTCGCCGATGGGCACCGCGCTGACCGAAGACCAACTGCGCCTGCTCAAACGCTCTACGCGGCGCATCGTCCTCGCGCTTGATCCCGACACCGCGGGGCAGAAGGCCGTCCTGCGCGGACTCGACGCGGCGCGTTCTGCCATGGATCGCGAAGGCGAGTTTGGCTTCAATGCCCGCGGCCTGCTCAAAAACGAGGCGCGCCTGCAAGCCGATCTGCGCGTGGCCTCCATGCCCGACGGACTCGATCCCGATGAGATTGTGGCGCGTGACAAGGACGAATGGGCGCGGCTGATTGAAAACGCGAAACCCATCGTCACCCACGTGATGGAGACCCTCGCGGCGGGACAAAATCTCAACGACGCGAAAGTGAAGAATCAGATTGCCGCGCAGGTGCTTCCCCTCATCGAAGACCTGCCCAGCCCGATGGAACGCGACACCTATCGTCAGGCGCTGGCGCGAATGCTCAAGGTGGACGAACGCGCGTTGATCGGCGCGCCCGCCCAAAGTCCAGGGGTGAGGCGGTCGAGACCCGTGCGGAGGCAGGAAGCCGAAGAGTCCGCGCCCGTTTCGGTGGCGGTGTCGCCCAATGCCAAAGCGGAGGCATATTGTCTCGGCGTTCTCTTCCGCCGTCCTGAGTTGCTCTACCGCCTCGACCGTCGGTTACAGGAAACTGGTTTAACCGCCCTTGCGCCCGAAGATTTCGAGTATACTGACCATCAGATCTTTATCAATATCATCCGCCAGTCACTGGAGCAGGTGGAAAGCGACCAGCATCAGTTCGTGGCGATTCACCTGCCCGATTCTCTGCGCGGCCTTTCGCAGGAACTTCTCGCGCAGACCGAGAAACTGGAACCGCTCGAAGACCGCCTGCTGGAGGAACTGCAACGGCTGGTGCACAAACTGCGTCGTACGCGCGCCAACCTCGACCTGACCCAGACACGCTTCCTGCAGGAGGAAGCCCAGCAAAATGGCGACCCGCGCGCCATGCTTTACCAGCAACAGGTGTTGCAACTGACAAAGTTAATTCATTCCATCGACCAGGCCAACCGACGATTAACTTCAAAACGATCGACCTGACATGCCTTCCAAATCGCGACCTCCCTCCGTCCATAAAACCAGGAAAACACATCCGCCGCGCGCGCGCCACCCGCGGGACAGGGATGAACTGTTGGAAGAAGTCACCAAAAACGGCATACGCGATGTGCTGGACGAATCGCTGAAAGAGGGGAATGATTCACGCGAAATCCCCGATTTTTTGGAGCCCACAGATGATGTGGGGGAACCCGACCTTTCCAACCTTCAGGTGGAAGAAGACCTGCTCGAAGAACCCTTTGAATTCAAATCTCACGATGCCTCGGCCGAACTATCGGAGGATCCCGTTCGACTGTACCTGCGCGAGATCGGATTGGTGAAACTGCTGGATGCCGACAGCGAATTCCGACTCTCCACCTGCATCGAGGCCGAGCGCCTCCTCCTGGACCTGAGGCGGCATCCCGCGCGAAAGGGCGTGGACCTGGCCTGTTCGGTCTATCACTCCGTCACCCGCGAGTTGGATATCTCCTGGACGCGGCTCACGGAAGACGCCGAACACCTGGGCGTGGCCTTGCCCGACCTGTCCCTCGCACTGGCGGAAGCCCAATCGCTTCACGCGGGATGGGAGACGGCCGCGCCGTCCTATTTGCGTTCCTACCTCGCCAGCGACCTGTGGGGGCGCGACCAGTTGTGGGACAGTCTCGTCAACAAGGCGTTTTCGGTTTTCCTCTGCCTGTACCTGCTTCCCGCCTCCTACGCCGACTGGTTGTTGACCTATGTCCGCACACACCACACCCTGCCCGCCTTGCGGACAATGTACGCGCACCTGCCCGAAGACTCCATCCTCGAGGCGGAGATGGATGCCATCCACCTGCGCGCCGAGGAGGCGCATCAGGCGCTCATCCGCGCCAACCTGCGGCTGGTGGTCAGCGTGGCCAAACGTTACCTTGGACGCGGCATCCCCTTCCTCGATCTGATCCAGGAGGGGAATCTCGGCCTGCTGCGCGCCACCAACAAGTTCGACCCGCGCCGCGGTTTCAAGTTCAGTACGTACGCCACGTGGTGGATTCGCCAGTCCATCAACCGTTCCATCGCGGAGCAGGCGCGCACCATCCGCATCCCTGTGCATCTGTTCGAGGCGATCACGCGCATCCTACGCGCCCAGCACCAGTTGACGCAGGAACTTGGACGCGATCCCAGCCCCGAGGAACTGGCCTTGGAAGTGGGCTACCTGCCTACTTCCGATGTGCAGGCCATTTTGCGCGCCCACGCCGAAAAGATGCCGCTCGACCCCGCCATCCAGCATCGGCTGGACATGGCCACCCGCCGCGTCGGACGCGTGCTCCGTTCGGCGGAGGATCCCGTCTCGCTGGATGGGCCTGTGGGCGGCGATGACTCCAGCCAATTGGAGGATTTTATCCCCGATGACGACTCGCTCTCGCCGCTCGATTCCGCCGTCCGTGACATGCTGCGGGAGCAGATCCAGCACGCGCTCGAAACGCTGACCGACCGCGAGCGCCAGGTGCTGGAACTGCGCTTCGGCCTCGCCGATGGACAAAGCCACACGCTGGATGAGGTCAGCGAGTTCTACAACGTGACCCGCGAACGCATCCGCCAAATCGAGGCGAAGGCTCTGCGAAAACTTCGCCACCCTGCACACACGCGTCTGTTGCGAGATTATTTGGGGTAATGCCCAATTCAATGGGGGAGAACACGAGATTCGCGCACGCACTTACTTCAATTGATGTTTGTCATCCCTTCAAATTCCGACAATCCTTGTCATAATGTCTTTTGTTACTTTTTTCTTGTGAAAAGTGACACTTGAACTGGTCACTCAAAAAGCCTTGTGATATACTCCACGTCCAGTGCAAGTCTCAACTTTTGTCGAGGAATCCCTATGCTTTTTGAGTATCTTGCAATCGCGCTTTTGATTGTGCTGTCCATTGCTGTCGGTCTGATTGCCATCGGGTTGGGGGAGTTGTTCGGACCGAAGCGCAAGTCCCAAGTCAAGAATGAACCGTACGAGTCGGGCATGCCCGCCATCGGACCGGGAACGCGGCGGATGCCAGTCCGCTTCTATCTCATCGCGGTCCTGTTCATTCTCTTCGATATCGAAGTCGTCTTCTTCCTTCCCTGGGCAGTTGTCTTCCGTCAGCTGGGGTTGTTTGGCTTGATCGAGATGGCGATCTTCATCATTATCTTATTGGTAGGCTACGTGTATGCGTGGAAGAAAGGAGCCCTCGAATGGGAATAGAGCAAAAACTTGGCGATATGGGCGTGGTGACCACGACGCTTGAAACGGTGGTCAATTGGTCGCGCACGCGGGCCATGTGGCCGATGCTGTTTGGTCTGGCGTGTTGTGCCATCGAGATGATGGCCGCGCAGGCTCCGAACTATGATATGAGCCGCTTCGGCATGGAATTGATGCGAGCCAGTCCCCGCCAAAGTGACCTGATGATCGTGGCGGGACGCGTCTCACGCAAGATGGGACCCGTCCTGCGTCGTCTCTACGACCAGATGCCTGAACCGAAGTGGGTGCTGGCAATGGGCGATTGCGCCTCGTGCAGTGGCGTGTTCAATAACTATGCCCTGTTCCAGGGGGTGGATGAGGTGGTGCCTGTGGATGTCTACGTGGCGGGTTGCCCGCCGCGCCCCGAGGCGTTGATCCACGGTGTGGTGACGCTGTACGAGAAGGTCCAGGCGATGAAATTCAAGGATCTGGCGGAGAAATGATTAGTACCGCAAGATTTATCTTGCCTTGCGGGGCAACATAAATGTTGCGGTGCTGTATAAGGTGACCTCCCAATTATGGACACGAAACTCGAAAAGATCGTCCAGACTTTGCAGGAAACGTTCAAGGCACAAGCGGAGGAGTTCCGCGGCGAGGCGCACGTCTTCGTGGACGCGGCGCAGATCGTGGACGTGCTCGCGTTCCTGCGCGACCAGCAGAGCTTCGAACTGCTTTCGGCGTTGACCGCGGTGGATTACTGGCCGCAGGAAACGCCGCGTTTCCACGTCATCTATCAATTGACCTCGTTGGCGAATAACCTGTCCCTGATGGTGCGCGTCCTCGTAAACGGCGACCAGCCCGAGGTCCCGACCGTGAGCGGTGTGTACGCGGCGGCCAATTGGCGCGAGCGCGAAATCTGGGACATGTTCGGCGTCCGCTTCGCGGGTCATCCCGATCTGCGCCGCATCCTGATGCCGCCCGATTGGGAAGGTCATCCCCTGCGCAAGGATTATCCGCTCGGTTACGAGGAACCACAATTCACTTTCAACTATGAAGAGATCAACCTGCGCAAGCCCTATGCCAAAAACTAAACAGAGAATGCCATGACGCAACTCGAAGAAGTTACCCTTGATGAACTAAAACACCTGGTTTCAGACCGCGCCATCAGCGGCGAGACCATGATGCTCAATATGGGTCCGCAGCACCCTGCCACGCATGGTGTGTTACGTCTCCTGCTCGAACTGGACGGCGAGATCGTCGTCAATGTCATTCCCGATATCGGTTTCCTGCATACGGGCATCGAAAAGAACATGGAGGCCAAGACTTACCAGAAAGCCGAAGTGATGACCGACCGCCTCGATTACCTCAGCACGGTCACCAACAATCTGGCCTACTGTCTGGCCGTGGAAAAACTCGTGGACCTGGATGTGCCGCCGCGCGCCCAGGCCTTGCGCGTCATCCTGACCGAACTCCAGCGCATCGCCTCGCACCTGGTCTGGATCGGCACGCACGCCCTCGACCTGGCGGCCATGTCCATGTTCATGTACACCTTCCGTGAGCGCGAAGTCATCCTGGACATTTTGGAACTGGTCTCTGGTCAGCGCATGATGACGACCTACATCCGTCCTGGCGGCGTGTGGCGCGACGTGCCTGTGGAATTCGAAGCCGCCGTACGCGATTTCCTGAAAATGTTTCCGAAGCGACTCGACGAGTATGAGGGCCTGTTGACCCGCAATCCGTTCATCATGGACCGTTTGTATGGCATCGGCAAACTGACGAAGGAAAAGGCCCTCAGTTATGGCGTCACTGGCCCAATCCTGCGTGCTTCTGGTGTGGACTGGGACTTGCGCAAAAAACGTCCCTACATGGGCTACGAGCAATACGATTTCGATGTCCCCGTGCAGACCGAGGGCGACAACTATGCGCGCTATCTCGTCCGCATGCAGGAGATGCGCGAATCGCTCAAGATCGTGGAGCAGGCGCTGAATAAACTGCCGCTCGGCCCTGTCCGCTCGGACAACCGCAAATTCGTCCCGCCGCCGCGCTCAGAGATCGGCGTCAGCATGGAAGCGCTCATCCACCACTTCAAGTTGTGGACGGAGGGTTTCGACGCGCCGAAGGGCGCCATCTATTCGGCGGTGGAAGGTCCGCGCGGCGAACTGGGCGTGTACCTCGAAGGGGATGGCGGCCCCAAACCATATCGTATCCACATGCGGACTCCCTCGTTCGAGAACGTGAGCGTCATTGCAGAGATTGCCAAAGGTCACCTGGTGGCCGACCTGATTGCCATCATTGGCTCGATTGACTTTGTTCTGGGAGATATTGACCGATGAGCCTGGCTGAAAAATATCCGAAGGAAATCAAACAGATTCTGGCAAAATATCCGCCAGAGCACAAACGCTCGGCAGTCATGCCTCTGCTTCACCTGGCGCAGTTGCGTGAAGGGTATGTGGACCGTCACGCCATGCAGGAAATCGCCGCGCTGTTGGAGATCACCGAAACCGAGATCGCTTCGATCATTGGCTTCTATACGCTCTACCACGATAAGCCCGAAGGTAAACTGCGCCTCCAGGTCTGCACCGACCTGCCCTGTGCTCTGCGCGGCGCGGACAAGTTCCTGGCGGACCTGTGCGGCAAACTCGGCATCCAGCCCGGTGAAACCACTCCCGACGGTTTGGTGACGGTGGAAGCCGTCATGTGTCTCGCCGCCTGCGACAAGGCGCCCATATTCCAGACGCAGGGGCCGAATGGAATCGAGTACCACGAGAACATGACGGTCGAGAAGACGATGGAGTTGGTGGAAGCGTTGAGGAAGAGTAATTCGTAATTGGTAATTTGCCTTATGTAGTACCGCGAGATTTATCTCGCCTGCGGAGGCAACATGAATGTTGCGGTACTGAGAAAGCATGGCAACGCTGAGTGAAGAATGAAGTCAAAGGATTTTGATGCCGATCGTTATGCTGTGGCTTTGAAGGAAAGCGCTGATGAAGCGTTTGACGGCGCAGAGATGATGTTGCGTCGCAAGAGAAACGGCTTCGCTTTGTTTTGGGCTCATGCCGCCTTGCAAAGAAAAATGGCTGTCATCATCTGCAAAGAAACGCGAAAAATGCCGCCATGGCGAAAAGACTTAATAAGGTTAGCCAGATTTGCAAATTTAAAACTGACGAAAGAACAAAGAACACTTTGCAGGACATTAAATTTTTATCACGTTGAAGGATTGTATCCAGGACTTCATTACCTTGAGCCTTCCAAGAAGGAAGCGAAAGAATTGTTGTTCCACGCAAAAGAATTCGCGTCATCGTTGCCAAACCCGCTGGCAGAAAATCGCAAAGGCAAAGCATGAGCAGTGAACCGGAGTTCGATGTTGAAAAGGAAATTGCCTATTGGCGCGACCTGGCGCGCAGGGATCTGCAATTCGCGAGTCGGCTGATTGAGCGCCAGGAGGAAGAAACGCTTTATTGTTTGTTCTTTTTCCACATGACGCTTGAAAAGGCTTTCAAAGCGCATGTTGTCAAGCAAACGAAAGAATTGCCGCCAAAGACACACAACCTCCTGCTTCTGGCTGAGATTGGCAAGGTGAATTTATCGCAAGAGCAGAATGATTTTTGCGGTCGAATCAATTTATACAACATCGAGGCCCGTTATCCGAATCTGTCTATTCTTTCGCCAACGTTTCAAAAGGTGAAAGAGTATTTTGAGCAGACGAAGGAAATGTTGGAATGGCTGATCGAACAATTGTGACATCGGTTCAAAATTATTTGAAGTACGTAAACCAGCAGGGCATTCCTGTGAGTTATGGCGTTCTGTTCGGCTCGCACGTGAAGGACATGGCGCGCGAATGGAGCGACATTGATGTTCTGGTTGTATCGCCGCGCTTCGATGGGACATTATCGGCGGAAGACCATGAACGATTGTGGATGTTCGCGGCGCGGACGAATAATCGCATTGAACCGATTCCCGTTGGCGAAAAACAATTCAAGGAAGATAGATCGAGTCTGATCCTTGATATTGCCCGCCGCGAAGGACAAATCATTCCTCTTGCAGAATAGAGACCCATGGCACATATCCTCCTCCGTCATCGTGACATCCCCGGCATCAACCAGATTGATGTCTATAAAAAGAACGGCGGCTTCGAAGTCTGGAAGAACGCCGTCAAGAAAATGAAGCCCGAAGACGTGACCAACGTGGTCAAGAATTCGGGTCTGCGCGGACGCGGCGGCGCGGGCTTCCCCACCGGTATGAAGTGGTCGTTCATGGATAACAAGAACTGGCCGCATTACGTGGTTGCCAACGCCGACGAATCTGAGCCTGGCACGTTCAAGGACCGCGAGATCATGGAGAACAATCCCTTCCAGTTTTTGGAAGGCGTTGCGCTCGCTTCATACGCGGTCGGCGCGCACGCGGCGTACGTCTACCTGCGCGGCGAATTCTGGCAGGTGGCGAAATTCCTCGACGAGAAAATCGCCGAGATGGAAAAAGAGGGCATGCTCGGCGACAAACTCTTCGGCACGGAAACCTCGCTCCGCATCTACACCCACCTCGGGGCGGGCGCGTACATCTGCGGCGAAGAGACCGCCCTGTTGGAATCCATCGAAGGCAAGCGCGGCCAGCCGCGCATCCGCCCGCCGTTCCCGCCTGCGGTCGGATTGTACGGCAAGCCGACCGTCATCAACAACGTCGAGACGCTCACCAACGTCCCGCTCATCCTCGCCAACGGCGCGGACTGGTACAAATCCATGGGCACGGCCGACAGCGCGGGCGTCAAAATTTTCTCGCTCTCTGGCCGCGTGAAAAAACCTGGAAATTACGAACTGCCCTTCGGAAAAACTTTCCGTGACCTGATCTACGGCGAAGGCGGCGGCATCATTGACGACCGACCCATCAAGGCCATCATGCCAGCGGGCGCGTCCTCCTCGTTCATCGTCGCGGACGAGAAGGCGCTGGACACGCAACTCGAATACGCGGCCGTCCGAACGTTGGGCGCGGACCTCGGTTCGGCCTCCGTCATCGTCATTGACGATACCGTCAGCATCGAATGGGTCATCAGCAAGACCGTCCGTTTTTTCAAGCACGAGTCCTGCGGAAAATGCACGCCCTGCCGGGAAGGCAACCACTGGATGTTGAGCGTGGTCAACCGCATCGAGCACAGTCACAAGCCCGAAGACGTGGAACTTCTTTACAACGTCGCCAAACAAATGCAGGGCAAATGCCTCTGCGCGCTGGGCGAGTTTGCGACCATGGCGGTCGTGACGGGAATTGAGAGATTCCCAAAGGATTTTGGTAATTGGTAATTGGTAATTAGGTTTCAGTACCGCAACATTCATGTTGCCTGTCGTGGCAAGATAAATCTTGCGGTACTGTGTAAGGTGAGCCAGTGATTGACATGAGCGCGTCGAGGTATCGCATGGTTTTTAGACAGGAAGTTGAAAACGGATTTACGGTAACAGTTCCCGCGCTGCCCGGTTGCGTTTCATTTGGCGAAACTTTGGAAGAAGCGGAAGAAATGGCAAAGGAAGCGATTGAGTTGTATCTTGAAAGTTTACGTGAGCATGGCGAGGAAGTACCGAGGTAATACCAAGTAAATTTTTAGCGCCGTCATTGCGAGCGTTCTGTGCGAAGCAATCCCCTCCATGACCAGGAGATTGCTTCGTCGGGAAAAGCGCCCTCCTCGCAATGACGGGACTAGTCGGAGCATTGCATGGCAGATGTAACGTTGACGATTGACAATAAACAAGTGACGGTTCCCGCCGGGACGTTGGTGGTGGACGCGGCGAAACGCGCCGGCATTGACATCCCCGTCTTCTGCTACCACCCGAAGATGGAACCTGCGGGCATGTGCCGCATGTGCCTCGTGGAGATCGGCCGCCCCATGATGGACCGCGCCACGAACAAACCCGTCCTCGATGAGAAGGGCGAGCCGAAGATCCAGTTCATGCCCAAACTCGAGACGGCCTGCACCAATCCCGTTTCAGACGGCATGGTGGTCAAAACCCAGTTGACCTCTGAAAAAGCGCGTGAAGGTCAGAAGGGAACCGTGGAGTTCCTGCTGACCTCGCACCCGCTGGATTGCCCCATCTGCGACAAAGGCGGCGAGTGTCCGCTTCAGAACCTGACGATGGAGTACGGTCCCGGCAAGAGCCGCTTCCTCTTCGACGAGAAACAGCATCTCGCCAAGCATGTCCCGCTGGGCGAACTGATCTGGCTGGACCGCGAACGCTGTATCCAATGCGGACGCTGCATCCGCTTCCAGAGTGACATCGCGGGCGAGCCCGTCATCGGCTTCGATCAGCGCGGACGTTTTACGCAGATCGTCACCTTCTCGGAGCCCGGCTTCGACTCGGTCTTCTCGGGTAACACCAGCGACATCTGTCCCGTCGGCGCGTTGACTACTGCCGATTTCCGCTTCGGTGCGCGTCCGTGGGAACTCAAGGCCGCGGACTCGATCTGCTCACAGTGTCCCGTCGGGTGCAACATTACCTTCAACACCCGCCGCGAAGCAAAGGCGGACGGGAAGATCGTCATCAAGCGCGTGATGCCGCGGCAGAACGAACAGGTCAATGAGATTTGGCTCTGCGACAAAGGCCGATTTGCGTACCATTACACCGAAGCGGAGGAACGTCTCACCAAACCGCTGATCGCCAAAGATGAAAAACTGGCGAAGGCTTCGTGGAAGTCCGCGCTGGATCTGGCTTCGGAGAGACTGGCCGCGGCCAAGAAGAATTTGGTGGTTCTGGCCTCGGGGAGACTCTCCAACGAGGACCTGTTCAACCTGAAATCTCTCGCCGATATGTCGGGCGGAAAAGCGCTTCTCTACACCGACATGGGCGGGGGCGCGCTGACGACGCGCGTCGGCGTCAGCGCTGGCTTCGATCTCGGCCAACTCGGCAAGGGTGACGCCATCCTGGTGGTGGCTTCCGATCTCTATGAAGAAGCGCCCATCTGGTGGTTGCGTGTCAAAGCAGCCGCGGAACGCGGCGCGATGTTGATCGTGGCGAATCCGCGCACGACCAAATTGGATAAATATGCGAAGTTCGTCATCCGTTATTCGTACGGCGATGAAATTGTTACGCTGGAGGACCTGAAGGGGAAAGGCAAGATCGCGGACGCGTTCGCGAAGGCCGCCAATGCTGTCGTTTTCTATGGAAGCGAGGGACTCGGCCTGGCGGGCTCCGCTTCTGCCGCGGCGGCCGCGGCAGACTTGCTGTCCGAGACCGGTCACGTTGGCAGGCCCAACAGCGGATTGATCGGCGTCTGGCCGCGCGCGAACGACCAGGGCGCGTGGGAAATGGGCTTCGAGACCAGTGACGATCTCGCCGAGGAACTGAAAGGCAAGGCGGTTTACGTGGTGGGCGCAGACCCCGCGGGCGACGATCCCGCGCTGGCGAAGGCGCTCAAGTCTGCCAAATTCCTCGTCGTGCAGGATATTTCACTGACTGCCACGGCTGGGCTGGCAGATGTCGTGCTGGCCGCACAGGCCTACACCGAACGCGAGGGCACGTTCACTTCGGGTGACCGCCGCGTGCAGCGCTTCTATCCCGCGGTGCCTGTGACGGGGGAAGCGCGTCCCGATTTTGCGATCACAGCGCAGTTGGCGCGTGGAATGAGTTACATCCTCGAAGGCGAGTCGCCGTCCATCGTGTTCGATTATCTGGCGACGGACGTGAAATCGTTCGAGGGGTTGAATTACGCCAAACTTGCGGAAGTGACCGAGCAATGGCCGCTGATTGGCCGCAGGGAAGTCAATTACGGCGGCACCTGCTATGACAACAAACACGGACTGGGCGCGCAGTTGACCAGCGCCTCGGCGCGCGGCGAGACCTTCAAACGGCCCGCCGCGAAAAAGGCCAGGTCCCTGCGTCCGAAGGAGGGCGAATTGCTGGCTGTCCCTGTGACGCGACTCTACGATCAGGGTACGACGGTTGTCCCCGCGGCGCTGCTGGCGGAACGCATCGGCGAGGCCTCGGTGACATTGAATCCATCCACGGCGGAGGAGTTGGGCGCGGCGGCTGGGGAGTTGGTCACGCTCAGTTGGAACGGGAGCCGCTCCGAGGTCCGCGTGAGAACCGATGAGTCCATTTCGACGGGCGTGGCGCTCGTCCCGCGCAGTTTCGGATTGGCGGTGCGCGAGCCTGTCGTCGTGTCGGTCAAGTCTGCCAAAAAGGTGAAATCACTATGACGTGGGCGCTGTTTTGGGAATGGTTCATTAAATCGCTGATCCTGGTTTTTACCCTGCTGATCGGCTTCGGATACCTGACTTTTTATGAACGCCGTTTCCTGGCGCGCATCCAGGTGCGCATCGGACCCAACCGCGCCGGGCCGCAGGGATTGATGCAGTGGATGGCGGACGCGGTGAAGTTGATCTTCAAGGAAGAGTTGACGCCCGCGAAGGTTTATAAACTGGTGTTCTTCTTTGCGCCAATCGTGACGATGGTACCGTCCATTGTGATCGCGGCGGTCATCCCGTGGGGGACGTCGTTCCAGTTGGGCGGGCGGACGATCCATCTATACCTGGCGGACATCAATGTTGGCGTCATCTACCTGATGTCCATCGCTTCGATTGCAGTGTACGGCATCGTGCTGGCGGGCTGGTCGAGCAACAACAAATATGCCATGATGGGCGGACTGCGTTCCTCGGCGCAAATGATCTCGTACGAGTTGACACTCGGCCTGATGCTCGTGACGGCCATTTTGATGGGCAACTCGATGAGCCTGGTGGAGATTGTGGAAGCGCAGAGGGATATGTGGTTCGTGATGCTCCAGCCTGTCGGCTACCTGCTCTTCTTCATCGCGACTCTGGCGGAAGTGAATCGTCATCCGTTCGACATGCCCGAGGCCGAGCAGGAACTGACGGCGGGGTACCACACCGAATATTCGGGCATGAAGTTCGCGTTGTTCTTCATGGCTGAATACCAGAAGATGATCGTAGTCTCGATGATCGGCGCGACGCTGTTCTTCGGCGGGTATCGCGAGTTCTGGTTCCTGAAGGACACCTTCCTGAGCGTGGACCGCGCCTGGTTCCTCGGTCCGCTCTATCTTTTTGCCAAGGTCTTTATCATGTTGGGTGTCATGATCTGGGTGCGGGCATCCTGGCCGCGCATCCGTTATGACCGCCTGATGTCGTTCGGCTGGAAGATTCTGGTGCCCGTGGGACTGGCGGTGGTCTTCATCACGGCGGCGGGCATCCTGCTGGCTGAAATGTACAGTTCGTTGTGGATGTGGATCGTGCCCATCCTTTCATTACTGGTTGGATTGATCGCGGTGGTGGTGATCTATCGCGATTTGAGGAGAAAAGCCTATGCGCGTGCTTGAACCCATGATCGAACTCGGCCGCGGCCTGTGGATAACCTTCAAGCAGACGTTCTTCAATCCTGTCGTGACCGTCTCCTATCCCGAGGAGAAGCGCCAGGTGCGTCCGCGCTACCGCGGACGTCACGTCTTGAAGCGCTACGAGAACGGACTGGAGAAGTGCATCGGCTGTTCGTTGTGCGCGGCGGCCTGCCCTGCGGACGCGATCTTCGTGGAAGCCTCCGAGAACACCGACGAGAAACGCTTCTCGCCAGGGGAGCGGTACGCCTCCACGTATGAGATCAACATGCTGCGCTGTATCTACTGCGGCTTCTGCGAGGACGCCTGTCCCACCGAGGCGATTGTGCTTGGCGATAATTACGAACTGAGTTTCACCAGCCGCCGCGATGCCATTTACACCAAAGAGATGTTGCTCGAACCCGTCCCCTCAGTGGAGATGACCACGCCGCGTAAAGTGGAGCCGAACAAGTTCACACGGTCGGTTCCAGAAATGAAGGATCCTTCTGATTAGTACACAGGTAGACACGTAGACAGGTACACACGTAGACAGGTACACACGTA
>DYKX01000076.1 GCA_020722375.1 Anaerolinea thermophila
TATCTTGCCCCCCGAGGCGCAAAATGAATTTTGCGGTACAACCGCGCTATGAAAATCCTAACCGTCCTCACCTATTACCGTCCGCACACTTCGGGCCTCACCATCTACGCCGAGCGGCTCGCGCGCGCCTTCGCCAAGCGCGGCCACGAAGTGACGGTGATGACCACGCAATACGAAAAGTCCCTGCCGCGCGAGGAGACGATGGACGGCGTGCGAATCATCCGCGTGCCCGTCGCGGCGCGAGTCAGCAAGGGCGTTCTCGCGCCGACCTTCGGCTGGGTCGCGACGAAACTGGTTGCGCGTCACGATGTCGTCCAACTCCACCTGCCGCAGTTCGACGCGCCTGGCGTGGCATTGCGCGCCCGTCTCTTCGGAAAGCCCGCCGTCCTCACCTATCACTGCGACCTCGACCTGCCGTCTGGATTTTTCAACCGCATCGTCAACGCCGTCGTAAATTTTCAAAACAACATGGCGGGGATTCTCTCGAATCACATCGTGACGTACACGCAGGACTACGCTGACAATTCTCCCTACCTGACGCGCTACGCCTCCAAACTGACCCCGATCCTGCCTCCCGTCGAACTGCCGCTTCCAACCGCAGGCATGATCGAAGCGTTCGCGTCCGCCCACGAGACCGCGACGCGCCGTCCCGTCATTGGCATGGCGACGCGCTTCGCGTCCGAGAAGGGAGTCGAGATCCTGCTCGAGGCGCTTCCGAAAGTGCTCGAGAAATATCCCCACGCGCAAGTCCTGTTCGCGGGACAGTATCAGAACGTGATGGGCGAGCAGGCCTATTTCGAGCGACTCCGCCCCATCATCCAGAAATACGAAGCGAGCGGGAATTGGAAATTTATCGGGTTGCTCGATCCCGTCCAAATGGCCGCGTATTATCCCAATCTCGATGCACTGGTCGTGCCGTCGTTGAATTCCACCGAAGCGTTTGGTCTCGTGCAGATCGAAGCGATGATGAACGGCGTGCCGTGTATCGCGTCCGCGTTGCCTGGCGTGCGCCGCCCCGTGCAGATGCACAACATGGGGGAGGTCGTCCCCATCAGCGACTCGTCCGCGCTGGCGGAGGCGTTGCTGAAAGTGTTGGCGAATCGCGAAAACTATCAATGCGACGCGTCCGAGTTGACGCGCATTTATGACCCTGACTCTGTCGCGGCGGAATATGAAAAGTTGTTTGCGAAATTGAGTGGGGCGAGATAATATCTCGCCTTACGGAATGATGCTAAACCCCTGTTCACGGAAATGTTCGTCGAAGGTAAAGACCGTCCCGATGTTCAGCCGCCGCATCGTATCAAAACTGGAACAGTCCACGAGGCTGAGATTGCGGCGATTGGCTCCTAGAAACATGATCACTGCCGATTGGTGTTCATCTTCATCAATCCAGTGAATGTTTAGCAAGGTTAACAGATCCAGGTGTAGTGAATAAATGTGTTCCATGCCAAACCGCCGCTGGACGAGGGAGACGGTTTCCAGTAAAACATAATTGTTGCTGATGAGTGTCTCTTCGCGTTCGAGCATGCCAAGCCATTGCAGTTTGGCCGCTTCATGAAATTTATCTTCCTTGTCGGCAAGCGCGATCAATGCAGATGTGTCAATAAAGATTACCATGATGCGTCAGGCCCTTCGTTGAGATACTTATCGTGATTTAGGGCTACATCTGTTTTACCATCTTTATCACGAAATTGAATCTCTCCCGCCTCGATCTTGCGGATGAATTCCAGCGCCCTTCTGCGTTTCTCATCCCGTTCCGCCGCTTTGGGCGCGGCCGCCACATACTGTGCTACACTTTCGCGCACCAATTTTGCCACAGATGTTTTTCGCGCCTTGGCCAGTTCCTTTAGCGCCTTTAACTGTTCTTCGGTCAGTTGAACCATCGTACGGATCATAAAAGCCTCGATTCTGCTATCACTTTTTGGAAAACTGCCATCATTTTACCATGACTGACAAAGATTTTCTTTTCCTCAACCTGCAAACCCTGCCCTACTTCCGCGGCTTCCTGCGCGCCATCGAATCGCGCTATTATCAGGATTTTAACCTCCCCGCGCCCATCCTGGACGTGGGCTGTGGCGACGGAAACTTCGTTGCGCTGACCTTCGACCAGAACATTGACGTGGGCCTCGACCCCTGGCATGGCCCCATCCACGAAGCGAAGCAATATGGCAAGTATCGCCTGCTCGTCGAAGCGGACGGCGGCCGCGCGCCCTTCCCCGACAATTATTTTTCCAGCGCGTTTTCCAACTCGGTGCTGGAACACATCCCGCACGTTCAGCAAGTTTTAAAAGATGTGGCACGGACGCTCAAGCATGGCGCGCCGTTCTATTTTTGCGTCCCCAACACGCGCTACCTTTCCGAGTTGTCGCTTTCCCGCGTCTTCGGCAAAGGCTACACGGAATGGTTCCGCAAGATGTCGCGCGTCGAACATGCCGTCGAGCCAGAGACATGGCAGGGATGGCTGGAGTCTGCGGGTTTCACGCTCGAACGCTGGTGGCATTACTTCTCGCCAGAAGCGATGCGCGTCCTCGAATGGGGACACTACTTCGGCGCGCCGACACTCCTTCCGCACAAACTCTTCCGCCGCTGGATCATTTCTCCCACGCGTTGGAATCTCTTCTTCACCGAGCGTTTCCTCCGCAAGTACGTTGAATCCCCCGAACATCCGCAAGGGACATTCACATTTTATGTAGCGAGGAGGAGGTAAACAGGCACACAAGTAAACACGTACACAAGTACACACGTTGATAGGCGACCTGTGTACCTGTGTACCTGTGTACCTGTCTACGTATCCAATGCCCTTCGACGAAAACTACTTCTCCACCCACACCTACGCGGACATCACCTTTGCCAAATACAGCATGTACTGGTGGTCGAACCGCTTCTACGCCATGCTGGCGCGTCGCTACGGACGCCGCGGCGCGCGCCTGCTCGAAATCGGCTCCGGGCTGGGACATCTGGTCGGCCAACTCGAAGACACTTTCCAAACCTTCGGCATGGACTTGAACCACTGGGCGGTGAAACAATCCAAAGCAGTGGTGAACGCGTCCTCGCTCCAGACCGCCTCCGCCCAGGAACTTCCCTTCGCGGACGCATCCTTCAATGTGGTCATCATCAAACATATCGTGGAGCATCTCCCGAATCCCGCCCAGGCCCTGCGCGAGATCGGACGCGTCACCGAGCCGGGCGGGACGCTCATCCTCGCGACGCCGAATCTCGGTTCGCTGTTGAAACCATGGAAAGGCGACAAGTGGATCGGCTACCAGGACCCGACTCACATCTCCCTCAAGCCGCCCGAAGAATGGCTGAGTCTCATTCGTACCGCAAACTTCAGTTTGCGTCGCATTTTCGCCGACGGCTTCTGGGACGTTCCCTACATTCCCCTCGTCCCGAAGCAAATTCAAAAACTCCTCTTCGGCTCGCTCGGCGGATTCCAAGCCATCACGGGCTTCGTCTTCCTCCCGATGCGCTGGGGAGAGAGTATCATTGTGATCGCGAGAAAGCAGTAAAGAGAGAGCAGAGAATAGAGAGCAGTGTCAGTAATCAGTTTTCAGTGAGCAGTTATCAGTCATGCCCGAACCCACCGTCCTCGATTACGTCAAATCCATTTTCAAAGATTGGCATTCCTTCACTGCTTTCTTGCGCGCCTGGGCCGACCGCGCCGACACGATGCAACTCGTCGAAACCTCCGCGCCTGCATCGGAAACGCCTCCCCCAAACGCTGAATTACCAGTTACCAATTACCAATCTCCATCCTTCCCCTGGCGCTCCCTGCTCGCCCTCCTTCTCGCGCTGATTGCGCAACGCAGTTTCGAGCCAGTGGGGAATCCGCCCACGCAAAACGCGATGATCGGCGTGCCGCTGTACCTCGCCGCGCTCGCATTGACGATATGGGCCTTCCTCCGCCGCGAGTGGACTCCCGCGCCCCTGCCCCCATCACAGACCAATACAGATCCCCTCGCGGTGCGCGGTATCATGTTGCTGCTTGCCCTATTTTGGGGAGGTTTGGCCTTTTTATTGTTATCGAAAAACACCTTTACCCTATGGAACGTCAGCGCCTGGATTATTTCCGTCTTCCTCTTCATCCGCGCCTTCTGGATAAAAGAATCTCCATCGCTGGGGCGAAAGATCGCCGACTCGTTATCGCGCATCCGCATCACGCCGTGGACGGCGCTGGTCGTGGCGGTGTTCGTGCTGGCCCTCTTCTTCCGCTTCCATCGGCTCGGCGAGGTTCCCTACGAAATGACCAGCGACCACGCCGAAAAACTGATGGACGTGTTCGACATCACGCAGGGAAAATATTCCATCTACTTCCCGCGCAACACGGGACGCGAACCGCTTTATATTTACCTCTCCGCCCTGCTCACGCCCTTCTTTGGCGTTTCCTTCCTCGATATCAAAGTCGCGGCAGTCATCGGTGGCTTGCTGATGCTGCCCTATCTCTACCTGCTGGGGAAAGAACTCGGCAGTGAGCGCATCGGTCTTTTGGCTGTGGCGTTCGCGGCCATCGCCTACTGGCCGGGCGTGATCGAACGCTTCGCCTTGCGCATCTCGTTCTATCCACTCTTCGTCGCGCCGACTCTCTATTATTTGATTCGCGGACTGCGCCGTCAGCGCCGCAACGACTTCATCCTGGCGGGCGTGGCGCTCGGTCTCGGCCTGAACGGGTACATGCCCTTCCGCATCATGCCCATTGCAGTGGTTATCATCGTGGGCATTTACCTGCTCCACGTGCGCGACGCGCAGGCACGCAAACAGTCCCTGCTCTGGCTGGGGTTGCTCGCGCTGACCTCGTTCATGTTCTTCATCCCGCTGGTGCGCTATGCCATCGAATATCCCGACATTTTCGGCTACCGCGCGTTGACGCGCGTCAGTTCACTGGAGACGCCCTTGCCCGGCCCCGTGTGGCAGGTTTTCCTCGGCAACCTGTGGAACGCCGCAAAGGAATTCAACTGGTACAACGGCAACATCTGGGTCCACTCGATCCCCGACCGCCCCGCGCTGGACGTTGTGGGCGGGGCGCTGTTCCTGCTGGGATTTTTCCTCGTCCTGTTCCGCTACCTGCGCTCGCGCCATTGGACAGATCTCACCCTGCTGCTCGCCATCCCGTTGACGCAGATGCCGTCCATCCTTTCGCTGGCCTTCCCCATCGAGAATCCGTCCCTGAATCGGACGGCGGGCGCGATCGTGCCGGTCTTCCTCCTCGTGGGAGTCGCGCTCGATGGCCTGATGTCTGCTCTGGGGCATCGTCCTGAGCCTGTCGAAGGGCCGGGAAAGAGGCGGAGCGTCATCGCCTGGAGTCTCGCGGGAGGCCTCTTCGTCCTGTCGTTCGTCCAGAATTACGATCTCATCTTCCGTCAATACAAATCGCAATATGAATATAACGCGTGGAACACCTCGGAGATGGGCGCGGTGATGAAGGATGCCATTGCACGCGGCGTGCCTGTGGACAACGTGTGGATCGTGCCGTACGCCTTTTGGGTGGACACGCGCCTGCCGCCGTTCTGGGCGGGCGTGCCGGGACGCGACATCGCCATCTTCCGCGAGAACCTGCCCACCACGTTGAATATCGCCGGGCCGAAAATTTTCATGGCAGCCCAGCCTGATGCGGAGACGCTCTCCCTGCTCCAATCGCTTTATCCGCAGGGACAGTTGCAGGCCTACGAGTCGGCAATCGATATTCACAACTTCTGGATCTTCAGCGTGCCATGATGTATCGCCTCATCCGCCCCATCCTCTTCCGCCTCGATGCCGAGACCGCCCACGCGCTCACGCTTTACGCTTTACGTTTTACGCAATCGGCATCTCCCGCGCTCGGGTTGCTTAAACTGATTTATTCCGCGCGCTCCAAACCTGTTACCGCGTTCGGCTTGACGTTCAAGAATCCTGTCGGGCTCGCGGCGGGCTACGATAAGGACGCGCTGGCGGTGCAGGGACTGGGCGCGCTGGGATTCGGTCACATCGAAGTGGGGACGGTGACGCCGATGCCGCAGGCGGGGAACCCGAAGCCGCGCATCTTCCGCCTCGTCGAGGACGAGGCCGTCATCAACCGCATGGGCTTCCCCTCGCGCGGCGCGGAATTCGTTCGCAAGAAATTGAGCCCCGTGCGCAGGATGAGCACGTTCGATCTCGCGCTGGGCCGCAGGCCGAAGAAATCGGATGTGGTTCTCGGGGTCAATCTCGGCAGGAACAAGTCCACGCCCAACGAACAGGCGGTGCTCGATTATCTCGGCCTGCTGGAGACATTCGCCCCACACGCCGATTACCTGACGATCAACGTCAGTTCGCCCAACACGCAGGGACTGCGCGATTTGCAGGGACGCGCCGCGCTGGAGGGATTGCTGACCCAACTCGACGCACAGCGGCGCATCGAGGAGGCCAAACTCGAAAAACGGATTCCGCTTCTCGTCAAACTCGCGCCGGACTTGTCCCCATCCGAGTTGGACGACGCCCTGGGCGTGATCCTGCAAACGCGCATGGACGGCGTCATCGCCACGAACACCACGCTGGGACGCGAGGGACTGCGGTCCGCGCGTCAGGGTGAAACAGGCGGATTGAGCGGAAGCCCGCTCAGGGTCAAGAGTGAGGCGGTGTTGAGGCAAATCGTGAAACGCGTGGACGGAAAAATTCCCGTCGTCAGCGCGGGCGGAATCATGAATCCAGAAGACGCAAAACGCCGCATCGAAATGGGCGCGGCGTTGGTGCAAGTCTATACGGGATTGGTCTATCGCGGGCCGGGGCTGGTCAGGCAGATCGTGCGCGGCCTTTCTTCTTCGTGACTTTCTTTTTGAATTCCTTTGCCGTGGCTTCCTGGTGCGGCGCAGTGAGCAGGGTGAAATTGCCGTTCGTGAACTGATGGAGCCACTCGCCCGCCTGTTGACCGGCGTCGGAGGCCAGCGCGGCATCCAGCGCGGCGCGGTCGTCGAAATAGAATTCGTGGATTTTGAACGGACGCGGTTTGCCCCCATCGTAAATGACATTTTCGATCAGGCTGACGGATTCGCGGCGCAGGCCGGGCATCTGTTCGGCCATGCGCAGGAACGCCTGCCAGCCCGTGATGAATTCGAGCGGGTCGGCAGGCTGGCCGAAGAGGATGATGAGTTTGTACATGCCTGAATTATATTCTTTATGGTATGATTTTCAAACACAGGTTTAACCATGGACGATAAAATCACAATCATCGAAGGTCCCCCGCCCATTTTCGAAGCCGTCAACGACGGCTGGGCCATGGGTCTCAACGAAGGCCCGAATTTTTCCATCCCCCTGCTCACGCGCCTGCGCACATTCAACGGGCCCTCGCTTGTGGAACGATGTTACCGCGCCTGGCACAAGCGCGCCAACATCCACCTTCATTACCGCAACGAACTCGGCCTCGAACAAATCGCCCCCATCGCCGCCGCCCGCAACGTGGAAACACCCGACGGCCACATGCTCCTGCTGTGGGTCTACCTCGACAGCGACAAAGTGGAACTCGAATACGACTCTGGCGAAGACGACTCCGCCGAGGACGGACGCGAATGAACCGGACCGGGCCGCGAGCCCGGTCTTTTTTCAAACCCCATGCCAACGCTTCTTTCCACACTCCAAGCGGGTGTCCGCACCCTGACGTTTAACCGCCCCGAACGCGCCAACGCCTTCGACTACGAGTTGATCCAGTCCCTGCTCCGCGCCCTGGACGAGGCCGAACGCGATCCGCAAACGCGGGTCCTCGTCCTCAGCGGCACGGGGAGCGCCTTCGGCTCGGGACAGGACATTAACGAGATGAAACTGGCCGCGGGGAAAATCTCCTACCGCGAGCATCTCTACGAGACGTACAACCCACTCGTATTGAAGATCCGCACCATCGAGAAACCCGTCATCGCGGCAGTCAACGGAATGTGCGCGGGCGCCAGTCTCGGCGTGGCGCTGGCCTGTGACTTGCGCGTCGCCGCGGACGAGGCCAGGTTCGTCGTCGGCTTCAGCGGCATCGGACTCGTTCCTGATAGCGGCGTCTCGCTCTTCCTCCCCGCCTTGATCGGCCTCGGCCGCGCGGCGGAATTCTATTTCAGCAACGAACCCATCAACGCCGAGACTGCCCTCAAGTGGGGACTGGTCAACCGCGTGGTCCCGTTCAATTTGATGGACGCGGTGCAAAATACCGCCGCCATGCTGGCGATGGGTCCCATCGGCGCGTATGGCAAAGCGAAACTGGCCTTCAACAAAGCCATGTACCCGCACCTGGAGGAAGTCCTTGCAATGGAAGCGGATTTACAGGAAGAGGCGGGGAAGACAAAGGAACACCAAGAAGGCGTGAAGGCGTTTTTGGAGAAGAGGATTCCGAAGTTCAATTAACCACAAAGGACGCGAAGGGCACAAAGAATCCTTCGTGTTCCTTTGTGCCCTTCGTGGTGAAAAATGCCCTACGAACCCGTCATCGGACTGGAAGTCCACGCTGAGTTAGCCACCCAATCGAAGATGTTCTGCGCCTGCGCGGTGGTGGACAATACCGTCGCCGCGCCGAACAGCGCGGTATGTCCCGTTTGTGCGGGGATGCCGGGGACGCTGCCCGTCGTCAACCAGAGGGCGGTGGAGATGGGCATCCGCGTGGCGCTGGCGTTGGGATGCACGGTCAACCCGGTCAGCGTGTTCGCGCGCAAGAATTATTTTTATCCCGACCTGCCCAAAGGCTACCAGATTTCGCAATACGAGCAGCCGCTGGCCGAGCATGGACAACTCGTTATCCAGACCAGCGCGGGCGAGCGGACCATCCGCATCCGCCGCGTGCATTTGGAGGAGGACACGGGCAAGTTGACGCACATCGAGGGCGGATCGCTTCTCGACCTGAACCGCGCGGGCGTGCCACTGCTTGAGATCGTCAGCGAGCCAGACATCCGCTCGGCGGAGGAGGCGGTGGCATACGGCGAAGCGCTCCGTCACATTTTGCGCTATCTCGAGGTCAACAGCGGGAACATGGAAAAGGGCGTCATCCGTTTCGAGGCGAATGTGTCGGTGCGATTGGTTGGCACGGAAGAGATGGGCACGCGCACCGAGGTGAAAAATCTCAACTCGTTCCGCGCGCTGGAACGCGCCACGCTCTATGAGATCAAGCGACAAAGCAAAATTCTCGAAGAGGGCGGGACGGTGGAACAGGAGACCCTCGGCTGGGACGACATCAAAGAAGTGACTTATTCCCAGCGCAGCAAAGAAGACGCGCACGACTATCGCTACTTCCCCGAGCCCGACCTGCCTCCGCTCAAAGTGGACAAGTCCTGGCTGACGCGCGTCCGCGCCGAATTACCCGAGTTGCCGCGCGCGAAGATGGAGAGATTCGTTACAAGTTACAAGTTACCCGAAAAAGACGCGGCGCGGCTCGTCGAGGAAAAAGCAACAGCAGATTATTTTGAGCAAGCCGTCAATCGTAAATCTGAAACCGTAAATCCAAAATCCATTGCAAACTGGATCCTCGGCGAATTGTTCGGGTTGATGAAAACGCGCGGAGAATCGCTGAGTCAGCTCAAGGTCAGGCCCGAAGCGCTGGCCGAGTTGGTGGAGTTAGTCGCGGGCGGGAAGATCAATCAAACCACGGGACGCGAGGTCTTGGCAGAGATGTCTGAAAGTGGAAAGTCGGCGGGGGAGATCGTCGCCGCGAAAGGGTTGAAGCAGGTTTCGGACAGCGGATTCATCGCCGAAATCGTTCGCCAGACGCTGGAAGAATGTCCGGGCGAGGTGACCAGTTTCAGGTCTGGCAAGGAAACGGTGCTAAACTGGTTATTTGGACAAGTGATGAAGAAGGCCGCGGGCAAGGCTAATCCGCAGGTGGTGCGGGAGGAATTGGCAAAACAGTTGAAAGGGTCATAAAACAAGATGAATTTTGTCACATTGACGGGAAAATGAATCTCGTGTACCCTTGTGCCAGTGGCAAGGAATCGTTCGATATGATCATGTTCCAAACATAGTAACAAATATAGCGGGCCTCCCGTCCGGGGTGCCCGCGTATTTTTTCTTAATCACTCTTAGGAGAAAACAATGTCCGAACAACTCAACGCTTTTGAAATGGCGCAGAAACAATTCGATGCTGTCGCCAAACAACTGAATCTTGACCCCGGTATAGCCGAGACCCTGCGCTGGCCAATGCGCGAATTTTCGTTCCGCATCCCCGTGCGCATGGATGATGGCTCGCTCCGCGTCTTTCAGGGTTTCCGCGTCCAGCATAACGACGCGCGCGGCCCCAACAAGGGCGGTATCCGCTTTGCCGCCGATGAGACACTGGACACCGTGCGCGCCCTGTCCATGTGGATGACGTGGAAATGCGCTGTGGCCGACATCCCGCTGGGCGGCAGTAAGGGCGGCATCATCGTAGACCCGTCCGCGCTCTCCACCACCGAGAAAGAAAGTCTGTGCCGCGGCTGGGTACAGAACATGTGGCGGAACATTGGTCCCCGCCAGGATGTGCCCGCTCCCGATGTCGGCACCAACCCGCAGATGATGGGCTGGATGATGGATGAATACTCCAAGCAGGTCGGGCAGTTCACGCCCGGCGTGGTAACCGGCAAACCGCTCGGCAGCGGCGGCTCGCTCGGACGCACCGAAGCCACCGGCTACGGTGTCATTTACACGGTGCGCGAGGCCATGAAACATTTGAAGTTGGATTCCACCAAAATGGTGGCGGCCATTCAGGGCTTCGGCAACGTGGCGCAGTATGCGGCCATCGGCTTCGTGGAAATACTGGGTGGCAAAGTGGCCTGCGTCTCCTGCTACGACCGCCACGAGAAAAAGGCCTTCACCTATAGCCACAAAGATGGCATTGACCCGCGCTTCCTTCTGACCATCGTAGATCCGTACGGAACGATTGACAAGGCCAAAGCCCAAGAGGCTGGCTACGTAGTGGAAGACGGCGACGCCTGGCTCGGCAAGGATGTGGACGTGCTGATCCCGGCCGCCAAAGAAGGCCAGGTCAACGCCGAGACCATCAAGAAGATTTCCAAGCGTGTCAAACTCGTTGCAGAAGGCGCCAACGGGCCCACCACACCCGAGGCGGATGAATTTTTCAAGAAGAACAACATCTTCGTCATCCCGGATTTCCTGTGCAACGCCGGCGGCGTCACCTGCTCCTACTTCGAAAGCGTCCAGAATGACATGAACTTCTACTGGCCGAAAGAGGAAGTGTTGCAAAAACTTGACCAGAAGATGACCGTCGCCTTCCACGGCGTGCTCGACATGGCCCTGGAAAAGAAAGTCTACATGCGCGACGCGGCCTACATGGTGGCGATCTCACGCGTGGTCAAGGCCATGGAATTGCGCGGCTGGTTGACCGGCGAAGCGTAAAACGCAATTCGTAAAAACATAAACAGGGACGCGCCCGACGAGGACGCGTCCCTGTTTGATTCTCTCGCTTCTTTCCTGACATTTGGCCGGGTTCTGTTACCGATCGGCAAGTCGCCCGCTACGGCTCGACCGGGAATCCCGCTTCGATCCACGCGTCCATGCCGCCGAGGATTGGAGTGACTTTGATGATGGTTTTAAAGGCAGGATGCGGATTGACGCTGACGAGCACGGATTTACGCTGAGAACACGGAAATATTTCTTCGGTGTCGATCCGCGTCTATCCGCGTTTTCCGCGTCCCTGATCGAGCACTAAAGTTCGCAGTAGCGGTCCACGTGTTTGGCGATGATGGCAATGCTGTCGGCCCAGAATTTCTTCTTGCGGATGTCGATGCCGAAGCGGGCGGCCAGGTCGGCGGCGGTGGCTTCGCCGGTGGAGGCCAGCAGGTTCTTGTAATCCTGCACGAAGGCCGCGCCGCGCTGTTTGAAGATGGCATACAAACCCGTTCCAAATAGAAGGCCAAAGGCATACGGGAAGTTATAGAACGAGATGCCGGTGGAATAGTAGTGCGGTTTCCACGTCCACATGTATTTTTGGAGAGCGCGCTCGTCGAGGCCGTCGCCGTAGGTGGCTTTCTGGGCGCGTTCCATGATCTCGCAGAAATCGTCGGCGGAAAGTTCGGATTTTTCGCGGCGCTCGAAGACTTCCTTCTCGAACAGGTAGCGCGAGTAGATGTCCACGATGACTTGCGAGGCGCCGTTGAGGTGACCTTCGAGGATGGCGAGTTCCTCCTGCGGGTCTTTCGTCCTGGCAAGACGCGCCTCGGTGACGATGGTCTCGCAGAACGTGGAGGCGGTCTCGGCCAGCGTCATGGGCGTATCCTGCTGGAGGATGGTCTTGTCCTGCTGGTAGGCGCACTCGTTGTGGAAGGCGTGACCGAGTTCGTGTGCGATGGTGGAGATCTGGTCGGCGGAACCGTCGAAGTTGACGAAGATGCGGCTCTCCTTGAGCGATTCGACGCCCGCACAGTATCCGCCCGCGCGTTTGCCCTCGCGCTGTTCGGCGTCCAGCCAGTTTTTGTCGAAGGCGCGTTTGGCAAAGGCGGAAAGTTCAGGCGAGAAATTGGCAAAGTGTTCGAGGATGAAGTCGCGCGCTTCCTCGTAGGTGACGCTTCCTCCGCCCGCGCCGACGGGTGCGAACAGGTCATGCCAGGCGAGTTTTTCCTTGCCGAGCAGTTTGGCTTTGTGCTTGAAGTATTTGCGGAAGAGCGGGAAGGAATCCTTCATCGCGTCCAGCATCGCGTTGAGGGTGGGACGGTCAATGCGCGCCTGGTCGAGCGCGGAGTGCAGCGCGTCTTCGCGGCCGCGGCGTTTGTTGAGCGTGACAACCTCGCCCTTGACGCCGTTCAGGCAGGCGGCCAGCGTCTCGCGGACGGAATCCCAGGCGGCGTTCTCGGCTTCGTAGGCGCGGCGGCGGACGGATTCGTCGGGATGCGTGCGCAGGTTGATCAGCGCGGGCATGGGCAACGTTTCGGTTTTGCCGTCCAGTTCAAAGTCCACGGTGAGTTGCGAGGTGACGGTCCCCATGAGTTTGCCCCAGGCGTTGCCCCCGCTCAGGGTCAGTTCGGCGGCGAGTCCTTCCAAGTCCTCCGACATGAGATACTTGCTCTGCTCGGCGGCTTCCTTCAAGTTGAAGGCGTGCGCCTGCGCGGACGGGTGATGCGGAAGCGCGCCATCGAGCGCGGGCGCGATCTTGCCGAGCCACGCCTTGAAGCGGACGCCGAGTTTGCGGAGCGGGACGGCGGCCTGCTCAAATTCGGACTCGCGGCGTTTGGCAAGTTGGTCGTGCGAGTTGGTATCCACGTGGAAGGAGACGTACGCGCCGACCGTGTTCGAGAGCAGGTAGGTGTCGTTGAAGCGATCCACGACTTCGCCGAGGATGGCACCGAGTTGCTTCGGCGGAGTCTTGGCATCGGTCTTGGTGACGACTTCATCGAAATAATCGCCGAGGTCGGAGATCTTGGTTTGCAGTTGCCCGAAGGCGGCAGTAAATTCTTTCGATTCAAGCGAGGGATAGATGTTGGTCAAATCCCAGCGCGGAGGGGTGGACATGGGTGACTCCTTGTGTGAGATGGGGCAAGTATATCAAATCGAGTCA
>DYKX01000077.1 GCA_020722375.1 Anaerolinea thermophila
TCGAGTGCTTCATCCAGACTCATCTCCGGCAGGATGCCCGGCAGGGCGCGCGCCATCAAGGTCTTGCCTCCGCCAGGCGAGCCGACGAGAAGACAATTATGACTACCAGCCGCTGCCACCTCCAGCGCGCGTTTGACGTGTTCCTGACCCTTGACCTCCGCAAAGTCGGTGGGGACGTAGAGCGGTTCAGGATCTTCGTCCGAGGGTTGGTACGGCTCAATATGGCGAAACCCAGCCAGATGTCCATAAAGAGCCGAGAGCGTGTTGACGGGATACACTTCCAGATCCGGGATCAACGCGGCTTCAGGCGCATCCTGTTCGGAGACAAAGATGCGCTTGAAACCATTCTGGCGCGCCGTGGCAGCCATCGGCAGGACACCGCGCGCATGGCGGACGATTCCATCCAGGGACAGTTCGCCAATGATTAACGCGTCTTTGACCATGTCGGGGTTGAGGTTGCCCTGCATCATCACAATGCCGAGGGCGATGGGGAGGTCGTAGGCCGGCCCCTCTTTGCGCACCGAAGCCGGCGCCAGGTTGACAACGATGCGCTCGCGCGGGTAGGGCAGGCCGGCGTTGCGGATGGCGGTCTGGACGCGCGCCGCGCTTTCTTTCACGGCGGCATCCGGTAAACCGACAAGATCCATACCTGGAAATCCCTGCGTGGTATCCACCTCGACTTCGACGATGACGCCTTCGAGTCCCACCACCGCACAGGAGTAAATACGGGCAAGCATGGGGATATTGTACATGATGTTATGAAAAAAGTGGTTCATTGGGAATCAGCGTGGTAGCCCCCATATCTGGGGGGTGAAATAGTCGGCAAAAATGAAAGCGATAAACTAATCAACATGTCGAAAGCCCAACTGACCTCCCCAAACAACCCAATCGGCAAAATCGGCATGCCATTGTGTGCCTTCGACTCGACTGTCCGTCTGCCTTGCTAAAAGCCAAAACAGAATATCAAGTCGTTCACGTTTGTCCCCGTCGGGCCAGGCTTTAATAGATCGTCCAATTCGTGGAAGTAATTGTAAGAGTCGTTTTTATTCAAAAACGATTCGGGAACCAGCCCCAACTCGAGTCCACGCTGAAATGTTTTTCCCGTTACCACCGCACCCGCCGCATCCGTGGGGCCATCCTCGCCGTCGGTGGCGAGCGAGACGAGCAGAACGTCATCCATCCCCGCGAGTTCTCGGACGGATGCCAGCGCCAGTTCCTGGTTGCGTCCGCCGCGCCCGCCTTCGCGCAGCGTGACGGTTGTCTCGCCGCCCGCGACCAGGCAGAACGGACGCGCCTCCGAAGCGGACTTCAACCGCTGGGACAGTTCTCGACCCACCTCGCGCGCCTCTCCCTGCCAGTCATCGCCCAGCCAGACAGGAGAAAACCCCTCGCTTCTTGCCTGACGTTGAGCGGACTCTGCCGCCAGCGCGTTGCTCCCCACGATGACGTTCTGCATGCGCTCGAACAGCATCTCGCCGGGCTTGGGCGTTTCAGGCGCCGTTTGCAGACAGGAAACGATTGTCTTTGGAATTTTCTTCAGCAGGGCATATTTTTCGAGTATCCCCAGAGCCTCCTCGCGCGTGGACGGATCGGGCGCGGTCGGACCCGAGGCAATGGCTTCGAGCGGATTTCCAACCACGTCCGACAGAATCAGGCTGACCACGCGCGCGGGAGAAGCCAGCCGCGCCAAACCGCCCCCTTTGAGTTGGTCAAGGTGACGGCGCAGGGTGTTGATCTCGTCCACGCGCGCGCCGCAGCCCAGCAGGGAGGCTGTCAACACGCGCAAGTCGTCGAGGGAGACGCCCGGGTGGGGGAGAGTCATCAGCGCGGATCCTCCGCCCGAGAGGAGACAGAGTAGAATATCACTTTCGCATAGCCAGTTTGTTAAGTCGCATGCCTTTTGCCCGGCGGACAGGCTGTTTTCGTCGGGGATGGGATGTCCGCCAGGCTGGAGGTCGAATCCGCTTGGGAGTTGGACGGGAGCCTGTTTTGGAATGAGCAGGCCGCGGGTCGCGTGACCCGAGAGCAAGTCCGCCAGAGACGAGGTCATGGCCGCGGACGCTTTCCCCAGTCCGAGGACGCGTATCCGTCCGATCTCATCCAGACGATATTCCTGCCCGTTGACGAAAAGCGAATTGCCTTCCCGCTGGACGAATCTTCGTACAGCCGCGCCTGGTTCGACAGCCTGGATGGCCGCACACAGGATGCGTGCGACAGCCTTTCCGTGTGGATGATGCCTGAGCGTGTGGGTGAGAAATGCTTCGGGAAGAATCATGGTTTCAGTGTAGCATAGCCGCAGGAAAGTGCGGGCAGATTCTTAAAAACAACAGGCCGCGATTTCGCGGCCTGTTGCATTAGGGCATGGCGATCGAGAATAATTTAAGGCTCATCTGTAAAGAGTGTGCAACGTGACAGTCACTTCGGAAGTGACTGTCACGTTGTCGCACAGATTCTACACATGAGCCTAATTTAATTTTCTGTCTTTTGCATTTCGCGTTTGGCTTTGATGCGTCCATGCAGGCTGATATTCACCACTCGTTCTTTTCCAGCCAGCAGGTTCTTGATGTTCGGGCGCAAGGCCCAAATGAGCAGAACTTCTGCCAGGATGCCGTAGAACACGTCGATCCACGGGAAGCCATTGATGGCGCGCACCGCGAACACGATGATGGCGAAAAACGCAACGCTCATCGTCGTCACGGAGGCGTATCCCAGCGTGAAGAAGACCAGCGTTCCCAGCGGCAGGATGATCGCCAGCGAGGCGGGCCACAGTCCGAACGCGCCGCCCACCGAAGGCGCGCCGCCCGCGCCGCCGCGCAGCCCTTTGAATCGATGGTTCTCGTCGAATTCGGGCAGGAAGATGGAATAATTGTGACCCAGAATCGCAAAGATCGGCGCAAACACATGCACCCAATGCTGGTCGGGGATCATCGCCCGCGCCAGCCACACCGCCCCTGCGCCTTTGAGAATATCGAACAGTGCGGTGAAAATCCCTGCCCAAAGACCAGCCGCCCGCATGGCATTGGTCCCCCCTGTGCGGCCACTGGCAATGTTGCGAATATCCTGTCCTGTGTGTAATTTCACGATCAACAGACCGAACGGCACCGAGCCGATGACATACGCGAGGAGAAGGACGCCAATGGTAAGCAGTACTTGATTCACAGTTTCACTCCAATTTGGGATAAAGAGCATAACACGGATCGACCCATCTGGTTGCTCATGCGGACTTCTTCCGCCTCACGTGTGACGTTTCGCCGGCCTCGGTCCCCGACGC
The DNA here is from genome assembly GCA_020722375.1 of Anaerolinea thermophila. GTDB lineage: Bacteria > Chloroflexota > Anaerolineae > Anaerolineales > Villigracilaceae > Denitrolinea. The sequence goes on from DYKX01000077.1 coordinate 3,272, forward strand.
GTGATCCTACCCTAAAAACGCGGCCGCGACCCAGGCCAGCGTCAACGCGGCCAGCGGCTCGATGGACGCGCGTCGGACGGGAGTCTCCTCGCCGAGGTTTCCCGCCAGTGACGTCAACGCATAGAGCGGACCGAGCAGGGCCAGTCCATATTGGATGGGTGAGATCGGCCAGTAATGCAGGGCCGCCGCCAATTGTGACAGGATGAATGTGATGCCCAGCGCCCACGCGAACTCCCATCGTTGCAGACGCAGATGTAACGCGCGCAGGGAGACTAATCCGCTGACAACGAACACGGTCGGAACGGCGATGATTAGGCGAGGGGAGGAGGTGCGCATGGTCGTCAACAGGATCAAGTAGACTGCGTAAGACAGCGCGGTCAGCAGTCCCATCGCGGCGGAGTAAGCGGGGGAGACGGGGTCCACGGCCACGTATTCCGCCATGAAAACCGTCACCAGCGCCAGGCTGGCAATGACGAAAGTGATCCACCACGAAGCGCTGCCTGGCAGAAGCGAAAGCGGCACACCGATTACGATGGTGGTGAGCATGGGCAAAAGCCAGTGTTCCACCGTCCGCTTGGAACCAAGCGCGGGGTGGCCGCGCAGTAACCAGTCCATGCCGGTGGCGGTGATTCCTGAAGCAAACAGGGTCATGATGGTCGTCAGGTTGACCGGCAGGGTGAGGAAAAAGTCGCCCACGCTCCAGCGCAGGACCACCTGTGTAGCGGGCAACAGGCGTGTCAGGGCAAAAGCCAGCAGGACGGCGGCCGTCAAAATGCCGATGCGGTTGATATCGGGCAGGGATGAGCGCGATTGCATGGTTTGTATTGTACCTGTCGCGGCGGGCACTGCCAAGAGAACAGACCGCTATGGTAAAATTACTCGGTTATGGAAAAACCTCAAGTTCCTCAGCCCCTTCCGCCTCCGCCGGGCGTGATCAATGCCATCAAGGGGGGCATGGATGTGATTTCTTCGCATCTTTCCCTCCTGTTCCTGCCGGTGGTTTTGGATGCCCTGCTCTGGTTTGGACCGCGCCTGAGCGTCGAAGATTTGTTTTCGAATTCCTTCGGCCAGATGATGGCGCTTGCAGGGAAAAGCCTGCCAGGCGAGGAAATTAAAGCCGTTCAACAGTTGATGGCAGATTGGCTGTCCAATTACAATCTGCTCTCTGTGTTGCGGACGTTTCCGATCGGCGTCTCCAGTCTGATGTCTGCGAAGTTGCCCGTGGAGAATCCGCTTGGCACGCAATCGCTGATTAAGGTCCCGTCGGAGGGCAGTCTGCTGGGCTGGTTCTTCCTTTTGACGTTCATCGGCTGGGCTTTGGGCGGCCTGTATTTCAACGGAGTCTCTGGCGCAACCGGGGCTCGTAGTAAAACATCCAGTCCCGTTCGAGCCGTTTTCCAGACCGTGTTGTTCTCGATGATCATCACTATGCTTCTCTTCCTGATTGGAATTCCTGCCATGTTCATGCTGGGTATTCTGGGCCTGATCAATGCAGGAATTTTACAGGCGGCAATGTTTGTGCTGGCCCTGTTCGGCGCGTGGATCGTGGTGCCGATCTTCTTTGCGCCGCATGGAATGTACCTGCGCGGCCAAAACGCTTTTTATTCGATCTACGCCAGTCTGCGCATGGCACGCTTTACCCTGCCGACCAGCAGTATGTTTGTCCTGGTGGTATTTGTCATCAGCCAGGGTCTGAATTTCCTGTGGTCTGTCCCTGCGGACGATTCATGGATGACGGCGGTCGGCATCGCCGGACACGCGTTCGTTACGACAGCCCTGCTGGCGGCCTCTTTCATTTACTACCGCGATATGAACGCCTGGCTGGAGATCGTCTTCGAGCGGTTGAAGCTCGATACCGCTGCACGACAAACGTAATTAATTCCTCGTCTGACCCACCCCGCTGTTTGGCGGCGCTTTCCACTGCTCTTTCCCCACCAGGAAGAGGGCAGGGGAGGGTGAGGTGGGACAGCAGAGGTTTGTGGAGAAAATCATGGTTCAAACCAACGGTAAATACGAAGCAGATAACATTCAAGTCCTTGAAGGACTCGAGGCCGTCCGACGCCGCCCGGGCATGTATGTGGGCGGCACGGATGTGAAAGCCCTGCACCACCTCGTCTACGAAGTAGTGGATAACTCGATTGACGAGGCGCTGGCTGGCGCGTGTACGCGCATCGAAATTCGCATCCACCCGGACTCGAGTGTGAGCGTCACCGATAATGGACGCGGCATCCCTGTTGGGATGCACCCGCAGATGAAGAAGTCCGCGCTGGAAGTGGTGATGACCACCCTGCACGCGGGCGGCAAGTTCGGCGGCGGCGGGTACAAGGTGTCGGGTGGTCTGCACGGCGTGGGCGTCAGCGCGGTCAACGCGCTTTCGGAATGGTGCGAGGTCGAGGTCAGGCGCGAGGGACAGGTCCACTTTCAGCGCTACGAGCGCGGCATCCCGAAGGCGCCGGTCAAGGTTATCGGGAAGGCAAAGGCCTCTGAAAGCGGGACCAAAACCACGTTCAAGTATGACCCGAAGATCTTCAAAGAGGAGATGGAATTCCATTTCAACACGCTCGTCCAGCGTTTCCGTGAAATGGCCTTTGTCACGCGCGGTGTCACCATCTTCTTCGAGGACGAACGCACGAACAGGGAGATGACGTTCTATTTCGAGGGCGGTATCACCTCCTTTGTGCGTTATCTGAATCGCAACCGCGAAAACCTGCATCCTGTGGTCTATATCGAGAAGGAAATGGAAGGGATTGGCATCGAGGCGGCCATTCAATATACCGATGCCTTCACCGAATCGGTGTATTCGTTTGCCAACACGATCAACACTGTGGACGGCGGCACGCACATGACGGGCCTGCGCTCGTCGCTGACCCGCGTCATCAACGATTACGCGCGCAAAAACGGCCTGTTGAAGGATGCCGACCCGAATTTCACCGGCGACGACACCCGCGAAGGTTTGACCGCCATCGTCTCGGTCAAACATCCCGACCCGCAGTTCGAATCGCAGACCAAGGTGAAGTTGATGAATCCCGAGGTGCAGACCTACGTCACGCAGATCGTGGGCGAGGCCTTCAGCACTTTCCTCGAGGAGAATCCGCAGGCCGCCAAGGCTATCATCGCCAAATGCCTCACTTCGTCCCGCGCCCGCGACGCGGCGAGGAAGGCGCGCGACCTCGTCATCCGCAAGTCCGCGCTCGAGTCGTTGACCCTCCCCGGTAAATTGGCCGATTGCTCCGAACGCGACTCGACCAAAACCGAACTCTACATCGTGGAAGGTGACTCGGCTGGCGGCTCGGCCAAGCAGGGACGCGACCGCCACTTCCAGGCCATCCTTCCGTTGCGCGGCAAGATCCTCAACACCGAGCGCGCACGTCTCGATAAGATCCTGGGCAACAACGAGGTAAAGGCGCTCATCTCCGCGCTTGGGACGGGCATTGGCGAAGGATTCGACGTCGAAGGCCTGCGTTACGGACGTATCATCATCATGACCGATGCTGATGTGGATGGTTCACACATCCGAACGCTTTTGCTCACCTTCTTCTTCCGTTACATGCCCTTGCTTATCGAGGGAGGTCATCTCTTCATTGCCCAGCCGCCGCTGTATCGCATCGCTTATAAAAACAGCGTCAAATATTCCTACAGCGAAAAGGAAAAGGACAAGATCCTGAAAGAGATGGCGTCTGCGGACAAGGCCAACATTCAGCGTTACAAAGGCCTCGGCGAGATGAACCCCGAACAACTCTGGGAGACGACGATGAACCCCGAGAACCGCACCCTTCTTCTGGTGACGGTGGACGACGCGGCCGAAGCCGATCGGACCTTCGACATGCTCATGGGCGACGCGGTCGATCCACGCCGACGCTTCATCCAGACTCACGCCAAGGCGGTCCGCAATCTGGACATTTAGCCCGCTTACCAGAACCCAGGTTTCTCCAGGAGACCCGGGTTCTTTTTATTTTCGCACCTAAGAGTCTTGTAATGGATGCAGGGGAGATTGTTTGCTATAATCATCCCATGCCATCTCCCCGCATCCTCCTCGTGGACGACCAGCGCGACATCCTGCGCCTGCTCCATTCCACCCTCGATACCCTCGGTCACAAACTCGATATTTTCGAAGCGCCTTCCGGTGAGGAGGCCCTGCTCGAGGTGACTCGTCATCGCTTCGACCTGCTTGTCTCCGATTACAAATTGCCTGGCATCACCGGCGTGGAATTGATGAAGAAGGTCCGCGCCAGGAACCCGGATGTAAAAAGCATTCTCATCACCGCCATGACCGATAAAAAGACGCGAGATGAGATGCTCGCGGCGGGGGCCATGGCTATGTTTGACAAGCCCATTCCGCTTGCGGATTTCCTCGATGTTGTGGAGCGCGCCCTCGGACTCAAACGCACCATCCTGCCTCCTGAAGACGAGAAGGTGGAGGCCAACCGCGATACCATTGCGGACCTGCTCACGAAACTCCGCAAACAGGTGAAGGCGCAGGCGGTGTATCTGCTCAGTGACCGCGGCCGCGTGCTCGAACGGGCTGGCGACCTGTCCGATAGCAGCATGGAAGTCTCCCTGCTTTCGGCCATCATGGCGATCTTTGCCGCGGGACAGAAGGTGTCGCGTTTCATCCATCAGGAGGGACCCGACCACTACCACGTCTTCAGCGGCGGAGACCACGACCTGGTGCTCATCCCCGTGGACGCGTTGTACGGCCTGCTGGTGGCGGGAGAAAAACTCACCGAACGCGACCACATCCTGAAAGTGGTGGACGCGATGGTGTCCGCGCGCGAGGCGATGATGAAATCCCTCCGCTTGATGGGCATGCCCACCGTCCCAGCCGAAGGCGAGACCGTGGAATCCGTCCCGTTGTCCGCGGCTACGAATGTTCCCACCCAGGATATCGAGAACCTGTTCCTGCAAAAGAAACAGAAGATCAATGCCAGCGATGCCGATGCCTTTTGGGACGAGGCCGTGGAGAAACACGGCAACCCGCCTCTGCATCCTGACGTGCTTTCGTACGAACAGGCCAAACAACTCGGCCTGGCGCCGAAGGGCCATACGAAACCCCTGACCCACAAAAAGTGACATTGCCCGCCCGTCACCCGTGTGATACAATTTCGCCCGCACTGGGGCATGGTGCAACGGCAGCACACCGGCCTTTGGAGCCGTGGATCTTGGTTCGAATCCAGGTGCCCCAGCCTTTTCAAAATCCCGCGCAGGCGGGGCTTTTTCTCTGACAGGCTTGCCCCGCCACGGCGGACACGGCCTGTTTTTATTTCAGGAGTTGTTCATGAAAGTTACCGCCATCCTTCTCGCCGCCGGGCAGGGCACTCGCATGAAGTCCCAATTGCCCAAGGTCCTTCATCCCATTCTTGGACAACCGATGATCTGGCACGCGCTCGAAGCCGTGCGCCAGGCCGCCAACGAGACTCCCGTCGTCGTGGTTGGACATGGCGCCGAGAAAGTGACGGACTACCTCGGCGATTCCGCGCGGACCGTTGTGCAGGATCCTCAACTGGGGACGGCGCACGCCGTGATGCAGGCCGCTCCGCTTCTGCGCGGGACGGGAGGGCTGGTCCTCGTCTGTTACGCGGACATGCCCCTCCTGCGCGGCGAGACGCTGGCGCGGCTGGTGGAGACGCAGAAACGCAACAGCGGCCCCTTCTCCATGCTGACGGTTTTCAACGATGACCCGCGCGGCTTCGGGCGAATCGTTCGCGGGCCGAATGGGACGGTGCAGGCCATTGTGGAGGAATATGTCGCCACGGAGGAGCAGAAGAAGATCAGGGAATTGAACGTGGGAGCATACTGTTTCAATGGAGATTGGCTCTGGGACGCGCTGAATCGCATCGAGAAGAATCCGCACAAGGGCGAATACTACCTGACCGACGCGGTCGAGGTGGCTGTCAAGACTGGGTTGGCAGTGCAGGCCGAAGTCATGGAGGACGCGAGGGAGGCGATCGGCGTCAACACGCGCGTCCACCTGGCGGAGGTCGAAGCGGAGATGCGGAAACGCGTCAACGAGATGCACATGCTGAACGGCGTCACGCTGATTGATCCCGTGTCGACGTACATCGAGGTCGGAGTCAAGATCGGACGCGACACGGTCATCTGGCCGAACACGTACCTGCATGGAAAGACCGAGATTGGCGAAGAGAACGTGATCGGGCCGAACACGATCATCCGTGATTCGAAGATTGGAAATCGCTGCAAGATTCTGGCCTCGGTGATGGAAGGCGCGTGGCTCGAAGATGACGTGGATATGGGCCCGTTCGCGCGATTGCGAAAGGGCGCGCACCTGGGGAAACACGTTCACATGGGAAATTTTGGCGAAGTTAAGGATTCGTATTTGCATGACGGCGTCAAGATGGGACACTTCTCCTACATTGGCAACGCGGACATCGGCGCGGAGACGAACATCGGCGCGGGCACAATCACCTGCAATTACGATGGCGAGAAGAAACATTTCACCACGATCGGCGAGGATGTGTTCATCGGCTCGGATACCATGCTGGTGGCCCCGCTGACCCTGGGCGACGGCGCGCGTACGGGCGCGGGCGCGGTGGTGACGAAGGATGTCCCAGCGGATACGCTTGTGGCAGGTGTGCCCGCGCGGGCGATCAGGAAGTTGGAGAGAGCGAAGAGGCGTAATGCGTAATGCGTAAAACGTAATGCGTAAAACGTAATGCGTAAAACGTAATGGATGAGGTTGATGTATGAAACGAAAAGAAGATGAGCAGGCGTTGATCGAACTTGCCAATGAAGCGCGGAAGCGCGCCTATGTGCCCTATTCTCATTACCGCGTCGGCGCGGCGCTGCGGACGAAGAACGGACGCATTTACACGGGCGTCAATGTGGAGAGCGCGGCGTATCCCACCACCATGTGTGCGGAGCGGGTTGCCATTTACAAGGCCGTCTCGGAGGGCGAGCGTGAATTCGAAGTGATTGCGGTTGTCACGGATAACGGCGGCTCGCCCTGCGGGTCCTGCCGTCAGGTGATGGCCGAGTTTGGATTGGAGACGCGCGTCCTGATCGCCAACGGGGAGGGGGAAATCGTCCAGGAAATGACAGTCGCCGAATTGCTTCCCGAAGCGTTCACGCCCGATCATTTGGTAAACATGTAGACACGCAGCCAGGTACACACGTAAACAGGTACACACGGAAAATGTAACCCGTAACTTGTAACCCGTAACTCGTATCCCGCCCTCCACTGCTCTCTGTTCTCTACTCTCTTATGCCTGATTTCCGCTCCCTCCGTGTCGAAGCAGTGGTCCTCCGTCACAGTGACTTTGGCGAGGCCGACCGCCTGCTCACGCTCTACACGCGCGAGCGCGGGAAAGTCCGCACGGTGGCGAAGGGTGCGCGCAAGATCGCCTCACGCAAGGCGGGACATCTCGAACCGTTCACACGCGTCAAACTGCAACTTGCCAGTGGGCGCGACCTCTTCATCGTCACCCAGGCCGAGACGGTGGACGCGTACCCGTCCCTGCGCGCAGACCTGACGTTGACGGGCTACGCGGCCTACGTCCTCGAATTGCTCGACCGCTTCGTCCCCGACGAGGAAGTGGCATCACCATCCCTCTACCGCCTGCTCACTGAGACGTTGTCTCGTCTCGCCTCCGAGCCTCTCCCGTGGTTGACTCTCCGCTCCTACGAGATGCGCCTGCTCGATTTGCTGGGATTCCGTCCGCAACTCGTCGAATGTGCCAACTGTCGGACTGCGATCCAGGCTGAGAACCAGTTCTTCTCTGCCGCGCTGGGAGGAGTCATCTGCCCCCGTTGTGGACAGGGACTCCCAGGCTTGTGGCCCATCTCGGTGGACGCGTTGAAATATCTGCGCCACTTCCAGCGCAGCGACTATCGTACCGCCACGCGCGCCCGTCCCGATGCGGAGACGCAAAAAGAGATCGAAACGGTGATGCAGGGCTATTTCCAATTTCTTTTGGAAAGAGAATTGAACACCCCGGGCTTCATCAAACGGGTCAAAGAAAAATGACAGCCGCTTTTGCGAAGCACCCTGTAAGGGCCAGGCGGCTGTCATTTTTCCAACTTCTTCATGGCCTTCAACAACATGTCGCGGTCAAAACGCTGGGTGTTGACGGGCGAGGAGGCTGAGGGCGCGTCGGAAAGATAACCCAACTTGCGCAGGAGAAAATAGCGCAGCCAACTCAGCAGGGGCGGCGCGGGCATCTTTCCCTTGTGGGGAATCGGGATGGTGGACGCGTTTTCGAGCGCGGCCCGCAACTCGTCCGCGCTGGAGCCGTGGAATTCCGTCCGCCCGACGCCGATGGCCCAGTACACGTGCGCGTCGCTGGCGGCGGTTTTGGCAAGCGGCAGGTACACGGAAAGTTTTTCCGCGGTATCGCCAAAGGCCCGCGTTGCCATGTTGTAAACCTCGATGCCTTTCAAAAACCCTTTCGCACGCGGGCGGTTGAACACGTTCATCACAGACTGCAAGTCCAGGCTTTTGGGCAGATTGTTGAATGGATGCGGCGCAATGGCAATGCCCCCGTGATGTCCGATCCAGACCAGCGTATCCTCCAGCGACATGCCCATGGGCGGAAGTTTCTCCACGTAAAGCGCCACCAAATGACCTTCACTGGTGGTCACCTCCGCGCCTGTCACCACCTCCACATTGTATTGGGATGCGAGTTCGCGCGCTTCGAGGGCGCCTGCGATGGCGTCGTGGTCGGTGATGGCGATCACATCCAACCCAACATCGGAGGCTTGTTTCAACACCGCGCGCACGGTGGTCGTCGCGTCGGGGCTGTACATGCTGTGAATATGAAGGTCAGCGAAACCCATAACCCAACCCAAACCAGAATGATTTGCCAGTATAACGAACTATCGCTTATTGGGCAACCTCCCCGCCCAATTCAAAATGAGCAGCCATGCCGCGCCCGCCACGATGGGTTTCAAGAAACGCCAGAGCAGGATTTGGAACCAGCGCCATTTGAATTTGTAGACGACGCGCGCCACGACCCACCTCACCATCAGCGTCTGACCGAGCCCGCTTCGCGCCACCCGACGCGGGTATCTGCGGAAGGAAAAGTCTCCACGCTGGAACGCCTCGCCGATCTCTGCCGCGGCCACCGCGCCATACCCCAATGCCATGCTGATGCCCTCCCCGAAAAGCGGATCGGCGCCTGCCGCGTCGCCTGCGAGCAACACGCGCGGCACGGACATTTCCGCCCTCGGATGGAACCAGCGGATGGGATGTCCCTGCAATTCGTAATCGCCCAACTCGAATCCGTGACGCGACATCTCCTCGGCGAGGGTCTCCTTCAAGGCGGCTTTATCCCAATCGGGGTGGACATTGGCGTCGTAGATTCCCCAACAGCGCACGGGCTGTCCGTGAATCTGCGTGGGAAAATCCCAGGTGTAACCTTCGATGCCAGAGGGGACGCCGAAGAAATCGAAGATGGCTTCATTGTCTTTGTGGCGCAAATTGCCAATTTGCGCCTTGCTGGACAAATTGCCAATTTGCGCCTTGCTGGACAAATTGCCAATTTGCGCCTTGCTGGGCAAATTGGCAATTTGCCCTACAGGTGTAATCACCTCCAGCACCCGCGCCGTGTGGACGGGTTCGCGCGGCAAAACACAGCGACGCGTGACTCCCTTCGATCCGTCCGCGCCGACGACGACCCGCGCACGAAAATTTCCGACATCGGTGGCAACACTCACGCCATCATCATCGGGAGACACGTCTTTCACGGTAACCTGTTCTCTGATCTCTATTCCCTGCTCTCGGACTTTCCCCGCCAGCCACGCGTCGAATTCGTCCCGTCGGATGACGCGCAAAGTGTGACTTTTTCGATTGCGGATGGAGAGTCCCCTGCCTTCGAAGTCGAAATGCGCGGCAGACGCGTCCACGTGCGGGACCTCGCCCACGTCCAGGCCGAGGCGGGTAAGGATGGTCTCCGCGTCGCGGACCAGTCCGCCCGCGCAAAGTTTCGGGCGGGGATGCCGCGCCTTGTCCAGAACGAGGATGCGGGAGGTCAGATGCGGAAAGTCCCGTGCGAGGTGGAGGGCGGTCGAAAGTCCCGCAGGCCCCGCACCGAGGATCAGAATGTCTGGATTTTGCATGGGACAATTTAACCATAGAATTCCGCTTGTTGTTTGTGTAGGTAGCGCCGCACTTAAACGTGGTCTGTATTTTTAGCCACAGATTACACAGATTTTCACGGATTTT
>DYKX01000078.1 GCA_020722375.1 Anaerolinea thermophila
TTTGCCTTTTTCCCCCAAACCCTATACAATCAAGGCAGAACCAGTCCAATTAACGAAAGGCGGCCCCTATGAAACAAGATCGCTTCCTGTTGGGGATATTGATTGGCATCGGCGCGCTGGTGATTCTGGCGCTGGCGCTCTTCTTTGTCCGCAAGGATGAGACCCTCAGTTACGTTGCAGAAGATACCCCCGAGGGCGTCGTCCACAACTACGTGGTGGCCGTCTTCGAGCGCGATTACGAAAAAGCCTACGGCTACCTCGCCGAGAAAAAGGACAAGCCCACGCTCGAACAATTCCGCGAACCCTTCCTGCAAAATTACATCAATCCCGATAACATGGGCGTGGACATAGGCGAGGCCGAATTCAACCACGACGAGGCTTACGTCACCGTGTACATTCAGTACGGCTCCTCCGATCCCTTCTCTTCGGGCTACCGCAACGAGGAACGCGCTGTTCTCGTACAACAGGATGGGGCATGGAAGATCGAACAGATGCCCTCCAACTTCTGGTACTGGGACTGGTACCAGACGACGCCCAAACTCGTCCCCTAAGAGCGGAGGTCTCCCATGCGCACCATTCGCCGCCTCTATTTCTACCTCGTCTCCTTCATTACCTTTGAAGTCGTCCTGTGGGGATTGGTTGGCCTCCTGCGGAGCATCCTGTCCACCTCCGAGATCAGCGCGGGCGGGGACGCGCTTGCCCAGGCCCTCTCGCTCACCCTCGTCGGAGTCCCCATCTTCGCCCTGCACTGGATGTGGGCCCAACGCGCCTCCGCCGCGGACGAGGAGGAGCATTCATCCTCCCTGCGCGCCATCTTCCTGTACGCCGCGTTGCTCGCCACGCTCATCCCCATCACCCAGAACGCGCTCGCCCTCCTCGACCGCAGTCTGCTCACGCTGGCAAATTTGAGTCCCTACCACGCGGTGCTCGGCGGGAGTCAAACCTGGGTGGATAACAGCATCGCCATTGTGTTGAACGCCATCGCGGCCGCGTATTTCATCCGCGTCCTGCGCGGCGATTGGGAGACGCTGACCGACACCGAAAACTTCGCCGACGTCCGCCGCCTGTACCGCTACCTCTGGCTCCTCTACAGCCTCCTGATGGTGGTCTTCGGCGCACAACAGGTCATCCGTTTCCTGTTCTACATTCCTCCAAAAGTTCTTGGGCTGGTCAGCCGCGATATTTTCGTCAACGGCTTCTCGCTCCTGCTGGTCGGCGCACCCATCTGGTTCTTCGCGTGGAAGACCTGCCAGAACGCGCTCCTGCAAAAAGGGGAACACGACTCGCTCCTGCGAATGGGCGTGCTCTTCCTCCTCACACTGGGAGGCGTGGCCACCGTCCTCTCCACGGGCGGCAGTGTGCTGGATATTTTCCTGCGCTGGGCGCTGGGCGAATCCATGACCACGTCCGAATTCCTCTCGCGCATCAGCGGCACAGTCTCGGTCGGCGTGCCGCTGGGGATCGTCTGGGCGTACTATGGACGCTGGTTACACCACGGTATTGACACCTTCGGCGACGAAACGCGTCAATTCGGATTCCGCCGACTCTACTACTACACCCTCTCGTTCGCGGGACTCGTCACCTCCTTCGTGGGGATGGCGCTCATCCTCTCGTTCATCCTTGACGTTTTGGTGGGTGGCCAGATCTGGGGCGCGGACCTGCGCTCACGCGTCTCCGCCGCGCTCGCCACGATGATCGTCGGCCTGCCTCTCTGGCTGATGACCTGGCCGCCCATGCAGCAACGGGCCCTGTCACAAGGCACAAGCGGAGGCTTCGCGCGCCGCTCGGTGGTGCGAAAGTTCTACCTTTATCTCGTGCTGTTCGCCTCCGTCATCGGCGGGATGGTCTCCGCGGTGACCGCCGTCTTCCGCCTTCTGCAGGCCGCGCTGGGCAGTGGGCCCCTCGACGTGACGGGGTTGCTCGATTCCCTGCAACTGCTGGCGTTATTCGTCATCGTACTGGTCTATCACCTGCGCTGCCTGCGCGCAGACGGGACCGAGACGGTGCGCGCACTGGTGGAACGCCACGAAAGATTCCACGTGCTGGCCTTCGAGCGCGCGGGAAGCGGCTTCGGGGACGCGATCCGCGCCTCGACGCAGAAACACGCCCCCGGTCTGCACCTGAGCGTGCTCGCCGCCGACGCGGAAATCTCCAACGAGGACGCGGCCGCGCGGACGGTCATCCTGCCATCCGATTTGGTCGTCCACCAGCCCGAACCTTTACGATCCTTCCTCGCCGCTTTCGATGGAACAGTCATCGTCTCGACGGTGCCGCATCCGCGCATTTTGTGGAGTGCGGGCGCCAAACCATTCGATGCAACCGCGTTGACCCTGCGACAGTTGAGCGAAGGCCAGGAAGTGAAACAGGGCGCGGACAGCGCTTCGGCGTGGATGGTAGTGGTCTACATCTTCGCGGCGCTGTTCGGGTTACAAGCGCTGCTGATGCTTCTTTCCCTGGGTATTTCGCTGGTGGTGGGTGGAATGTAACCCCAACAGGCCATGAAAATTCCGGGGAGTGTCTAATCTCGAGGGCTTGCCAGGAGATTTCGCCACGGAGCGCACAGAGATCACGGAGAAAATCTCATTGAAAAATCTCTGTGGACTCCGTGTTCTCTGTGGTGAGAAATTCCACAGCCGATTCTTTTTGCCACTCTGAATTCCAGCAGTTCCAAATCTAAAACCTTTTGCCACGGATTTACACCGATTAGCACGGATTAGAGCAAAACAATCCGTGAACATCCGTGAAATCAGTGGCTGGTTTATTGTTTTTCGGGATTTTGGGCTCCAGATTTGGAATTGCTGTCTGAATTCCCAAACCCTTTAGGGTCTGTTGCAAGTAGTGATATACTCTTGAAAAATTTCCGCCACAACGAGGGCCTCTCATGAAAGTAACTGTATTGCAGGAAAATCTTGCCCGCGGACTAAGCATTGTCTCCCGCGCGGTTTCGCCGCGCTCCACCCTGCCCGTGCTCGCCAATGTGTTGATCGCCACCGATGAGGGTCGTTTGCGTCTTTCCGCGACCAACCTCGAAATGGGTATCACCTGTTGGATTCCCGCGCGCATCGAGCAGGACGGCTCGACCACAGTCCCATCGCGCACCTTCTCGGACCTGGTCAACACGTTGCCCGGCGAACAGGTGCAGTTATCCCTCAATTCCCAAACCCAAAATTTGCACGTGCAATCGGGCGCGTCGAACAACGACATCAAGTGCATCGACGCGCAGGAATTCCCGCCCCTGCCCGTACCCGACATGGAAGGCGCCATCCAACTCAACGTGGTGGACTTCAAAGAGATGATCCGCCAGGTGGCGTTTGCGGCCTCGACCGATGAAGCGCGTCCTGTGCTGATGGGCGTATTGATGACCGTGGAAAACGACAAGGTCACGATGGCCGCGGCCGATGGCTTCCGCCTGTCGGTACGCAAGGCTGTACTGTCTACGCCCGCGCCGCATCCGTTCAACGCCATCATCCCCGCGCGTGCACTCAGTGAACTGGCGCGCATCGCCAGCGACGGCGAGGAGATGATCTACATGGTCGCGCCCAAAGGCCGCGGTCAGGTTGTCTTCCGCGTGAAGGATGTGGAACTCGTCACGCAACTCATTGACGGCGCATTCCCCGACTACCAGCAGATTATCCCACGCGGCTACAAATCGCGCACACTCGTCTCCACCGCGTCGTTGCTCAAGGCATGTAAGCAGGCCGAGATCTTCGCGCGCGAAGGCTCGAATGTGGCGCGGCTCGATATCAAATCGGCCAACGGCGGAAGCGGCGAAGTGGAAATCTCCGCCACATCCGAAGAGACGGGCAAGAACGAAACCATCGTCGAGGCCACCGTGGATGGAAGCGGCGTACTGATCGCGTTCAATGTTAAATTCCTGCGCGAGGCCTTGGAGGTCATCAAGAGTCCCAACGTAGCGCTCGAAACCTCCGCGGCCAACGCGCCGGGAGTCGTCCGCCCGGTGGGCGACGAGGACTTCCTCCACGTCATCATGCCGATGCATCTGGGGTAAAGAGAGAGTAGAGAATAGAGAGTAGTTCGTAGTGTTTAACAAAGTAAAGTCCTCGCAATTCTGCGAGGATTTTTTTGTTTGAGGGAAAACTGGATTAAGATAATTTGTATAGACAAACTATCGGGCAGGGAGAACAACCACATCCCCAGCCTGCGCTTCCTCCGTGACCTGAACCGGCAACCGCTTCGAGAGCATCAACCAACCGATGAAGAGCATCATCGCCAGCCAGGCTGGAGGCGTAGCGAGTGTCCCGCCAAAAGCCATGTTGAAACCCGGTTGAAAGAACAACACCGGCAACCCAGCCACAGCATTGACCGCGCCGTGCGCCAGTGCAGCCACCCAGGGGCTACGCGTGTTGAGAACCAGCCACGAGAAGATGATTCCCAGTAAAACGCAGAACACGATCATCATAAAGACTCCCAACACAGGATAGCCCGGATAGTTGAGTCCCTGCGCAACGGCAGGCGCGTGCCAAAGTCCCCAGATCACCCCGCTGATGAGAATCGCCTGCCACTGACCGAGAGGCATGAGATTCGGCAGGAGAAATCCGCGCCAGCCCAGTTCCTCGCCGAGCGCGAAAATCATATTGATGAACGGAGCCAGCAAAATCGCGAACGCCACTTGAATCAAAACGACCAGGCCAACGGGAATCGCGTTTCCGCCCGGCGCGGCGGACAAGGCCGAGCGCATCATCGTAAATTCCATGTCCAGTTTGGCGATGCCAAAGAGGAGCGTGAACAATCCGCCAAGGACAGTCAACACAAAGGGCAGAAACAAGGCCCACAAATAGAAACGTTTCGGTCCAAGGCGATTTAAGTTCAACGAGCGAAATGGCTTCTTCTGTACAGCCAAAGTAGTCACGATGGCCGCGATACCCGGCCCCCACATGGCGAGCGCCCAGAGTCCCATCACAGCGTATTGCGTCACGAGTGGATCGAGATTCCTCATGAAAAGTGGAGCGAGAAATAGCGGCCACGAAATGGCAATGGTGATGGCCAGGAACCAGGTCAGGGCTTTTTTGTCAATCATTCATTCTCCAATCTGATTTTGTAACGCAAGATTAATCTTGCGTTACGACGGCATGGATCGCTCGCGGCGCGTCGTACGCGTCAACGGGCGTTTGGCGATGACGTTGATCTCGTTGGCATTCTCAAGGATGTGCGTGGACACAACCTCCCGGCCGTCCACGCCCCATTCGTTGAGCAGTTCCTCCAACTCGTCCGCGGGGACTCCCTTGAAGAATCCGCCAACGGTCTGGACGCGGTATTCCCATAGTTTGGTTTCGTCTGCCATTTTTACTCCTTGCATCCTCGCGTTCACGGATTCTCCCGCCGCCAGAGGATGTACGAGTAGACGATCGGCACGAAGGCCGCCACGAGCACGGCAACCATCATCAGCCAGAAGCCGTTCTCGCCGAGAAAGGCGCTGACGATGGTGAGCACGCCCGCGATCATGAACATCTTCGAACCGAGCTTGTGTGTCTCGTCCCAGACGGTATCGCTGGAAAGCGTCCACGGCGTGCGGATGCCGATGAAGAAGTTGCGCCTGGCTTTGCCCATCATGCAGCCGATGCCGATGAACAACAGGCCGACCACAGGCAGAAGCATGTACGTCATGTTGAAGTTGTAGCCGAGCGCGGCGGCCATCGTCAGGCCGTAGATGAAGGTCATGTAGACCACGAAACCCACGATGAACCAGTTGAACACGCCGCGGAATTTGGCGATGTTGGCTTTTAGCGGGTCAATGTGAGGGATGACGAGGAAGAACGGCACAAGTACGACCGTGATGATCGGCATCAGGAAGATGCCCCAGAATTTGGACATGTATCCATCAATCTCACCCGCCGCGTTCCAGTGCGAAGGCATGGGATCGGGCAGTTGGGCATAGAGGACGACGCCAGCAATGAGCATGATTGCAATTAGACTCAACGAGACGACGACGGAAGTTTTGTTGGACATTTTTCTCCTTCGTAGCGCAAATTGGCAATTTGCGCAGGCGGACAAATTGGCAATTTGTCCTACAGCGTTTCACGTGAAACGGAGGGATGGGAAATCCATCCCCTACTTCTCTTTGGGCAGGTTGTTCTGACCCATCGAGACGATGCCGCTCAGCCCGCCCAGGTTCATCGTATCCACCGCGGACGAGGGGACAATGACCAGCGCGCCTTTTTCCTTGAGGCCTTCGAAGAGCATGTTCATGGCACGCAGGTGAAGCGCCGTCGGGTTGTTGGCGTAGGCCAACGAGGCTTCGGCAAACGACGCCGCGATCTGCTTCTCGGATTCGCCCAGGATGACACGCGCCTGTCGTTCCCGCTCGGCCTGCGCCTGGCGGGACATGGCGTCTTCGAGGTCCTGCGGGATGACGATGTCGCGGATCTCCACCGACTGGACGGTCACTCCCCAGGGTGTGGTGCGCTCATCGATCAACTGCTGGAGTTCCTTATCAATCACGCTGCGCCCGACGAGAATATCCGCCAGCATCATGCGCCCGGTGATGTCGCGCAGGGCGGTCTGGGCGGCCCAGTCCACGGCGGCGATGTAATTCTCCACTTCGAGGGCGGCCTTCTCGGCATCCCACACGACCCAGAACAGCACCGCGTCCACGTCCACGGGGACCGTATCCTTGGTGAGCGTCTTCTGCGCCGAGAACGGCGTGACCATGACACGGTGATCGATCCACGAGGGGACGGTATCCACGATGGGAACGATCCAGAACAAACCGGGGCCTGCCAGTTTGTAGAATTTTCCCAGTCGCAGAACCACTGCCTTCTCCCACTGCGAGGCAACTTTGAGCGCAAACAGGATGTAGACGCCGATCAGGGTCACACCCAGCACGTACGTCCCGATCAGCCAGTCAGCGGCCTTCCCATCCATCAGGATCGCGCCGAGAGTGGCCGCGATCAACAGGATGGCAAAGATCGTCCCTGCAATGCCAGAAATGTGCGAGTCGACTTTCTGGTTTTTTTGCGAATCTTTCTTCGTTTTGGTATTCATGACATTCTCCTTTACTCTTCGACTTCCATCGTTTCTTTCCAGACTTTGAGTTGTTCACTGACCCTCTGGCGGACCTCCGTCTGGGAGAAACCCAGCCGAAGCGCTTCATTGACGTATCGCTGGGTCAACCCTTCGAGTGTCTCCTGCCGCAACTTTTCCGTGACTTTGGGCGGCGGCTTTTCCATAATGAACGTGCCGCGTCCCTGCTGCGTGGAGATGATACGGGCCTCGTCCAGGATTCGATACGCGCGCGCCACCGTGTTGAAGTTGACGCGCAGTTCCAGCGCCAGCGCGCGGACGGTGGGCAACTGGTCGCCGGGCTTGAGAATCCCGTTTGCCACGCGTCCTGAAATCTGGTTGACAATCTGGGTGTAGATCGGCAGGCCGGAGTGGAAATCCAGTTCAAAGTTCAATTTTGGATCGGGCATTTCTTTTCTCGCTATATTGTAATAATTGTATCATTGTCATAATTGTATATCGTTTGCAAATTTTGTCAAGAGGCGAAAAAGATTCGGAGCGGAGCGGTCTTTGGAACGCGAAAAGTGCGAATTTGCGAATGACGCGAATAAACCCATGAGAATTCGCGTCATTCGTCCATTCGCGGCATTTGCGTTGAAAACCTTTCCGCTTTGCGAAATCTACCCCCGTCACGCGCGAGGCGGGGATGGAGTCCGCGTCCGCATGGTAAAATCCATCCGCATCAAATTAAGGAGTAAAGAATGGAACAACAGACTGGTACATTTGCTGTCAAAAAAGGTTTAGCCCAAATGTTGAAGGGCGGCGTCATCATGGACGTGGTGACCGCCGAACACGCCAAGATCGCCGAAGACGCGGGAGCCTGCGCGGTGATGGCGCTGGAGCGCGTCCCCGCCGATATCCGCGCCCAGGGCGGCGTGGCGCGCATGAGCGACCCCGACCTGATCGAAAGCATCATGTCGTCGGTGACGATCCCCGTCATGGCGAAGTGCCGCATCGGGCATTTCGTCGAGGCGCAGATTTTGGAAGCAATCGGTGTGGATTACATTGACGAATCCGAAGTGCTGACCCCCGCGGACGAAGCGCATCACATCAACAAGCACCTGTTCAAGGTCCCGTTCGTGTGCGGATGCCGCAACCTCGGCGAGGCGCTGAGACGAATCGGTGAAGGCGCGGCGATGATCCGCACCAAGGGCGAGGCGGGGACGGGCGATGTGGTCGAGGCGGTCCGCCACGCGCGCGCCGTGATGGGCGAGATCCGCCGCCTGACCACGATGGCCGAGGAAGAATTGATGGCCTACGCCAAAGAGATCGGCGCGCCGTATGACCTCGTCAAAGAGACGAAGGAACTCGGACGCATGCCCGTCGTCAACTTCGCGGCGGGCGGAGTAGCCACCCCCGCGGACGCGGCGCTGATGATGCAACTGGGCGTGGACGGCGTCTTCGTCGGTTCAGGCATTTTCAAGAGCGGCGACCCCGCCAAGCGCGCCGCGGCCATCGTCAAAGCGGTGACGCACTATCAGGACGCGTCCATCCTCGCGGAAGTCAGCCGCAATCTCGGCGAACCGATGGTGGGACGCAACGTCTCACAGATGCCGGAGGGGGAACGGATCGCGGGACGAGGCTGGTGAGTGGAACGTACACAGGTACACACGTAGACACGTAAACACGTGACCTGTGTACTTGTGACCTATCTACTTGTGCACTTGTATACCTGCCCTATGAAAATCGGAGTCCTCGCCCTGCAGGGCGATTTTGCAGAACACATCGTCATGCTCAGGAGTCTTGGAGCGCAGGGCGTGGAAGTCCGCCTGCCCGCGCATCTCGATGGGCTTGACGGTCTCATCATCCCCGGCGGCGAGTCGACCACGATCGGAAAACTTGCCACCGATTTCCAATTGATGGAACCCCTGCGCGAGTTTGGAAAATCCCATGCCATCTGGGGAACCTGCGCAGGCGCGATCTTCCTTTCCAAAGACGTGAGTCGCCGCCAGCCCCTGCTTGGCTTGATGGACATCAAAGTGGCGCGCAACGCGTTTGGCCGCCAGGTCGATTCCTTCGAAGCCGATCTCGACATTGCCGAACTGAAACAAGCGACAGACACAACCCATCCCTATCACGCGGTCTTCATCCGAGCGCCCATTATCGAAGAGGTGCGCGGCAACGCAAAGGTCCTTTCGAAGTTGGAAGACGGGCGCATCGTGGCCGCGCAGGAAGGCCATCTGCTCGCCACTTCGTTCCATCCTGAACTGACAAACGACACGCGCTTCCACGAATACTTTTTATCGTTGGCTTCGTAAGGGCATAGCGGGACGAAAAACCATCAAGGCCATCCGTCGTTCCGCTACGCCCCAACCATGATCAAATGAACATCCGCCCTCTCGACCTGCTCGACCTCCCCACCCTCCGCCGCTATCGCAACGACGCCATCCTCCTCGACTCCACGCGGGCATTGACGCGCGGCAACCCGCTCGGCGCGGCGGGCTTCCTCTCGCATTTCAACCCCGCCCGTCACGTCTACACTGCCATCGCAAAAGAGAATGGGGACTCCCTGCTCGGAAGCGTGATCCACACCCCGGGGGAGACCTTCGCCCGATTGCTCTACCTCGCCCCCGCCTCGCTTCCGACTCACCCGAGCCTGGTCCCGCTCATCGAGAATCTCTCCGCCCAGGCCGGCGCGTGGGGCGCGTTCCACGTCATCGCCGAGGTGGACGAGACCAGCGAGGCGTTCATTGCGCTTCGAAATTCAGGCTTCGCGGTCTACGCGTGGCAGAGGATGTGGAATCTCTCTTCGATAACGGAGACCGCCTCAAAGTCAGGATGGAAGCGAGCGCGCGAAATAGACATCCCGTCCATCCAAAGTCTCTATCACCAGATCGTCCCGCCGCTCCTGCAACCTGTCGAGCCAATGCCGCGTCAGGCCGAGGGATTCATCTGCAACGGCGGGGTGCGGTGTCACGTCGGCGTGACCTCTGGCACAGCGGGCATCGTGTTATCGCCGCTCATCCACCCCGATGTGGAAATGGTGGAAGAGCATCTCGCAACGTTGACGCAGTCCCTGTCCAGCCGCGGGACGCGTCCCGTGTACATGCGCGTCCGCTCGTATCAGGCCTGGCTCGAGCCCGTGCTGGAAGATTTAGGCGCGCTGGCAGGACCGCGCCAGGCCGTGATGGTGAAACACCTGGCGCGCATCCTCAAGAATGAGGAAACAGTGAAGGCCGTCCAACCCGCGGGCGTGAGCGTGCAACCTTCACGGGTCAGCCATATCGAAACAAAGAAACAACCATGAGACAGACCCTTGACCGTTTCCTTCTCAACCTCGTCCCATCCACTTTGGTGAAAGAGAAAATCTAGCGCGGTTTTGCCAGAACCAGCAGCGAATATCCGCCCAGAATCCGTGCCGCGAGGCGCGGATTTATTTTTCCCAGCACGCGGCGCGGCAAATTGGCAAGGACGGTCCGCAGGCGGCGCTGATTCTTTTCCAGTTCCAAACCGCCCGCGGTGAAAAACGAATCGGTCACTTCGTAGCCCGTATCTTTCAAAACGGCCAGAGCCATCTCCGCCGTGAACATGTGGAGGTGTCCCACGCCTTCGCGCGTTCGCATCAAACGCTTTGGGCGCAGGATGGTCAGCAGCGAAAGATCGAGCGGGATGTGGAAAATGAATCGGTCCGCGTGGCCGCACAATTTTTCGAGAAACGAAAGATAGTTCGGCACATGCTCGAATACATCAATGGACAGAAGCAAATCGAAACGCACCTCGGTCTCCAGTAAATCGCCCAGTGTAAATTGCAAACGTTCGTTTGATTTTGCCGAGCAAATTTCATAGGCCTGCGGCGAAACTTCGTAACCAAAAAAATTCGTCTCGGGCATTTGTGCGTGCAGGTTGTTCAATATTTCGCCCGCGCCGCATCCCACCTCGCAAACCGTGACGGGGTTCAATCCATGCTTGCGGATCATCTTCAAAATTTGCGCGGCCTTCCACGCCGAGTCCGCCGCGTGCCAGTGCGGATTTTTTTCGAGATATTCGCCCGATTGGTAAATACTCATACTTTGCTCCATACTCAGTACCGCAACATTCATGTTGCATCTGACGGGCAAGATAAATCTTGCGGTACTGACAAATTGGTCGGCGTCAATTACTAACAAAATTCAACGCCCGCACGAACGACTCGACCATCTTTTCGATGTTGATCTCCTCGGTGACGATCCGCAGGGACTCTTCCCCCATCCTGCGGAGTCGACTCATGTCCGAAAGCGCCTCACGCGTGACCCGAACCAGCGCGCCGTAATCCTCGGGCGGAATCTGCCACCCGTTCCCCGCGCGGACGAGGTCATCCTGCGTCCCGTCCCCTTTCGCCACGATGACGGGGAGTCCGTGCGCCATCGCCTCCTGCACGGCCAGTCCGCCCGTGCCAGGCAGGACGAAGAGATCGGCCTGGGCAAAGTATGGAGTCAACTCCGCTCCATGTTTCGCCCCAACGAACTCCGCCGCGGGATAGATTTCCTTCGCCAGCGCTTGCAACTTCTCCCGTTCGGGCCCATCGCCGACGATGACAAGGCGCGGTGGTCTCGATATGACGCCTTCGGCGTCTACTCGACCACCGAGGGCCGCGACTGCTTTTATAAGCCAGTCAACTCGTTTGCGGGCTTGCAATCGTCCCACAAAAATAATGGATGGCTGGCCTTGAAACGTGGAACGTGAAACTTGAAACTTCGACACGGGAGCAACTGAATTATGTGCAACGAAGATTTTTTCGCGCGGAAAACCAAGCGCGGCGTACTCGTCCGCGCCGCGTTGACTGTAGGAGATCAGCGCGTCGAATTGATTAACGAAACGCGACCATGCCCTCACCCCAACCCCTCTCCCGATTACAGGAGAGGGGCTTGAACGCACGGGAGCGCCCAATCCCCAACCGATGACATTCCTCCCGCGCGCGTGCATCCACTTCACAGCGGACGGTGTCGCGAGGTAACGAGGATTGGCCTCCACGATCAGAGCATCGGGTTTGGTTTTCTCCAGCCAGTTAATAAATCCTTGCTGGTAACAGAGATAAAAAGACCCTCCAAACAAATGCCAATTCTTCGCGGGTACGCAATACGCAATACGCAATAGGTCAGCCGACGCGACGCTCTCCTCCTCCCTCGCCATCCCCGCGAAGAGACTCATCCCGCCCTCGCATGATCCCGCCAGCAGGTCAAAAAATGGGACGCGGTAACTCGGCAGCACGCGTTGCTGCAATCCCAATCTTCCGCGAAACTTTACAACTGATGACTGATCACTGCTCACTGATAACTACTCTCTGTTCTCTACTCTCTCAACCCACATGCGGCGCTTGATACGCAGGCGACTTGTGCACATGCACCACTTTCCAAGCGCCATCCAATTTGACGATGACGCGCGTTTCGTTGTGAGATGCCACCTTCACCCCATCCGCGGTGGACGTGCTGACCAACAAGGTGTAACTCGCGATCGCACAATTGCCGTAGCGTTGAATGTGCAGGTTCGCGAGATCGAAGCGCGTTTTTGCCTTTTCGCCTTTTGCCTCGGCGCCGAAAACGGTTCCCTTTTCGGCGTTGGCGGACATCATGAATTCATGGAAGGGCAGGCCGTCAATCCGATGCGGCGTGACCCACCACTCGTAGAGCGTCAGGTCGGGCGAGGTGGTTTCGTGATAACTGGCTATATCATTTTCCTGAATGCCCAGCAGGTGACGCCGTAAAAAAGTTTCGATTTCATCCATGTGATTCTCCATTTATTGTGAAAGGCTTCTTTCATCTTTTTTTCTACCGTACAAAACCTCAATGCAAATACCGCGCATGGGCGAATGGTGCGAATTTCGTTGATGTTCATTCGCAAAATTCGCTTATTCGCACCATTCGCGTTGCAAATGACCGGTGCAACCCCAAATGTACGATAGAGAATCATCTTTCATCTTTCATCTTTGTTTATTCCAACAACACCTTCAAATACTCGTCCACCATCCTGTCCACCCCCAGCGCTGACTCGGCTCGCGCCCGCGCGGCCGCACGGAAGCGCGGCTGATCGCGCAAGACTTCGGTGGCGGCCTCGGCCAGGGCGGGGATGTTCGGCGTCTCCAATTTCCACGGGTTCGCGCCATACGGGACAATGACGCCCGCCTCGTCGCTGACCAGTTCACGCAGCGAGCCGCTGTCGAAGCCGACCACGGGCAGTCCGCAGGCCAGAGACTCGATTACCGAGTTTGGACAGGGAGGATTCACCTCCGCCGAATACAGGAAATGAGACGAACGCGCCTGAAACGGAATTTGCTCGCGCGGCAATGTGCCAAGAAAATTCACCGAATAACGGAGCGCGGACTTTAGTCCGCTTGCCTGGCGGACTGAAGTCCGCGCTCCGAGTTTAGTTTCAGAAGTCCGCGCTCCGAGTTTAGTTTCAG
>DYKX01000248.1:0-1778 GCA_020722375.1 Anaerolinea thermophila
GCGCGTTGACGGCGGCCAGTTCGGCCTGCGCCAACCCCGCGTCGGTGAATAGCGCATCAAAATCCGACTCGGCCTGCACGCTTCCTTCGAGACGCGCCAGCACCTGTCCGCGCTGGACGGTGTCGCCGACCGCCACATTCAACTCGTTCAGAATGCCGCCCGTGCGGAACGCCAGATCCACCTGCGCAGACGGGAGAACCGTCCCCGCGCCGCTGGCAGTGATGACCAGGTCGCCCGTGCGGACCTTCGTCGTTTGCAAAGCGGGCGTCGCTTCTATAGTTTCAGGTTTGGGCCAGGCAAAATATCCGCCCACCGCCACCAGCAAGACCACCACGATAGCAATCAGCGTGGTTCTGGTATTGCGAGATTTTCGCTTGGTTGAAGAACTATTTTTTTCCATGATGTACTCCGTTGATTCAAACTTTGATGGATGCAAGTTTAGAAGGCAACTGCAAAGTTACCTTACAGTAAAAGTGAAGAATTTGTAAAGAAATTATGGCGCTATGCTGACCACGTCCCCCACCTTCAACCCGCCCAGGATCACGGCGTTGGCGTAATCGCGCAACCCCACCGTGACAGCCGTCAACTCCAGCGACCCATCGGGCAGGACGAGATTGACCGCGTACGAATCGGGAGCGACCAATTGCAGAGACTGGATCGGGACGAGGAGCGCGTCGCGCGCTTCCCCCGCGATAGCCTCCACCTCCACGCTCATCCCCGACAGGAGGGCGGACTCCGTTCCCTCGGCCAACGCGGCCCAGACGACGACCACGGGCAAACCGTCCACAGTTTGCAGGGTCGGCTCCACCATCACGATCTCGCCATCCAACGGCGCGTCGGGATACGCCTCCGCCGTGACGATGACGGGGTTGCCGACGACCGCTTTCGTCAGGTCGGATTCGTCCAGATAGAAGCGCACCATCAACTGGTCGGTGGAGAGCGTCACCACGGGTGATGAACCGACGTTCTGTCCGAGAGTCGCGTTCAGGCTGGTAATCGTCCCATCGAAGGGAGCGACCAGCCGCGTCCGTTCAAAAGCCTGACGCGCTTTTTCGATGCGGGCCATCTGCGGTCCCAGCGCCGCGAGAGGCGCGGTCAACGCGTCAGGTCCAGCCTGGATAATTTCCAGCGCGGTTTGGGCGTCCTGCAGGGAGACCATCGCCAGTTCCAGCGCGGTGCGGGCCGTCATCAGTTCCTGGTCGGTCAATTCATAGTAAACGAAATGGAATTTGGTCACTTTTTTGGTCTTGAAATCAATGACCTTGTAGGTGGTTTCCAACTCGTCCGCGCGAAGTTGTCGCCAATACGCCAACCAACCTTGTGCCGTGTCCACCCGCGATTGGGCTTCCGCGATCTGCTCGGTCGTGGCGGACGGATTCTGACGCAACGCATCCAGTTCGGCCTGCGCCTGGGAAAGTTGCCCCTCCCAATACCAGGCTTCCTCGCCGATCAGGTTGATCCAATCATTTTGGGCGGCGGTCAGCGCAATTTCCGCGTCGGAAACCGCGACTTCGGCCTGCGCCAATCCCTGCGGCGAGAACAATGCCTGAAAATCCGCCTCGGCCTGGGCGTTCTCTTCCAGCCGTCCCAGCACCTGGCCTGCGGTCACCGTATCGCCAACAGCCACGTCCATCGCGGCCAGCACGCCGTTCGTTTGGAAAGACAGGTCCACCTGCGCGGCAGGGACAATCGTCCCCGCGCCGATGGCCGATACCACCAGGTCACCCGTGCGGACTTTGGCCGTTTGCAAAGCGGGCGTCGCGGTTGCTTCCGCCTGA